>JBCBPD010000107.1:0-13082 GCA_039820925.1 Bacteroidota bacterium | reverse complement strand
TAAGCTTCAGTGGTCAAACGACCCGTATTCTCATGGGTGAGGAAATTATCGCTAAGTTCTTGGATAACACAGCAACGACAGAAGAGCTTAAAGCCATGTTTGCACATGAAGAGGGCAACATGGATTTCGAAAATGCCGATTTGAACAGTTCTGACAAGAATGTTCGCGGAAAAACAGCAGCTTCTTTCGATTTCTTCTCATCCAATGCTACCAACCAAGCGCTCATTCGTGCAGACTTTGAAGGTTGGATTGACCGACAGGTAACCGAGGTTTTCCCGAATTGGGGTGTTGCAGCGGTCGCGGGTAGTGCTGGTCAGCTACCCGACGGGTCTTCGGTACGTTATGTTACTTCTGACGGTTTGGAAATGAATCAGTTGTTCAACAAATCCTTGATAGGTGCCTTAATGATAGACCAAATCTTGAACAATTATGTAAGTGCGAATTTTATCGATGCGGGTACGCAATTGGCAGATAATGATAATGGTGTTTTGGAAGACGGAAAGAATTACACCGCGATGGAACACGATTGGGACGAAGCCTACGGATATGCTTTCGGTACTGCTGCGGACTTAGCGGACCCAAGACCAACTATTGGCCAAGATGATAGTTTTCTAAACAAATATATCGGCCGCGTAGAAGGAGATTCTGATTTTGCGGGAATTACCGATGTTATCTATCAAGCCTTGAAACTAGGTAGGGCTGCAATCGTTGAGAAAAACTACGAAGTACGAGACGAACAAGCAGAAATAGTGCGTAAGGCCATTTCTGAAATCGTGGGTATTCGAGCCGTTTATTATTTGCAACAAGGAAAAAACGTGCTTGACCAGGAAAATCCGGATTATGGCGCTGGATTCCATGACCTATCGGAAGGGTATGGATTCATTTACAGCTTGCAATTCACACGTCGTCCTGATTCTTCCGAACCCTATTTTACCAAAGCTGAGGTAGACGCTTTTTTGACGGATTTATTGGATGATGGTGAAAATGGACTTTGGGATGTTACTCCAGCCACCTTGGATGCACTTTCAGAAGCCATCGCTGCGCGATTTGATTTTACTGTGGAACAAGCCGGGGAGTAGGAACATTCTCGCGTAAAAAAAATCATAAAAAAAAGGGAGGGTTTTTTAAGAATAAGACCTTCCCTTTTGTATATTTGGTCGGCTTAAATTAGAATAAATAAAAATAAACGACATGAGAAGGAATAGTTGGTTGGCAATGGTGTTGGTTATGATTTTTTTCGGCTGCTCTTCCGATGGCGATGGTGGCTCAACCCCAGGACAAGATGATGATGTTGCTCCGATTAGTTTTGACCGTGGCCCCATGTTGCAAAATTGGGCAGATAATATTATACTACCTACATACCAATCCTTTTCATCTGATTTACAAGATTTAAGAGCCAGTTATAACACTTTCGCTGCGGAGCGAACCACCCAAAATTTAAGAAGTCTTCGTGACGCGTGGGAGACCGCCTATTCGTCATGGCAACAAGTTTCGATGTTTGAAATTGGTCCCGCGGAGGCTTTAGGGTTCCGCTTAAATATGAATACGTATCCCACAGATGTGGAATTAGTCGAAAACTACATTTCCTCAGGAAACTATGACTTGACCGTTCCCTCAAGCAGAGACGCCAAAGGTTTTCCTGCTCTGGATTACCTATTCAATGGACTTGAAACCGATGATAATGCTTTGGTATTACGCTTCGATTCTGGAGCCGATTCTGGAAATCGCTTGGCATACGTAGGGGATGTTATTGATGATATGATAAGCTTAACGGAAGAAGTGATTTCACAATGGGATACTGGCTATCGCGATACCTTCGTTAGCAATGATGGCTCTTCTGCTACAGCGTCTACCGATAAATTCGTAAACGATTTTATCTTCTACTACGAAAAGTTTTTGAGAGCAGGTAAAATGGGGATTCCTTTAGGCGTTTTCACAGGAACACCCGCTCCCAACACCATTGAAGCATTTTACAAAGAAGAGTTGAGCCAACAATTCTTTTTGACAGGCTTGCAAGCCGTACAGGACTTTTTCAATGGGAAACATTTTGGAAGCAGTGCTACAGGAGAGAGTTTGGCCTCTTACCTTCGGTCACTAAATGAGGTTAAGGACGGTGTTGCGCTGGACGCGGTCATCAACAGTCAACTGGATGAAGCGCGAGAGCTGGTCACAGGCCTAGGGACCTTCCGCCAAGAAATTGAAAACAATAATCCACCTACTAATATGCTATTAGCCTATGACGAAGTACAACGTGCTGTACCGCTTTTTAAAGTAGATATGGTATCGGCCATGAGCATTAGTATTGATTTCGTGGATGCTGACGGCGATTAATGCTGGATAACTTCCGAAAATATTGGAACACCTATACGGAGGCCGCCCCCTTGGCGGTCTTTCGCATTTTGTTCGGTTTGATGATGTGCATCAGCATCATCCGTTTTTGGTCTTATGGTTGGATTGAAAAACTATACCTAGAACCTAACTTCCATTTTTCTTACTTCGGTTTTGAATGGATAAAGCCCCTGGGTACAGCGACATATGCAATCTTTTTAGTCTGTGGGTTGGCCGCTTTGGCGGTAGCTTTGGGATATAAATATCGATGGGCGATGTTACTGTTTTTTCTGTCCTTCACCTACATCGAGTTGATGGATAAAACCACTTATCTCAATCACTATTACTTCATCAGCATTCTTTCTTTTTTGATGCTGTTTTTACCTGCTTCGGCTTACTTCAGTATTGATGCCAAAAGGAATCCCAAAAAGGCATATCAATATATTCCTAAATGGTCTGTGGATAGCATCAAGCTACTGTTGGGCATTGTGTATTTCTACGCCGGTTTGGCCAAGTTGAACTCAGATTGGATGGTAAAAGCCATGCCTTTAAAGATTTGGTTGCCGTCCAAATTTGACATTCCCTTTTTGGGAAACTTCATGGGAGAGGAATGGGTTCATTATGCCTTTAGCTGGGGCGGAGCCCTTTACGATTTGGCAATTCCTTTTTTATTGCTGTATTCCAAAACACGAAAGTTCGCATTCGTTCTCGTGGTGATTTTTCATGTTCTGACGCGGGTATTATTTCCAATCGGAATGTTTCCCTACATTATGATTGTTTCCGCGCTCATATTTTTCAGCCCTACTATTCATAAAAAAGCATTGGAGAAAGTATCCCAATGGCTTAAGATTCCATTTGAGCTTTTCAACAATGAAAGGAAGTGGGGCCAGTCAAACCGAACGGCGAAACCATACATTCCTTGGGTATTGGCAATTTTTTTCGCGATTCAATTGCTCTTTCCATGGCGGTATTTATGTTATCCCGGCGAACTTTTTTGGACAGAAGAGGGATATCGCTTTTCTTGGCGTGTGATGTTGATGGAGAAATCAGGCTACGCCCAATTTAAAATTGTCGATACCGAAAGTGGACGCTGGTTCTATGTGAACAATAATGATTTTTTAACGCCCTTTCAAGAAAAGCAAATGGCCTTTCAGCCTGATTTCATTGTAGCCTACGCACATTTCCTAAAAGAACACTTCCAAAAGGATGGACACCAAAACATTGCCATTTATGTCGAAAGCTATGTGGCACTTAATGGCCGACTGAGCCAACCTTTTGTGAATCCGAAAATAGATTTGACCACCGTCCGCGATACGTTTGAACACAAATCGTGGATTTTACCATTTAATGATGATATCAAAGGTATTTAGCAGTTTCATTTTTATCCTTTGGGCTGTAATCAGCTATGGACAGTATCAACTGTCGGGGTCGGTTTTCGACGCACAACAACAACCTATAGAAGGGGCCGAAGTGTATTTGACAGAGTTGTCTCTAATGACTGTTACCGAACCCGATGGCACCTTTTCTTTCACAGAAGTCCCCTCTGGAGACTACAATTTGATTGTATTTGCTTTTGGAAATAAAACCTATACCCAAAGCATAAACGTAAGCGGCAATACGAATTTGGAGGTGTCGGTAGAGTCTTTAGGCGAAACCTTGTCCGAGGTAGTGTTGACCCAAGAAAGGGAGAAACTGTTCACCTTACAGCAACTTCGAAAAGTGGAAGGAACCGCCATCTATGCCGGAAAGAAATCCGAAGTGGTGCTTTTGGACAACATTACGGGAAACCTGGCTGCGAACAATCCGCGGCAAATCTATTCGCAAGTGGTTGGGCTAAACATCTATGAAAATGGGGATGCTGGCCTTCAGTTGAATATTGGGGGTAGGGGACTGGACCCGAATCGTACCGCGAATTTCAATGTGCGTCAAAACGGTTATGATATCAGCGCTGATGCTTTAGGGTATCCTGAAAGTTACTACACACCACCTGCCGAGGCGCTAGAAGAAATCCAGGTAGTTCGCGGAGCTGCTTCTTTGCAATACGGGCCACAATTTGGTGGGCTAATCAATTTCAAATTGAAACAACCCAACCCCAGCAAAGAAATTGAATGGATTTCGCGACAAACTTTGGGTTCTTTTGACCTACGAACCAGTTTCAATAGCTTGAGCGGAACCGTTGGAGATTTTAGTTATTACACCTATTTCAATTACAAAGAAGGGAGCGGGTTTAGACCCAATTCTGATTTTACGAGCAGAAACTACTACGGTCATTTTGGGTATCAGATTTCGGATAAAACCAAGATTGCCTTTGAAGCGACTTTGTTCAATTATCTGGCGCAACAACCTGGAGGACTTACGGATGCACAGTTCAATGAAGACCCTAACTTTAGTAACCGAGCACGAAACTGGTTCAATGTGGATTGGAAACTTTTTTCCCTGCGGCTGGACCATCGTTTCTCAAGCAAAACGGATTTCAGCTTGAATCTCTTTACTCTGGACGCCGAACGGAATGCGTTGGGCTTTCGAATCAATCGAATTTTCCAAGACGACGTTCCCACAGAGCCCAGAGAGTTTTTGTTGGATGAATTTCAAAACTGGGGTGCGGAAGCACGCCTCTTGACACGTTATAAGTTGAAAGGGAAAGATGCCGTCTTTTTAGTAGGTTCAAAGTACTATCAAACCAACAACAATCAGCAACAGGGTCCTGGAACAGCAAATAGCAACGCAGATTTTTCATTTGCTACGGAAACCTTCCCGGATTATGAACGTCAGTCCCAATTCGAATTTCCGAATTTGAATTTGGCTTTGTTCGCTGAAAACATCTTCAATCTTTCTGATAAATTTTCAATTACACCTGGATTTCGCTTCGAGTACATCAAAACGGAAAGTATGGGAAGCTTTCAAAACATCGTAACCGACTTGGCCAGTAATGTTTTGCTCAATGAAGCAATTCCCGACAACCGCGATTTTGAACGCAGCTTTATTCTTTTTGGATTGGGAACTTCATATAAAGTCAACCCAGCGATGGAGTGGTATGGCAATTTTTCCCAAAACTATCGGTCGGTTACCTTCAACGATATTAGGGTGGTAAATCCATCTTTTCAAATCGATGAGAACATTACAGATGAAACCGGTTTTACCGCTGATACTGGAATACGAGGCCAGTGGAAAAACTACCTGAATTATGATGTCAGCGTTTTTGGTTTGTTGTATGATGACCGAATTGGTGAAGTCGTCGCACAAGAAACGCGATTGAACGCCGCAGGTGAATTGGTGACCACCGGACGTTTGGTGCGGTTGAGAGGAAACATCGGTACGGCTTTTATGTATGGGTTGGAAACCTTCGCAGATGTCAATCTGAAGGAAGTGCTATTCAAAACCAGTGACCAATTCAAACTGAATTACTTTGTGAACGTCGCCTTGACGAAATCGGAATATACGGATGCCTTGGAACGCGAGAATATTGTCAATGGTATCGTGGAGGGAAAGGAAGTGGAGTTTGTACCAGCTGTAAACCTGAAAACCGGTCTGAATTTTGGGTATGCTGACCTTTTGGGAAGTGTGCAGTTTTCGTATTTATCGGAACAGTTCACCGATGCCACCAATGCCGAACCCAATTTTGGTGTGGAACCGGGTGCGGGCATAGTGGGTACCATTCCAGCATATGAAATCTTGGATGTTTCACTATCCTATACCTATAAAAAATTCCGGCTCGAGGCCGGAATTAATAATGTTTTGGATAAATCGTTTTTTACCAGAAGAGCGACAGGCTATCCAGGTCCGGGGATTATTCCTGCAGAACCAAGAACTTTCTACACTACCCTTCAGTTCAAGCTGTAAGCTTACGCCATCGCTTGGGGCGCCCACTTTGAGCACAACATTCCTTCAGCAGCTTTTGCTGGATGAGGACAAGCAGCCGTATTGAATCGCGTACAAGTTCCACAGCTCATGCCTTCTTTCAAGGCATCTTGCATGGTGAAACTGTCACAGGTGTGCCTCTCGCTGACAGTGATGTTGTGTTGGGCACAAGTACTTTCGTTTGTAAAATTGATGCAATTTGTACAATTTGTGGCTAACCGAATAGACATAGCAATAGTTTTAAAATTCTATATAAAGGTACTTCAGAAAATACCTAAAATGATTCTAAATACTTGCTATTCAGTTATTTGTATTTGGATTGAATTTAAAAAAGAAAGCGGCCGAATCCTGTGGCCGCTTTCCAAACCTACTAACTCCTGAGAACACTTCGGAAGCTAGTTTTTCGTAGAGAGATAATCAATATCCTTCGCTTTGATAAGTTGTGGTGTGGAACGTTTTTCGCTGAGCAACTGAAACATTTCCACCAATTCTTTATGGGAGAGCAAAATAATGAAATATTTATTGCCCACAGATAATGGAATCTTCGTCTTCCCATTGATGTCGACAATGCTATGCTGTTTGAAGCCACGAAGAAGGGTTTTCAAATAGCGTTTAAAATTCTCCAATTCCCATTCGTAGAATTCAAAACACAGATTGTTGAAACGCAATTGATATAACTTCGAATGGTTGCAGAAACTGAATTCGCCAGACTTACTACAACCTAAAACTTCAACTTTAGAGTACATAGGATGTTTTGAATAAAGATATAATTATTTGTAATAAGTCTAAATAAAATTAACAAACAATAAGAAGAAACCAAGCCCTGAAATGTTCCTAAATAAATATGGTATATTTGCACGCAATTAATCTTGAATTGCATGAAAGCGCATCTTTCAAAAATCATCGGTGAAGGACTTACTTACGATGATGTACTCCTGGTTCCCGGTTATTCAGAAGTTTTGCCACGTGAGGTAGATATTACAACGCGTTTTACGCGAAACATCCGAATTAATGTGCCCATCGTTTCCGCTGCTATGGATACGGTTACCGAATCACAAATGGCGATTGCCATGGCTCGTGAAGGCGGTATTGGGGTATTGCACAAAAACATGACCATTGCGCAACAAGCGACCAAGGTGCGCAAGGTTAAAAGAGCGGAGAGCGGAATGATTATGGACCCCGTAACCCTTCCTAAAGATGCATTGGTTCGGGATGCAAAAGCCAGCATGCGCGAGCACAGTATTGGTGGTATTCCCATAGTCGATGACCAGCAGAAACTTATCGGAATTGTGACCAACCGCGATTTGCGCTTTGAAAAGAATAATGAGCGACCGATTTCAGAGGTTATGACTTCCGAAAACCTGGTCACTGTCGGTGAAGGAACTTCGCTCTCAGAAGCAGAAGTGATTTTACAGAAAAATAGAATTGAAAAATTGCCTGTTGTTGATGACAACTACAAATTGGTAGGACTCATCACCTTCAGGGATATTACCAAACTCACTCAAAAACCCATCGCAAACAAGGACCAATACGGTCGCTTGCGAGTGGCTGCAGCACTTGGTGTTACTCCTGATGCAACCGAACGTGCTGATGCGCTTGTTTCCGCTGGAGTGGATGCCTTGGTCATCGATACAGCACATGGACATTCCAGAGGAGTAGTTGGTATTCTGAAAGAAGTCAAACAAGCTTTTCCAAATTTGGAAATCATTGTTGGAAACATTGCCACGGCTGAAGCTGCTAAATATTTGGTAGATGCCGGAGCTGATGCCGTAAAGGTTGGTATTGGACCAGGTTCCATCTGTACTACTAGGGTAGTTGCTGGTGTAGGGTTCCCGCAATTCTCCGCGGTGCTGGAGGTTGCTGCTGCGATTAAAGGTAGTGGTGTTCCCGTAATTGCGGACGGAGGTATTCGATATACAGGTGATATTCCAAAAGCCATTGCTGCTGGTGCGGATACTGTGATGTTAGGTTCACTATTGGCAGGGACCAAGGAATCTCCCGGTGAAACCATTATTTACGAGGGAAGAAAGTTTAAATCCTATCGTGGAATGGGTTCCGTAGAGGCCATGAAGGAAGGCAGCAAAGACCGTTATTTTCAAGATGTTGAAGATGATATCAAAAAATTGGTTCCCGAAGGTATTGTAGGAAGGGTTCCGTATAAAGGAGACTTGTATGAAAGCATGCACCAGTTTATTGGTGGTCTTCGAGCTGGAATGGGGTATTGCGGCGCCAAGGATGTGGCCACGCTACAGGAAACCGGTCGTTTCGTAAAAATCACTTTTAGCGGAATCAATGAAAGTCACCCGCATGATGTGACCATCACGAAAGAAAGTCCAAATTACAGTCGATAAAATTTCCTCTAAAACTTATTTGCTAGAGTCTGAGTAAGATTTCCAATCCTTGTCTTTGTAGATATTATCCCCAAAATACTTGGCGATTTTTAGAAAAGGCTTCACTTTTTGATATCCAGGTACCGGAGAAAGCATGTTTAGCTTTTCATCCAAAAAAACTACGGTAGGATAACTCATTTTTCCTTGAAGGAGTGCGGCAGCCAATTCGTGGTAGCCTCTTCGTCCTGAAGGCACATATTTAAAAGTTTTCCCTTGGAACTCAATTGGGTCTTTACCTTCAGCATCCATTTTAACCATGTAGAAGTGCTCTTTCATGTAGGCGGCTACAGATTCGTTTTGAAACGTATCCTTATCCATTTTTTTACACCATCCGCACCAATCGGTGTAAACGTCTACAAAAATTTTCTTCGGCTCGGCATCACTTTCAGACCGTGCCAAGGCTTCTTCCCAACTCATCCATTCTACTTCTTGTGCAGCAATCGTAGCCGGAAGTAGCAATAAAAGGATAGCGATAAGGGTGAAAAAACGGGGTAGAATCTGGCGCATAACGTTTCTGTTTAAGTTCGGTATATCTGGGATACCTTACAAAACTAACGAAAAAAAGCCCTGTTAAGTATCAATACAGAAGTTGAAGTGCAAACACCATACCAGCAATGCAAAAGCAAAGTGGGGTGTAATATTGCGTGTCCATTTTGGCGAACGGTGTACCCCGGACCTTTTTGAACAGTCCCAAATACTTAAAATCTCCCATACCTCGCAGGAAAAAAAGAGTGCCAATTCCCAAAAGCACATAGTACTCCCAGGGAAAAACGAAGAATTGCAAAATCCGATTCAAGAAAAGAAGGGCGAACAACAAAAGAACTACGCCTACAACGCTGCTTGCAAACTTGCCAGGAGTATACTCCATTTGTGCTCCATTCTCTCGACTGGGATACACCTTCTCTGGGTTTGAAATACCAAAGAAGGCCCAATAAAAATGGACACTGCCCAAGAAAAAGAAAATTAAGGCTAGGATAGAGGCGATTGCTATCATCCCATCAAGAAATAGCCTTATCTGCTTTGGGTTTCAACACATCCGCGTCGACTTGATTCCGAAGAATGTCATCAAAATTCTCTCTCTTCCGAATAAGATGGGCTTTGTTTTGGTACCAAAGGACTTCGGCAGGGCGGTAGCGACTGTTGTAATTACTAGCCATGGTGAAACAATATGCTCCTGCATTTTTAAAGCAAAGAATATCACCTTCGGAGATTTCATTGATTCTTCGGTTGCTGCCAAAGGTATCCGTTTCGCAGATGTACCCTACAACAGAATAATAGCGTTCGCGTCCTTCAGGATTGGATATGTTTACAATTTCATGCGAGGCCCCGTAAAGCATGGGACGAATCAAGTGGTTAAAACCTGAATCCACTCCCGCAAAAACCGTTGAAGTAGTCTGTTTTACTACATTCACTTTAGCCAGAAAGTATCCAGCTTCACTCACCAAAAACTTACCCGGTTCGAAAGCTAGGGTCAGTTCTTTGCCGTATTCCTCACAAAATGCATTGAATCTTTTGGAGAGTTTTTTACCAAGCTCTTCGATGTTGGTCTCAATATCACCTTGGCGGTAAGGTACTTTAAAGCCGCTTCCAAAATCAATGAATTCCAAATCTTTGAAGTTCTTTGCCGTTTCAAAAAGAATCTCGGAAGCGTAAAGGAAAACGTCGATATCCAAAATATCACTTCCCGTATGCATGTGAATTCCGTTGATGCGCATATTGGTAAGCTCAACAATTCGAAGTAAATGTGGGATTTGATGTATGCTGATGCCAAACTTGGAATCAATATGTCCTACCGAAATATTCGAATTGCCCCCAGCCATAACGTGTGGGTTGATTCGGATACAAACGGGGACATCGGGAAACTTGCTGCCAAACTGCTCCAAAATGGAAAGGTTGTCAATATTGATTTGAACCCCAAGGGCAGAAGCCTCCTCAATTTCTTCCAAGGAAACGCCGTTAGGGGTAAAGATTATGGATTCAGGTTTAAAGCCTGCCAGCAATCCAAGTTGCACCTCTTGGATAGATACGGTATCCAACCCAGCCCCTAGCTGATTCATCAACCGCAAAATGGATAGATTGGAAAGGGCCTTGGCGGCATAATTAAGTCGCAAATGCGATACCTTGCTAAAGGCAGAGGTCAATCTTTTGTATTGTGCTTCAATTTTTGAAGCATCGTATACGTATAAAGGCGCTCCAAATTCTTCCGCAATACCTTTAAGAATAGCTGAATCCATAGTAATCATTCGTTTCCACAAAACTAAACCTTGAACGCTGTTTGCGCAAGACAAATTGCATCAATTCATTAAATTATAACAAATTGTTACAAAAGTACATTTATCACTTTCTTTGAAAATTGTGGAATTGGGCTTCCGGTTGTATTTTTAGACAAATTGCCAGCATGATATTACCCCTATTCCCGTTGCAATCCGTTTTTTTTCCTGGAGAAACGGTACCCTTGCACATTTTTGAAGAACGTTACAAACAACTCATCAATGACTGTAGAGAAGAAGCCCTGACTTTCGGCATTCCAGTGTACATTAATGACTCCATTGCTTACGGCACCGAAGTGCAATTGGTGGAGGTAGTGAATACCTACGAAGGTGGGGAGATAGATGTGGTCTGCGTCGCGAGACAGGTTTTCAAGGTACTTACTTTCGAAAACCAACTGGAGGATAAACTCTATGCCGGCGGGGAAGTGCAATTTCTGGACATACAAAATGATGCCGACGAGTCCCTGAGAAATGAAGTTTTGGAGAAGGTCGAAAAGTTATACGATTTGATGGATGTTCCTTTTACCAAAACATCTCCCAAACAGTTTAATAGTTTTTCCCTTGCCCATAAAATGGGATTGTCCTTTGAGCAAGAATATCGTTTGCTGCAGATTCCCAAGGAAACGGACCGTTTGTTGTACATCAAAAATCACTTGGATACCACTACTGAGGTCTTGGAAAGCGTGAACCGTACCAAAGCGGTCATTAAAATGAACGGACATTTCAAGAATTTCGACCCCTTGGATTTTAAAGACTTTAAAGTCTAAACATGCTAGGGTAATTAGTTTCCGTTTTCTATTTTTGTCACAATAAAAATTCACGTCTATAATGAATCTTCACGAATATCAAGGAAAAGAGATTTTAGCCAGTTTTGGAGTGCGTATTCAACGCGGAATTGTTGCCCGAAACGCCAAAGAAGCGGTTGAAGCTGCCAAACAACTTACGCAGGAAACTGGTACGGGTTGGCACGTAATCAAAGCGCAGGTTCACGCTGGTGGACGTGGTAAAGGTGGCGGAGTAAAACTCGCAAAAAACTTGAAAGAAGTTGAAGAATTGGCAGGTAGCATCATTGGCATGAACCTGATTACACCGCAAACTTCCGCAGAAGGGAAGAAGGTACATCAAGTTTTGGTAGCAGAGGATGTCTACTACCCTGGCGATAGCGAAACCAATGAATTCTACATGTCTGTTTTGCTCAACCGAGCTAGCGGACGAAATATGATTATGTATTCTACGGAGGGTGGAATGGACATTGAAGAAGTGGCCGAAAAGACCCCTCACTTGATTTTTACAGAAGAAATTGACCCGGCTACGGGATTGTTGCCCTTCCAAGCACGAAGAATTGCATTCAACCTTGGTTTGAGCGGCACTGCTTTCAAAGAGATGACAAAGTTTGTGTCAGCGTTATACAAGGCGTACGAAGCTAGTGACTCCAGTCTTTTTGAAATCAATCCGGTTCTGAAGACCTCAGATGACAAAATTATGGCGGTGGATGCCAAGGTATCTATTGATGACAACGCTTTGTACCGCAGAAAAGCATATGCCGAAATGCGAGATTTACGTGAAGAAAATCCGATTGAGGTTGAAGCCCGCGAAGTTGGGTTGAACTACGTGGATTTGGATGGTAACGTAGGTTGTATGGTAAATGGTGCAGGTCTGGCGATGGCTACGATGGATTTGATTAAAATGGCAGGGGGTGAACCAGCCAACTTCTTGGACGTGGGTGGAACCGCCGATGCCAAACGTGTGGAGGAAGCCTTCCGAATCATTTTGAAAGACCCGAACGTGAAAGCAATTCTTATCAACATTTTTGGTGGAATTGTACGTTGTGACCGTGTAGCACAAGGAGTTGTAGATGCCTACAAGAATATGGGAGATTCCATCCAGGTTCCCATTATTGTTCGACTTCAAGGAACAAATGCTGAGTTAGCCAAGGAAATTATTGACAATTCAGGGTTGGCCGTGCATTCTGCAGTACAATTCCAAGAAGCTGCTGATAAAGTAAAAGCGGTTTTGGCTTAAACGCCTCTCCGAAACCTATAGAAAGAAAAGACCCGTTTAGGGTCTTTTTTTTTGGTCTATCCTTAACAGGTTGGCAACACTTTAGGTTTCTGTTAGGAAAAAGTGAGCGAACCTGTTAAGGATAGACCAAAAAAAAAGACCCTAAACGGGTCTTTTCTTTCTATAGGTTTCGGAGAGGCGTTTAAGCCAAAACCGCTTTTACTTTATCAGCAGC
>JBCBPD010000106.1:0-13427 GCA_039820925.1 Bacteroidota bacterium | reverse complement strand
CAAAAAGGCTTGTGCATCATCATAGCGTTCGAGCTGCTGATAACAGTTTATCAGGCCTTCTGCAAAATCGGTACGGCGTGGGTTTTTTTTAACCAGTTTGGCAAAACAATACATGAATGATGGGGATTACGACAAGGCCGTAGTCTATTTTGAAAAACTGGTTAAAAAAAACCCACGCCGTACCGATTTTGCAGAAGGCCTGATAAACTGTTATCAGCAGCTCGAACGCTATGATGATGCACAAGCCTTTTTGCTGCGGAAAATAAAAGACCCTTATGTATTTCCGACTTTCTTAATCGAGTTGGGTTATAATTTCACACTAAAACAACAACCGGAAGAAGCCTCCCAATATTATGCGCTTGCGTTGGATAAAATTCGTGAGAATCCCAATTTTGGGTATAGCGTAGGATATCGTTTTCAGAAATATGCCTTGTTGGACGAGGCCATTGAAGCCTATTCTTTGGCTATGGTGCTCAAGCCCGATTTGAAGTACAATTTTCAGCTCGCTCGAATTTATGGGGAAAAAGGTGATTTGGAAAAGATGTATCAATCCTACCTAAACCTTATCGAGGAAGGAAAAACGTCAACGTCAAGCATCTTAAGAAATCTGGATGCCTTTATTTCAGAGGACCCACAAGACCCCAACAATCTTTTGCTCAAAAAAGTGCTTTTGAAAAACGCGCAGCAAAAGCCCGATGTCCTTTGGAATGAATTGTTGAGTTGGTTGTTCATTCAACAAAAACAATACAAAAGCGCCTTCACCCAAGAAAAGGCTATCATTAAACGCTCCGAAGTGCCCAGCATGGAACGGATGGAAAATTTGGGACGCATTGCTTTGGATGACTCGGAAACCGATATCGCCAATGACATTTTTACCTTCATTGTTGAAAATGCAAGGTATCCCAGAACCGTTTTGAATGCTGAATTACAGCGTATCGAAATCAAGCTGTTGGATGCGGCTCCCAAAGAATACCTGGCCATTGACAAAAAATTTAAGTCCCTTTTGGAGGAATATGCCAATATCGCACAAACGGAATACCTTCAAATTGCCTACGCAGATTTTCTAACCTTTAAAAAGAATACCCCTGCTCCTGCTATTGCGTTATTAAAACAGAATTTGGAACCCAATCTCGACCGAATGACCAAGGCTAGGATAAAAATGGCGTTGGGCGATATTCTGGTGTACGACCAAAAATTCAACCAAGCGCTGATTACCTTTACCCAAGTGCAACGTAGCCTCAAAAATGATGTCTTAGGTCAAGATGCACGTTTCAAAGTAGCACAAACCAGCTTTTATAAAGGAGATTTTGATTGGGCCTTGACACAACTTAAGGTATTGCGTAGTTCAACCTCGCAGCTCATCGCCAACGACGCCATGCAGCTCAGTTTGATTATTTCAGACAACTCCCTTGAAGATTCAACCCAAACTGCGCTAAAAAAGTTCGCTCGTGCCGACCTATTTGCCTATCAAAATAAAACGGAAGAGGCCATTCAAATCCTGAACGACATCTTGGAAAACCATAAGGGTGAAAAAATAGAAGATGAAGCCTTGTTGAAGCAAGGAGGACTTTTGGAAAGCAAAGGACAATTTGAGGAAGCAAAGTTCAACTATCAAAAAATAGCGGAATTCTTCGCCGATGATATTTTAGCTGACGATGCACATTTTGCGTTGGGTGAATTATACCGTAACCAGCTCAATCTCCCTGAAAAAGCAAAGGAGCATTACGAAAAAATCATCTACGACTACCCCAACAGCTATTACTTCCCCAAGGCGCGAAAACATTTCAGGCGCTTACGAGGTGATGTGGTCAATTGATTTACGCTACCTTAGTCCTTCAAACCACAATACATGCTAATTTATAATGTGACCATAAACATTGACGATACTGTTCATGACGAATGGTTGTTGTGGATGAAAGACAAACATATCCCTGATATGTTGGCCACTGGTAAGTTTTCCCATGCCAAAATGACCAAGGTTTTGGTAGAAGAAGAGCTAGGCGGAACCACCTACTCCGTGCAATACACCACAAAAGATAGAAATACCTTGGACCGCTATTATCAAGAGAATGCAGAATTGTTGCGACAAGACGCCTTAAAGCGTTTTGCCGATAAATTTGTAGCTTTTCGCACGGAACTTGAAATCGTCAGCCAGCAAATTCCATAGGTGAAACTTGTATTTCAAAATGAATCAAACCCAACCGTAATCCAAATGAATCGACGAAGTTTTTTACAATTGAGCAGTGCGGCCAGTATGGCAACAACCCTTCCAATGATGTCTTTTATGAACGCTCCAAATCCAAAATTCAAGTTGGGGTACCAGCTTTTTTCCATTCGTGATGCGATGGCAGAAAATCCGATGGCAACGCTCAAGGCACTGAAGAAAATGGGATATGAAGATTTTGAACACTATGGTTTTGATGCAGAGAAAAACACCTACTACGGATTTCCAATCAAGGAATTCAAAAACCGCCTAGACGACCTTGGGCTTACGTTCAGCAGTGGCCACTACGTATTTTCTCCCTTCATCGACAAGTCGGATGACGCCTTCAAGCAATTTCTAGATGCCTGTATCGAAGGCGCACTTGCTATGAATAGCAATTACATTACTTGGCCCATTATTGGAGAGGAGTTTCGAACCGTAGATGGTTTTAAAAAAGCAGCCGAGAAAATCAACCTCGCGGGGGAACATGTTACCAAAGCAGGATTGGGATTCGCGTACCACAATCACGGGTATGAATTCGACCTATTGGACGACTCTCAAACCGGCTATGATATCATTGTAAAAGAAACCGATCCCACTTTGGTAAAGCTTCAAATGGATATGTATTGGGTGATGCATGCCCAAAAGACCACACCTAAAAAGTTAACGGAACAACACCCCAATCGCTATGTCATGTGGCACCTCAAAGACATGCACAAGGTATCACGGGACTATACCGAACTGGGGAACGGCTCTATTGATTACACAAAAATTCTTCCCGACCCTTTCGCTACGGGGCTTGAATTTTTTTACATCGAGCAAGGAGGAAATTTTACGGAGAACTCCACAAAAAGCGCCGCGTTTAGTGCTAATTATTACAAAAAGAGCTTGCAACAATATTTCTAAAAAACCCTGTAACTTGCATAAAAACGCTCCGTGCCCAAACGAAACAAAAAAAAGTTTGACCGCCATCGGTCCCAATCGTCTTCTGGAGCGAAAGAACCGTCTGCCGTTACGGCCAAAAAGCACCTTGGGCAGCACTTTCTAAAAGACGAAAACATCGCAAAGCAGATTTCCGAAACCTTGACCCTAAATGGGTACACCAATGTTTTGGAAATCGGTCCTGGAATGGGGGTGCTCACCAAATATCTTTTGCTCCGAAACATAGATCTGGTGGCCATGGACCTAGACCCGGAATCGATTGTATACCTCAATCATACTTTTCCTTTGGAACACCCCAAGGTGTTGGAGAAAAACAACCGGCTCAATGTCCTTGAAGCGGACTTTCTAAAGTTTGATTTGCGACAACTCTATGGTGATGAACCTTTTGCAGTCACAGGAAATTTTCCCTACAATATTTCGAGCCAAATTGTTTTTAAAGTATTGGAAAACCGACTTCAAATTCCAGAGTTTAGCGGAATGTTCCAAAAGGAGGTAGCGCAACGCATTTGTGAAAAACCTGGTAGCAAAACCTACGGAATTTTATCCGTTTTAGTGCAAGCTTTTTACGAGGCGGAATATCTTTTTACCGTCCATCCACAAGTATTTGACCCACCACCAAAAGTACAATCCGGGGTGCTCCGATTAATACGAAAACCATCCCTAAAACTGGAATGTGACGAACGGCTTTTCTTCAAAGTAGTCAAGGCGGCCTTCAACCAGCGTAGAAAGACATTACGTAACAGTTTGAAAACCTTCAATCTTTCCGATAATCTAAAAGAAGATACTATATTTGACCAACGTCCTGAGCGACTAGCCGTAGCCGATTTTGTCTCACTGACCCAGCGAATAGAACATGACCCCCTTTAAACTTACAGACGAGCTTTTAGTCGAAATAAGGGAACTCATTTCAGACCGCAAGAACGTTGGTTTACGGGCTATGATGAAAGAGTTCCACTACGCGGATATTGCTGAAATCGCCGACGAACTCACCATTGACGAAGCCACCTACCTCATCAAACTGCTAGACAGTGAAAAAACTTCGGACATTCTTGCCGAAATGGACGAGGATGTTAGGGAAGCGGTACTGAACAACCTTTCTGCCAAAGAAATTGCAGGAGAGCTAGAAGAGCTAGACACCGATGATGCCGCCGATATCGTAAGTGAACTTCCCAAGGAGATTGTCCAGCGCGTTATTTCTGAAATTGAGGATAAGGAACACGCCAAGGACATTGTTGACCTTTTACGGTATGATGAAGATTCTGCAGGGGGACTTATGGCCAAAGAGCTGGTCAAAGTCAACGAAAACTGGAACGTATTGACCTGTGTCAAAGAGATGCGGGCCCAAGCCGAAAATGTCACCCGTGTACACTCCATTTATGTGGTCGACGATGAGGATAAACTAAAAGGGAGGCTTTCTTTAAAGGACCTTCTCACTACTTCTACCACAACCCATATCAAGGATGTGTTCATTTCCAAGGTGGATTCCGTGAACGTCAACGAAAAGGGAGAGGAAGTCGCACGAATCATGTCCAAATATGACTTGGAAGCAATTCCGGTAGTGGATGAAATTGGCCGTTTGGTAGGACGGATTACCATTGATGACATTGTAGACGTTATTCGAGAAGAAGCCGATAAGGATTACCAACTTGCAGCGGGTATTTCACAAGACGTGGAAGCAGATGACAGCATCTGGGAACTTACCCGTGCGCGTTTGCCTTGGTTGATTTTAGGCCTTTTTGGAGGGCTCGGCGCAGCAGCCATTATGGGAGGCTTTGAAGCAATGATAGCAAAACATGCCATCTTATTCTTCTTCACGCCATTGATTGCCGCAATGGCTGGAAACGTCGGGGTGCAATCCAGCGCCATTATCGTTCAAGGTCTCGCCAATGACGATTTAAAGGGTGGAATTGCCAATCGCTTATGGAAGGAAATGCTATTAGCCCTATTGAACGGGGTCATTTTGGCGGTGCTACTCCTTCTCTTTACTTGGTTATGGAAAGGAGATTTCAATACGGCATTGGCCATATCCATTTCATTGATTGTTGTTATTGTGGTTGCAGGGATTATCGGGACTTTTATCCCTTTGTTTTTAGACCAAAGAGGGATTGACCCTGCCATTGCCACCGGTCCTTTCATTACCACGAGCAATGACATTTTTGGCATTTTGATTTACTTTTATATTGCCAAACTGGTCTTGGGCATATAGTTTCAACCTTATGCTACTTCAATTTACATCAAACAAAAAAGGGGCAAATTTAAACTTACCCCTTCTCTGGCTACTAGGAATTACCAAAGGTGCCCGCTTGGTTATCTGAGTAGGTAAGGCACCCTTGGAATCCTCAATTATGCTTTATTTCAGTCGAATCGCTCTAAGAGACGAACTTCCATCAACGCTAAAATCCGTTACATATAAAACCTTGCGCAGTGGGTCTCCGGTAATGCCGTTGGGAATGTCAAAGGAAGCTTCGGTCAAATCACCATCTACCCGTGCTTTGACGCCATTTCCGGCAAAAATGCTGGCTTCACCATCCAAGGTGACACGATAGATGACGCCTTCACCCGCTGCGGTGGCAAACAAAGACCCCCCAAAGTACGTGATATAGCCAATCACAAAGTTTTGCACCACGGTCGGAATTGTAGCCAAAACGGATATTTCACCATGAGGCGTAATTTTTACAATTTCACCTGTGTTGAAATTCCCCACGTACAAATTCCCTTTATTGTCAAAATCGATACCAACCCCGCCCCGCAGTCTAGCATCTTCGGCAATAAGGGTTACTTCCCCATCTGGAGTGATTTTATGCACCCCAGGAAAATCAAAATTGGAAATAAAGGCGTTACCATGACGGTCAAGTGCCAGTCCAGATGGAAAGCCGGGCAAGGTAGCCAGAAGCGTTCTTGTACCATCTTTTGAAATTTTGACCACATCTCCTTCGGTAATAAAGGGGTCTTGTGAAACCAAACGGACAGCATTCACAACATAAATGTTCCCTTGTCGGTCCACGGCATTCCCCGTGGGTGCGGCAAGACTATCTACTGCCACCTCAAATTCTCCCGTCTTCGCATTGGTCTTAATGATTTGGGTTCCTTGGAAGTTTTGAAAGTTACTGGCAAAAATGTTTCCGCGTCGGTCAAGGGATAGTCCATCGTTCGCGGGAAAATCGGCTACTAGGGTTTCGACAGTTGCTTTATCGGCAACATCGCCGATGTAATCTTTGGTGCATGAGCTCAGAAGCGGCACTACCATTAAAAACCAAATGAGTTTTGTAAAGTTTGGTGTAAGGCTGAAATTTTTCATAGGATATATCTTTTAAATTCAACACTAGATTATCCCAAAAAAGAAGTCAAATCGACGTCTTGTATACAGTTGCACGGATTACACCTCGATTTTTCGAATGTAGGCGCTGGGCGTATCCTTGAAAATGGATTTGAAGGCTTTGTTGAAAGTTGATTTGGAATTGAAGCCTACCTCCATGGAAAGCGATAGCAAGGTTTGATGCTTGTGTTCCTTATTTTTCACCTTATCCAAAAAGGCTTCCAAACGATAGGTATTCACAAAATCATAAAAATTACTTTGGTACACGTTGTTAAGCAACCAAGAAAGATTGTTCGTGGTCGTTTCTATTTTTTTGGCAAGTTGGGCCAGGGTAAGTTCGTTTTCCAAATACAATTTCTCCTCCTGCATTATGGTTTCAAGACGCTTCTTCAAGATTGAAATTTCTTGTTCGTTCAAACGGTTTTTTGAGGTTTTTGAAGTGTCGGCATCTGGCAAACGCAATCGAAATATTTCTGGTTGCCGCAAGGCATAATAGCCCACGATGTAAATCAAAATAGGAATGCCAATCCAGACACTATTATAGGTCACCCAACGTATGGAAAACTTAAAAAAGTAGGACGAGATGAAACTGGCCACCCAAAAGAGCAACACCATTAAGACCACGCCGTGTATCACTTTAATGAAGGCCATGGTACTTTGATTGAAGGAGAGTTGTTGTTTGGTTTCATACGTATACCGATTGATAAGTCCGCGGCATTTGAACCAATAAAAGATGTTTTGCAGAAGCGCGAGCGTTTCAGCGATAGCAAAAGGAATCCAATAGACACCTTCCATGTACTGTTGCTGAAAAACTGAAGTAGGCAAAATATTCAAGTAGATCAAGTATCCGGCATAGAGTGCTGCCAACACAAAATGAGGCCAGGACAATTGATATCCAGAACTATCCTTGTGCAGCAGTCTTCGCAAATACATGTAGCCTAGAGGACCATATAAAAAAATGAAGGGTTCAATCAATATCGTGCGCTGCAAAACCCAGAAAGTCTCCGCTTTATAAATTGCCAGTTTAGCGAACAGCATAAGACTGGCCATTCCCAATTGTACGGCCAAAATGGTATTGGCCTTGGTGTTCTTTTCGTGCACCGTAGGCAAGGTAATCGTTAAAAACAGCCCTTGGGCGATACCCAGTACCCAAAAGATATCCCAAATTGTAAATTGTCCCATACTCAGATTAATCCTTTAAAAATAAGCTATAACCCAAAGTTTTTCGACCGTTTGTATACGTTCGTACTTCCACGGTCAGGAAAATCACTTGTGGAAATTGTACATTGCGAACCAGACCAACTATTATGAAAGTTCTTCATCTTGACACCAACCATCCCCTGCTTTTAGAGCAGTTTGAAGCCCTTGGCTTCGAAAATCATGAAGATTATTCGTCCTCCAAAGAAACCATTGAAAGGAAAATAGCGCAATATGACGGCATCATTCTGCGAAGTAGATTTCCCATAGACCAGAACTTTCTGGACAAGGCTACCCAACTTAAATTCATAGGTCGCGTAGGTGCAGGTTTGGAGAATATTGATACGGCTTACGCCAAACAAAAGGATATATTTTTGGCTTCCGCTCCTGAAGGGAATCGAAATGCCGTGGGGGAACATACCTTGGGAATGCTATTGGCCCTGATGAACAAGATGGTGAAAGCCAACCGTGAAGTCAAAAAAGGAAAATGGCAACGCGAGCAGAACAGGGGTGTTGAACTTGATGGGAAAACCGTCGGTATCATTGGTTACGGAAATATGGGCAAGGCATTCGCGAAAAAATTACAGGGTTTTGATGTAGAAGTGATTTGTTATGACATTGTTGGAGGTGTTGGAGATGACAATGCACGCCAAGTTGGAATCATGGAATTTCAGCAAAAGTCCGATATCGTCAGTCTTCACGTGCCAGAAACCGAAACCACCTCTGGCATGGTCAATACCGAATTCATTGAGAAGTTCCATAAGCCTTTTTGGTTTTTGAATACCGCAAGGGGAAAATGTGTTGTAACCAAAGATTTGGTAGCAGGCCTTAAATCAGAGAAAATTTTGGGAGCCGGATTGGATGTTTTGGAGTATGAAAAGAAATCTTTCGAAAACATGTTTGTGCAAAAACCAAAATCCTTCAAATATTTGCGCAAGGCCAAAAATGTGTTGTTGACCCCTCATGTGGCGGGTTGGACGGTAGAAAGTCATGAAAAATTGGCCCAGACCATCGTCGACAAAATCAAAGAGAGATTTTGTTAACTTGAAAAGGTGAAAAAGACCATTTTCGTTTTCTCTGCCCTAATTGTTTCTTTACTCGTACTTTTTAAGATCAGTACGTATTCCTATACCTCCGGTAATTCTCGAATTGAGTATGTGATTTCGGGCATCGCCATAGTTTTTTTTGGGATAGGCCTATACGTCAATCGTCGTTCTGCATCCAAAAAGAATCTTGAACCACAACAAGTTGATTTGGACAAATTAGAGGATTTGGGAATAAGCAAACGAGAGTATGAAGTACTGGTCGAAATCGCCAAAGGATTATCCAACAAGGAAATTGGGGATACGCTACACCTCTCGGAAAGTACCGTAAAAACCCATGTTTCCAACCTTTTGGTCAAGCTCGATGCCAAACGAAGAACCCAAGCTTTGCAGCGCGCCAAAGAACTCAATATTATAGCGATATAACCCCATTGGCACCAAAGTACCATCAATTTGGTACTTTAGTATGAAGGTCTTCCACCTACCTCAAGCTACTTTTGAAGGAATCAATACGTAAACGTTATGAAAACAACCATCCTTCGCTACAGTGTATACAGTGCCATTATGATATGTGCATTGTTTTTGACCACATGGTACCTTTTGGAACACCTTCCGCGGACCACCCAAGAAATATTAGGGTACGCTTCCATGATAGTATCCTTATCCTTTGTTTTCTTCGGTATCAAATATTATCGCGAACGTGAAAATGCGGGTAAGGTCAGCTTTAAAAAGGCCCTGACCATAGGCACCTTGATCAGCTTGATAACCGCAGTCGTTTTTGGAGTTTTGGATGTCATCTATGTGGAAGTCCTCAATCCCGAATTCATGGACAACTACTACATGGAATCCGTAAAGTCGCTCGAGGAAACCCTTTCGGGCGAAGCACTAAAAACACAACTGGCCCTGCTGGAATCGCAGAAAGAAGTCTTTGCCAACCCCCTGTTTACTTTCGGTATCATGGCCCTTACGGTATTTGTTATCGGATTTATCATTTCCTTGATTTCGGCTTGGATATTACAACGCAAATAGACACCATCATGACCATAAATGCGCAAACACCAGAAGAATACATTGCCGCAATACCAGAAGAACGCCAAGCAGCGGTGAACAAACTTCGCCAAACCATCAAATCAAACTTACCTAAAGGGTTCAAGGAATGTATTCAATATAAAATGTTGGGCTATGTGGTGCCGCACGACATCTACCCTGATGGCTACCATTGTAATCCCGAAGAACCCTTGCCCTTTATCAATGTGGCTTCCCAAAAGAACTATGTAGCGCTTTACCATTCCGGTATTTATGCGAATGACGCCCTAAAAGATTGGTTTGTACAAGAATACCCAAAGTATGTGCCCACCAAACTGGACATGGGCAAAAGTTGCATTCGATTCAAGAAAATTGAACACATCCCTTATGAGCTTATTGCGGAGCTTTGCCAAAAAATGACCCCATCGGATTGGATCAAGCTTTACGAAAAACAACGTAACCCATCTTAAAACAATATTCAAATGAAAAAGCGCGTAACCGGTTTGGGCGGATTTTTTTTCAAAGTCAAAAACCCCGACCAAATCAAAGAATGGTACAAAACCCATTTGGGATTGCCCACAGATGCTTATGGCTGTAGTTTTTGGTGGAAAGATGAACATGGCAATGATGCAATGACCCAATGGAGTCCCATGAAAGAGGATACTCAATATTTCCAGCCTAGTGAGAAGCAGTATATGATGAATTTTCGGGTTGAAAACTTACATGAACTGCTCAAAGTCTTGAAATCGGAGGGTGTACAGGTGGTAGGCAAAGTAGAGGAATATGATTACGGTAAATTTGGTTGGATTTTGGACCCAGAAGGCAATAAAATCGAATTATGGGAACCTGTTGATAAAGCGTTCCTTTAGCAAAGGAAATAATGCTTACTTTTAAAGCTGTTCAACCAACAAAATAATGTACCATGTCTGAAGAAAACAAAGACTTAGGAGACAAAGCGGAAGAAGCTTTCGACAAAGCCAAAGATGCGACGAAAGAAGCCGCTGAAAACGCAAAAGAAAAAGCTGGCGACTTTGCCGAAGATGCCAAAGAGGCCGCTCAAGATTTCAAGGAGGATGTTAAGGAAGCTTTTGACCCCAAAAATCCAGAAAGCGGAAAAACAGTGGCCATCATTGCCCACTTGACTTTTATCGGATGGATTATCGCGCTGATCATGAACAGCAGCAACAAAACCGAGGTGGGATCCTTTTATATCAGACAAACATTGGGCATCTTTTTGATTTCCATCGTATTGTCAATCATCCCATTGGTCAATCTTGTAGGCTGGATTTTAGGTCTTGTACTCTGGATCATGAGTCTTATAGGAGCCATCAACGAAAGCAAAAAACCTATCTTTTTGGTGGGTGAATACTTCCAAGATTGGTTTAAAGCCTTATAATATTTTAAGCCAAGAAATTCCTCTTGGCTTTTATTTTTCATATTATTATCGTAATATTGCGATATATAATTATCGATGGGCGTATCCAAAACACATATCTTCTCTGAAAAGCACAATCAGGTTGCTTCCGTAGCAAAAGTGTTGTCACACCCTGCACGCGTTGCCATATTGGAATACATTAGCAGACAAGAAGGGTGTATCTGCAATGATTTGGTTGACGAAATTGGTTTGGCCCAAGCCACTATTTCGCAACATTTAAATGAAATCAAGAAGCTCGGGCTTATCAAAGGCACTTTTGAAGGTAAAAACCTTTGCTACTGTATCAACCAAGGTACTTGGGACACGCTTCAAAATCTTTTCGGAGAATTTTTTCAAAATGTCAAATTCAATTGTTGTTAATAGAATCCAATGAAAACCAAAGAATTTTTAAGTCTACTTCAAGACCATAGAGACAAAGCCCTGCTGTTCGAATATCAACCGGGCCAATATGTAGGAACCAACTACCATATCACTGAAATCAAAAATGTTATCGTGGACAGTGTGGATTGCGGCGCTGGAACGGATTTTTGGAAGGAAACCGTAGTGCAGCTATGGGAAAGTCCTTCTGAAATTGGAAAAACCGAGTACATGCAATCCGGAAAAGCATTGGGTATTTTGAAGAAAGTAGACCGCATCAAACCCATGACCCAAGACGCTGAAATCCGTTTTGAATATGGAAACAGCAGCTTTCATACCACACAGATGCATGTGGCGGGTGCTAGTTTGGCCAAAAACGCATTGGTCTTTCATTTGACGAGTCAAAAAACAGATTGCAAGGCCAAAGAAACTTGTGGGGTTCCTGCGACCGAGAGTGAAAATCATAACCTTAAGACAACAATGAATGGTTGCGGACCCAACAGTGATTGTTGTTAATTTGCCGCTAAATGCTCATTGAAAACATGCTTCCGGAACACTGGTCAGCAGTGGCTCGGATTTATGAAGAAGGCATCCAAACCGGATTTGCCACTTTTGAAACCCAAGTACCACTCTATGCCGATTGGGACAAAGCACATTTACCTACCTGTAGGTTAGTGGCCAAGAAAGCTTCCCTAATTACGGGATGGGCCGCTTTGTCACCAGTATCCAGTCGATGTGTATACGAAGGTGTAGCCGAAGTAAGTGTTTACATCGGGCAAGCTCACAGAGGGCATGGCATCGGTCTTGCTTTGCTTGAAGCACTCATTGTCCAAAGTGAAGCAGAAGGGTTTTGGACCTTGCAATCTGGAATTTTTCCTGAAAATCAAGGTAGCATAAAGCTGCACGAGCGCGTAGGGTTTCGGTTTTTGGGAAAACGCGAACGCATCGCCAAAATCAATGGCGTTTGGAAAGACAATTTATTATTTGAAAAAAGAAGCACTCGAATTGGAGTGTAAATAGCAAACGAAAAACATGAAAAACGTTTTAGTTCTCTGTACCGGAAATTCTTGTCGAAGTCAAATGGCTCATGGCTACTTGAGTGACTTTCAAGATTCCATGGCAACTATTTATAGCGCTGGTATCGAAACCCATGGTTTGAATCCAGGGGCAGTTAGCATTATGAAAGAGGATGGTGTCGATATTTCTGGACATACCTCAAACCATGTGGATGAATACGAAGGAATTGCTTGGGATTACATCATTACCGTATGTGACCATGCCAAGGAAAATTGTCCTTTTATTCCAGCGCCCAACGCTATACGATTGCACCACAACTTTTCTGACCCTTCCAAAGTAAAGGGCACACCTGAAGAAATCCATGAAGCTTTTTTGAAGACCCGGGAGGAAATCAAGGAATTCTGCTACGATTTTATCAAAGAGGAGTTGACGAACTAAACTCTTTTTTTACTCGGGTTTAAGGGTTTCTCCGTTCCAGCTCTGCTTGGAACTCTTCCATCACCGGCTTTACCGTGCTTTCGGGAAGGTCAGAAATCTTGATGTACATCAAACCGTCAACTGAATTGTTGAAGAGGGGGTCAACGTTAAACGCTACCACTCTAGCGTTTTGTTTGATATACTTTTTAATCAATACCGGTAGCCGTAAACTACCCGGTTCCACTTCGCTCAGGAGTCTGTCGAACTTGTTCAAGTCGGCCTGGGTCTCGTCAAAAATAAACTCTTTGTCCGCATCGTTAAGCTTCACCTTGAACTCCTTTTTTGGTCGAATGTATTGGGCGACATAAGGATCCCAATAATTGGATTTCATGAATTCAATCATCAGGGATTTCGAAAAATTGGAAAACTGGTTACTGATACTAACCCCACCAATAAGGTATTTGTGCTCAGGAT
>JBCBPD010000105.1:0-13491 GCA_039820925.1 Bacteroidota bacterium | reverse complement strand
GTCTGTAATCCCCCCTCTTTCCCAGTAAATATCATCAATGCCATTTACCCTAGTGGTCAATGTTTCATTGCCAGCATTGAGAACTTCTCTATTAAAAACTCCTATAGTAGGCCTTGCTTGCAGGTCTACATTTCCAGGCTGGAAGAAACTACCCCCTGCGATTCTTGTTCGACCTATGGAAAAAAAATCACCATCTGAAACTCCAATAGAAAGATTGTTGGCAGTTAAACTAGGTAAATGATTTTCTATATCTCCACCAAATAAGAGACGTTGCGTTTCTGCCGAATTACCCTGTCCTCTTGCTTGAAATACAATAAAAATAGCCGTCTCATTTCTAGAAACAGATCTAAAATGTAGGGCTTGTCCTGGACCATTATTTACGCCATCATTGTTAGGATCTGCATCAAAATGCAGGGCGGGATTAAAGTTGAATATATTGCGCCTTAAAGTTGGAATGCCTGGAATAGAACCTGTTGGCGAAAAATGACTACCTGACCCATCATTCTCATAGTTAAAACCTGAAGGTGGGGCAAGGGGGTAGTTTGCCATAGGTGGGTGTGGTACTGCGTCCTGTGCAGTAAAATCCACGAAATCATACCATGTTGTAACAGGAGTTCCATCTAACGGGGCGTATGGGGTGAAAAGATGAAGTTCTGATGGGTCTGGTGGTGTTGGAGCAGGTATGGAGTTCACTGCCCTATCTGCTGTAAACCAGGTGTCTAATTGTTGAGCTGATAATTGACCAAATGAGCATATCGTCAACAAGACTAAAAACTGCCTCCGAAATAGCTTTTTTGAAGTGTATTTTGGGTTCAAGTTATGGTGAAACCATTGCGCATAAAAAAGTAGTTTTCCAAGCATAAGCGTACGATTTGGGATTGCACATGGCCAGAGGAGGCTACTTTGGCAGTTTAAAAAAAGGGATTTCGCTTAAAACGCCTAAGGGCTAATTCATGAATAGGGTTTAGCAATTGACCAATGCCCTTTTTGAGGGAATAGTCATGTTCTTTGTTGAGAAACAGTGGCTTAACTGAATAGGAGTCTTGTTGTTTTGAGCGCTAAAAGGAAAAGGCCCTCATCTTAATCAGTGAGAGCCTTTTTTGGAATAAATATGAAAAGGAGCTATTTATTGTTTCGCGAGATTAATTTCTACCCTTCTATTTTGTTTTCTACCCTGTTTGGAAGCATTGCTGGCAATGGGCTTTTCTTCGCCATATCCGATGGCAGTTAGTCGGTCTGCTACTATACCCTTATCAATCAGAAAGTCACGTACGGCATTGGCGCGGGCTTCGGAAAGTTTTTGATTGGTGGTTTTGCTTCCCACGCTATCTGTATGGCCTTCTACCGTAAACTGGGCTGAGGGATACTCATTCAAGATTTGAAGGATATCCACCATTGTTGCAGTGGATTCGGATTGGATACTGGCCTTTCCCGTGTCAAAAAGAATGGTGCGAGCATAATCATTCAACTGCTTTTGAACTGCTTCCGTAACTTCAGGACAACCATTATTTTCAATAGTTCCCGGAACGGTCGGACAGGCGTCATCGATATCCACCAAAGTATCTCCATCAGTATCGGGGCATCCTTTCAATTCCAATTTTCCAGCTTTTTCAGGGCAACGGTCTTCGGCATCCGTAATGCCATCGCGGTCCGTATCTGGACATCCTTGCAAGGCGGGTGTTCCAGGAACTGATGGACACAGGTCATCCTTATCTGCAATACCATCTGAATCGGTATCTTCCCACGGACAACCTTTATTTTCTGAGGGTCCTTTTTCGTTAGGGCAGTTGTCCTCTTTGTCCAAAACGCCATCTTCATCTGTATCTTTCCAAGGGCACCCATCATTTTCGATGGGGCCATACACTTCTGGGCAAGCATCATGCTTATCTTTTAAACCGTCCCCATCTCTATCTTTCAGTCTTCTTTGATAAATCGGGACTTTTAGCCCAGCAAAAACATCCAAAGATTGTGTCTCACTGCCCAATAAGGCTGAAAGAATAGAGCCAGAACCAAGGTAAAGTGGTCCCGCGCGTAAACCGCTTCCCCATTGCACTCCTGAACCCTGGGTGTAGGTGATAGGACTAAACACACTTAAAAACTGCGTTTCAAATCTGGGTGTAAGCCCTAGCTGGGTAACCGTTCTTTGCGCATTTATTTTTGAACGAGAAGTTAGCGGTAAACCGGCATTCAAGTTTAGATATAGTTTTGGAATAACACTGTAGTCCGCATTGAGATGTAAGGTGGTGGGCAAAATAGAGTTGGGTGAACCCGATTCGGAAATGAGGTCGAAGTTTTCCTCTATACCTTCTTCCAAAGCATCTCCATCGAAATTGTCAATGCTTTGGGTACGATTGACATCATATACTTGATTGACGCCATTGCTATTGGTGATACTTCCGATATCTGTAACCGCGAGCCCAAGCTTCAATCTGTACTTGTTGACCCCTCGATTGTTGACAGGATTCTGGTTGGCTTCGGTACCTTTATACTTTTCATGCTCCGGACGCCACTCATACACGAAACCAATGTCGGCTCCAAAACCCTGTCCACTATTGAAGTCATAAAAATCTCCGGCGCTACCTGCTTCGTCCAAATCATCGGTATTCCCATAGGTAACTTCACCTTGTGTGGTAATCAATCTTGAATCTGCATCATAGTCTAGGCTGAGATTACTGCTCTTTACATAGGCATTGCCAATGCCTTGAAGGTATTTTAAAGTGAGTCCACCCTTTACGAAATGTTGGTCGCGGTTATATAAAACCCTAGCATAACTTACACCGAGTTCCGCCCAAAGGTTGGCAGCTCCGGTTATATTTCCTTCGTTTATGAAAAAGTCTTCGCTTTCATCAAAGCCACCTTCTTTGTCGATGGTTTCCCCATTAATATCGTTGGCGTTGAAAAAGAAACGGCCTCGTGTAAACACGGAAACGGCACTCTTTTCATTTAGTGTTACCAACACAGAGGGTCCCAGGACATCTACATTTAAAGCCAAGGCGTTATTTTCTTTTGGCGTCCTTTTGGATTCATCAAAAGTGCGACTGATGTCGTCAAAAGCATCGGATAGGTTAAAGCCAATGTAATCGTTGGCAAAAAAGGCACTTACCCCTGCTAGGTTTACCTCTAGTTTTACACGGGAATCAGCAATGTTAGCTGGGTTGGTCAGTACGCCATGTACACCGTTGTAGTTATCCGTCTGGTATCCTATAAAGGATTGGGCAGACATTGCCGTTACACCTAAAAGGAATAAAATGGTAATCAAATAATTTTTGAAGTTCATCTTCTTGGATTTTGGGATTCGCCGCAAAGAGAGGATAAACCCTGCTTGGTATGTTGAAAGGATGGACCATCAACTACTTTGAATTGATGAATACTGGATATGAATTAACAAAGCGGTTTTGGACAGGTAGTCTGAAGGATGTAAAATAAGAAAGCAACTTTGCGAAGGGTACAAAAACCAATGGCCCCGAAGACAACTATCTCCGAGGCCAAAGAAACCTCAACTAAACTAAACACTTTTGACCAAACGTCTCAAAAGTGCATACTAACTACTATTGCATCTTAGTTAGAATGTAACATCCTTGATAAAGGAGTTTTTAAACACAGTTCAAATGTAAGAGGGTATCAAAGAATTGGAAGTCCTTAATTAACGGATTAAGGCGCAAGATTCATAGATGCCTTCGCTGACTTTATATTTCGATGAACCTACCGTTTCCGTAGATAGTTGTATTCCATTTACAAGCTCACAAAAAAATGCTTGCCAAATTTTCGGTTGCATCGTAGTTGCCGCACAAATTCCTTTGTAGTATAAAAACTGAGGAATCCATTTGCGTGCTGCCTCTTAATAGGATGGTACTATATCATGGATGCAAACAAACTTCTTTTAAAAATTACGAGAATATGAATTTTAAAGAATTACATAAGAACGAATCCCCACTCTTGATAGCCAATGTGTGGGATGTCGCCAGCGCAAAGGTTGCGGAACGTTTGAATTTTGATGCCATCGCTACCTCAAGTGGAGCTATTGCATCTATGTTAGGATATGCCGATGGGGAAGAAATTTCATTCGAAGAATTGAAATATGTCCTTGAACGAATTGTGAAAAATGTAGACTTACCCCTATCTGTTGACCTTGAGGCCGGATATGGTACTACCTCAGAAGAAATCGCAGCCAATATAAGAGCGTTGATGGGACTTGGCGTTGTGGGCATCAACTTGGAAGACAGTAAAGTAACCCATGGAAAAAGGTCATTGCTTGCTTGCGATGTTTTTAGCGGATTACTGAAGGATGTTATTGCCCAGCTCAAATCCGATAAACAGGATGTTTTTATCAACGTTAGAACTGATACATTTCTACTGGGTTTGGACAATGCTCTCGAAGAAACATTGATTAGGGCTAAAGCATACCAGAAGGCAGGGGCAGATGGTTTGTTCGTTCCTTGTATTCAAGAAGAGAAGGAAATTGAAAAAGTTTGCAAAGCTATGGGCTTACCATTAAATGTGATGTGTATGCCAAACCTTCCCAACTTTGAAACGCTAAAGCAGCTTGGGGTAAAACGTGTTTCTATGGGTAATTTCGTATTTGATAAAATGAATAAAGTGCTGGAAGGCACCCTCGCTGAAATTAAGTTGCAGCAAAGTTTCAAAACACTATTTTCATAGCGAAAGATGGAGGACAAAGCAAGATTTGAAGAGTACTACCGGGCATTGCTAGCTAGAGACCCGCAATATGCTGGTATTTTCTTTGTAGGGGTTAAAACCACTTCTGTTTTTTGCATTTCAACGTGTCGTGCCCGCAAGCCCAAAAAACAAAATGTAGAGTTTTTCCCTACGGTAAAAGAGGCTATGGTCAAAGGTTATCGTCCTTGTAAGGTTTGCAAGCCAACCGAAAATGCGAACGAAACACCAGCTAAAATTGTTTCCGCCCTCAATTTAATAAAAGAGTACCCCAAAGAACGCATAAGTGATAATATGCTTCGCGAAGAAAGTCTAGACCCTTACATGGTCAGAAGATGGTTCAAAAAACATTATGGAATGACGTTCCAAGCCTACCAAAGAATGTATCGTATCAATAATGCTTTTAAAGAATTGAAGGATGGTGTTCCTTCTACATATACCGCATTCGATTCAGGTTATGGCTCGTTGAGTGGATTTGGATATACCTATAAGAAGCTTCTGGGAAAACCTCCGTCCAAGTCAGGTAGTGGAAATGTTATCCTCATCAATCGGTTGACTACCCCCATCGGTCCAATGTTCGTATGTTCCACAGATAAGGGAATTTGCTTACTGGAGTTTACGGATAGAAAAATGCTCGAAACAGAATTCAAGGATTTGCAGAAAAGATTGGATGCAGTGATTTTATCTGGAGAAAACCAGCATATGAAACAATTGAAAAAGGAATTGGAGGAATATTTCAAGGCGACCCGAAAGGAATTTGAAGTCCCGCTTGATACTCTTGGTACGGCATTCCAACGAGGGGTTTGGGACAAACTCAAGGAAATACCCTATGGAACCACTTCTACATACCAAAAGCAGGCTATTACCTTACAAAACAAAAATGCAGTTAGAGCCGTGGCTCGCGCAAACGGAATGAACCGTATCGCCATCATAATTCCTTGTCATAGGGTAATCGGTAAGAATGGCAGTCTAACCGGTTATGGTGGAGGTTTGGCAAGAAAGAAATGGTTGTTGGATTTTGAGAAAAAGTCAATGTCTCTTGGCTAAAGCATTTGGATTTTCTTAGACCTCACCTAAGTGCATAAAAAAAGCTCCGAAATATCGGAGCTTTTTTGCGGTCTGGACGGGACTCGAACCCGCGACCCCCTGCGTGACAGGCAGGTATTCTAACCAACTGAACTACCAGACCAATGATTTTATTCGCTCTTGGCGAACCCGCGCAACAGCGAGGTTCAAATCTTGTTCATGCTTTTTTAAAGCGAGTGCAAATATACATTCTTGAAGGAATTGAACAAAACATTTTGCTAAAAAAGCAAAATCAACTTAACCAAATTTTTGCCGTTCTATCATAAAGGTGTTCAATACTTGCGAAAAGTCAGCATTGACGTCTACCTGATGGTATCGTATTTTGTACTGGGCGCATCTCAACTTGAGTTCGTTACAATACGATTCAACAGCCGAACGGTAGTCTTCCTTAACACTGTCTGCGTATAAATCAATGTGCTTGCCGGTTTCTACATCAAAAAATCGCTTTGGGGTATTTTCGAAATCAAAGTCGATCTCATGTTTGGCATCTAGCAAATGAAAAAGTACTACGGAATGCTTGTTGTATTTCAAGTGTCTTAGCGCTTCAAAAAGACTTTCCAAATCAGTATCAGTTTGAAACATATCCGTGAAAACGAACAACAGACTCCTGCGGTGCATCTTTTCCGCAATTTGATGCATATAGGTATACGTCTTGGTGCCTTTGTTTTTTGATGTTTCACGCACAACGCTGTTCAATTTGGAGTACAACATTTGAAAATGGCGTTCGCTATTTTTCTCTGAAGCATGAAAGGCATAGCTGTCTGAGTAGATGCTCAAGCCAACGGCGTCTCTTTGTTTTTTTAGAAGCTGCATTAAAGCGGCAATAGCCAACACCCCAAAACTGATTTTGTTCAAATTTGTAAGGCTAGGTTGCGCAACTTCTGGATAGTACATGGAAGAGGAGTTGTCCAAAATCATGTGGCATCTGAGATTGGTCTCGTCTTCATACCGTTTGGTGAAGAGTTTATCCGTTTTGGCGAAGAGCTTCCAATCCATGTGCTTGGTGCTTTCTCCTGGATTGTAAATCTTATGCTCTGCAAACTCCGCCGAAAATCCGTGAAACGGACTTTTATGGATGCCGCTTATGAAACCTTCTACAATTTGATGCGCGAGGAGTTCCAAATTTTTGAAAAGAGAAGCCTTTGATAAGGCGGAGCGTACATCCATACTCTAATATAAAACAAAAAAGGTCTGGCGTTTGCCAAACCTTTTATAAGATGAAATAATTTTCTTTTTACAGCACCGCCTCGATAGCGTCGGTGTATGCTTTTTTAGGAGATACGCCTACTTGACGATTTACAATCTCTCCATTTTTGAAAACTAATACGGTAGGGATATTTCGAACCCCATATTTTGCGGCAAATTGTTGGTTCGCGTCTACATCGACCTTACCTACAACTGCTTTGCCTTCATATTCGCTGCTGACTTCGTCAATGATTGGTCCTACCATTCGACAAGGACCACACCAAGCCGCCCAAAAATCAACGACTACGGGTTTATCACTTTTTAATACGACGTCTTCAAAAGTTGAATCTGTTATTTCTAGTGCCATTGCTCTGTATTTAATATTCGCAAATTTAGTCATTTAAAGGTCACATTCCTTACTCGGATAGTATTCCTTTTGCCTATGGGTCCATTGTTTGGTTCTATGACTTATCATTTGAGTATTAGGGGTATATGTCTATCAAATGTGTGCGTACCTCAACGGCGGTTTTGATGCTGTCCAGCTGCATAACCATGGTTGATGAAGGAAATAACGGCATATGACAGGAAATACAGTTGTTCATTTTTGCGTTTCTAGTCATTTCTTCAGCTTTACAAGTGACTTTTGGCGAAGTATGACATGAAATACACTTTTGGTTGAAGGCCTCTGTATCACCTCTTTCATTTTTATGAGGGTCATGGCAGGTACTACAATCCATCGTTCCACTACTCTTGAAACAGCTACTTCGAGTTAATAATTCGTATTGATTTCCATGAACGTCCAAAGGAGTATTGGAATCATTTATTTCAGGGGTTGAAAATTCGATAAGGTTATCCCCAACCAAAAAGCTAAATGGAGGTTGAATGGGCTTTCTTCCGCCTGAATGACACAAGGCACAGGCATCCAAACGCTGTTGTCGGGTAAGCGACGGGAATTTCGTCATATATTTTGAAGTCTTTTCATTTGGATTATTATGATGATGACTTACGTGCTCGGCGGAGGGCCCATGACAACGTTCGCAATCAATTCCATATATGATTTGGGTTCTATCAAATCGATTTCCAAATCCATCAATGTTGGTGTTTTTTGCATAGGTAGCATGGCATTCCATACATCTGGCCACTACAGGTCTTGGCGAACGGATTTCTTTCAACCCCGGACTTCGAGTCCAACTATCCGTAGGAGTGAAGTATGAAGTTTGAAGTTGAAAAAGTTCATCACCCTTCCAATTCAAATAGGATTGCCCTTTCGTACCAGAGCCAATGACCACATCCATTTTCAAATTGAAAAGCTCCAATTGGTTGTGGATGAAACTCGCTTTCTGATAAAAAACCCGAATCCGTTTCTATCATCTTGAATTCAACACGGTTATTAAGAATATGCGTGTTTCTGCCTATTTCAAAACTTCCTTTGATGGTTGTGGCGTCAGCTAAGGTCGACGTATTGAAATGAGCGGTTTTTAGATGGGTTTTATAAATATCCGAATGACAGGCAATGCAGGAGGTAGAACCTGCGAAAGCTTGGCCATTTTTATGAACAGCTATAGGTTCAATGTCGTAATAATCCGAAGCTACATTAGGATTCTTGCATTGATATGTCAAAAAGTAAATTAGAAGTAATACTGCACCGACAACAATTTTTTTTAAGGGAAATGCTCGATGCGAAATCACACAAAATAGAGTTTAATTGAGTTTGTAATGAATTTCTTGTTCTTCTAAAATATTCAATAACTCACTATTGATTTTCACTTTTTGCTTACGACTGGACAGGTTCAATTTTATCTCATCTTGCATTTCGTATACTACAAAATTCAAAGGATGGTCTCCTTGATGTGATTTCAAGGTTTGTTTTAAGGTTTGGATACGCTTTTCTTGCAGACGCGCAATGTCCAGTTTTATCGTCAATTTTTTCGCATAAGAATCCATAACGTCCTGCAACTGCTTGAAATCGTTGAACTGTATTCTGGGGTCACCTTTTTTGCCCGTTTCTCGATTTACCCACCCTTCTTTTACATAAGCCTTAAGGTGGATAAAGGAATTGATCATTAGAAAGTGTCTGAACTTCAAATACTCTTCCCCAAAAATTCTGAATTCGTAGGAATCCGTGTAGTCTTCCAAGGTAAAAGCCGCCCAGCCCTTTCCATTTTTGGAAATACGGTGCTGAACGTCTGTAATCACTCCGGCAACAGTAAGTTCACGGTTGATGTAATTGTCCAACTCTTGAAAGACGGAAACGTAGCTGTTGCAGAAGGCATTGATTTCCTTTTTAAAATCGTCTAGAGGATGCCCGGAAATATAAATTCCGACCACTTCCTTTTCTCGGCGGAGTTTTTCCATGGTGCCCCAATCTTCGCAGGGAGGAACGACCGGTTCCGGAATTTGGACCTCGCTTGACTCTCCGAAGAGGCTTACCTGGGAAGAATTCTGATTTTCTTGGAATTTTGCGCCGTATTTGATGGCTTTTTCCAAAAAGGTAATGCTATCGCCTTCATGGTGGAAGTACTGCGCACGGTGCGTATCCCCAAAGGAATCGAATCCGCCGGCGAGCGCAAGGTTTTCAAAAGATTTTTTATTCGCAGACCTTAGGTCCACTCGTTTCGCTAGGTCGAAAACGGATCGGAAGGGACCATCTTCTTTTCTATTTTCAACAATGGTTTCCACAGCTGAACGGCCTACACCCTTAATGGCACCCATACCAAAACGGATGGCATTGTTTTGGTTTACCGCAAACTTGTAATAGGATTCATTCACGTCAGGACCTAATACTTCTAAGCCCATCCGTTTGCACTCCTCCATAAAGAACGTCACTTGTTTGATGTCGTTCATGTTATTGGAAAGCACAGCAGCCATATATTCGGCAGGGTAGTGGGCCTTTAGGTATGCGGTTTGATACGCGATGAAAGCGTAGCATGTGGAGTGACTTTTATTAAAGGCATAGGAGGCAAAAGCTTCCCAATCTTTCCAGATTTTTTCCAATACATCCCTTGGATGACCATTTTTCTCACCGCCGTCCAAAAACTTGGGTTTCATTTTTTGCAGTACGGCAAAAATCTTTTTCCCCATGGCTTTTCGAAGTACATCGGCATCACCTTTGGAGAATCCTGCCAGCTTTTGGGAGAGGAGCATTACCTGCTCTTGGTAAACTGTAATCCCATACGTTTCCTTAAGGTTTTCCTCCATTTCTGGAAGGTCATAGGTGATTTCTTCTTCGCCATGTTTCCGAGCAATAAAGCTAGGAATGTACTCCATCGGTCCTGGACGATACAGGGCGTTCATGGCAATAAGGTCATCAAACACTGTAGGTTTAAGGTGTTTCATGTGCTTTTGCATCCCAGGGGATTCATATTGGAAAATCCCTACGGTATCCCCGCGTTGAAAAAGCTCATAGGTTTTTTCATCATCCAACGGAAAATCATCTGGGACCAATTCCACTCCGGTTCTTGCCTTGACGATTTTGACGGTATCCTTGATTAATGTCAAGGTTTTTAGTCCCAAGAAATCCATTTTCAGCAGCCCGGCGCTTTCCACAACGGAGTTGTCGAATTGGGTCACATACAGGTCTGAATCTTTTGCTGTGGCTACCGGAACAAAGTTGGTAATGTCGTCAGGTGTTATTATGACTCCACATGCATGGATTCCAGTGTTTCGAAGAGAACCTTCGAGGACGCGTGCCATTTTTACGGTTTGCCCTTCCAAATCATCCCCCTCCGAAATGTTCAAAAGCTCATTGACCTTTTCCAACTCGTCGGAGCGGAATTTCTTTCGAAGCTCGGAAGGTTCCATTCCGAAGATTTTATGCAATTTTCCCATGTTGGGAATGAGCTTCGCAATACGGTCTGCATCATTCAGAGGAAGGTCGAGTACCCTTGCGGTATCTCGTATAGAGGACTTGGCGGCCATGGTGCCATAGGTGATAATCTGGGCCACCTGACTTGCACCATATTTATTGATTACGTAGTCCATGACCTTACCCCTTCCTTCATCATCAAAATCAATATCGATATCAGGCATGGATACCCTATCCGGATTCAAAAACCGCTCAAAAAGGAGGTCGTACTTTAAAGGGTCAATGTTGGTAATACCTAAACAATAGGCTACTACCGAACCAGCTGCGGAACCACGCCCTGGTCCAACTGAGACCCCCATGTTTCTTGCCTCGCGAATAAAGTCTTCTACAATGAGAAAATACCCTGGGTACCCTGAGTTCTCAATGGTCTTGAGCTCAAAATCAATACGCTCTGTAATTTCATCTGTGATGTTGCCATATCGTGCTTCAGCGCCTTTATAGGTGATATGTCGCAGGTAAGCATTTTCGCCTCGTTTGCCACCATCCTGTTGGTCCTCCGCTACCACGAAATTTTCTGGGATGGAAAACTTAGGTAAGAGTACATCACGAGCAAGTTCAAATGGTTCTACCTTCTCAATGACTTCCGAAATGTTCAAGATAGCCTCTGGTAAATCCTTGAACAATCCCTTCATGGCCTCGGAAGACTTAAAGAAATACTCTTGGTTGGGTAAACCATATCGATAACCTCTTCCTCTTCCTATAGGCGTAGATTGCTTTTCTCCATCTTTTACACACAATAGAATATCGTGGGCTTCGGCTTCTTTTTGTTCACAATAATAGGTGTTGTTGGTGGCCACCAGCTTTACCGAGTGCTTTCGAGCTAGGGGAATCAAGGTTTGATTGACACGGTCTTCATCTTCTTGACCATGTCGCATAACTTCTACATAGAAATCCGCGCCAAATTGGGCTTTCCACCAAACCAAGGCTTCTTCGGCTTGTTTTTCGCCTACATTTAGAATCTTGTTTGGAACTTCACCATACAAATTCCCAGTAAGTGCAATAACATCTTCTTTGTATTTTTCTATGATACCCCTATCGATTCGCGGAACGTAGTAAAAACCATCCGTGTACGCGATGGAAGACATCTTGCAAAGGTTGAGGTAGCCGTTTTTGTTTTTGGCCAACAAAACAATCTGATATCCGTAGTCCTTTACATTTTTGTTGGTGTGGTCTTCACATACGTAAAACTCACAACCAATGATAGGTTTAATTTCTTTTTGAGTAGGTTTTTCACCTTGTTCCACTAATGAAGCATTTGCTTCGCGAACTTTCTTATTATGTGCGGTGATTTCTTTTACGAAATGAAAGGCTCCCATCATATTCGCATGATCAGTTAAAGCCACAGCGGGCATGCCATCTTCCGCAGTAGCTTTTATCAAATCTTTAATGTTGATGGTAGACTGCAGCACAGAAAATTGCGAATGGTTATGCAAATGCGCGAAGGGCGCTTCAGCTAGGGAGGCGGCATTTTCATGAATTTCAGCTTCGGAAATACCTTCCACCTGAATGTCTTGTAACGCTTTGGCAATTTCCGCCGAAGCCTTTTTTAAATTCAGGTGCTTTAAACCAATGAGCTGTATTTCTTTTGGATTAGCCTCCGAAAAATGCTCGAAATAGTCGGGTTGGACATCTAATTCCGTGGCAGAAAACTGTTTTTTCCGAACTAATTCCAAAAAGCAACGGGTGGTTGCCTCTACATCCGCAGTAGCATTGTGCGCTTCGGCAAAAGGTTCCCCGAATAGATACTGGTGTAATTCGGTTAGGGTGGGAAGCTTGAATTTTCCACCTCGACCTCCTGGAATTTGACAGAGTTGGGCGGTGTGCTCAGTACAGGTGTCCAAAACCGGAAGTTCAGTCAGAGTGTTTTCTACAGACATTCTATGGAATTCACATCCCATAATGTTGACGTCGAACCCAACATTTTGGCCTACAACGAACTTTGCTTTACCCAAAGCTTCGTTGAAATACTTTAATACTATCTCTAGGGTTTCTCCTTGTTTTTCTGCCAGCCCGGTAGAGATACCATGTACTTGTTCCGATTCGTAAGGGATATTGAATCCGTCAGGGCGAACCAAATAATCTTGATGCTCGACAAGATTTCCCATATCATCGTGCAACTGCCATGCGATTTGAACGCAACGGGGCCAGTTGTCCGTATCGGTAATGGGGGCATCCCAACGTTTGGGAAGGCCTGTGGTTTCAGTGTCAAAAATCAAGTACATAAATACAGTCCGCTAGAAAAAAGAATAGATAAAAATAGGGAAGAACGACTGTTTCAAAAAACAGAGTTTTTACGAGTTATTCACTCTATAATTTGTTCTTGTTTTCCGATAGATATCTGTTGTAATCATCGCTGAGCAAAACGGTCTCAAACCGCACTTTTAGTTCTTCGCGTATTTCTTCGTCCTTTTGCTGGTCTTCTATTCCAGGTACGACAGGATGACTAAGGATTTCGCCGAGATAATCATAAGCCTTTGCTTTTAGACTTAACCGTTGTAGTATTCCAAACTTACATTGCATTAACTCCAAATAGAAGTCTGAAGGGATAGGTGCTTCAACACGCATGGCATCATCGAGGTAGTCTAGGGCCTTGTTAAGTTGGTTTGGGTTATCATGGGTTTGACTATACTGATGCGCCAAAATTTTATAGTAGTTTTTGAGATAAAAAAGCTGAACTACTT
>JBCBPD010000104.1:0-13558 GCA_039820925.1 Bacteroidota bacterium | reverse complement strand
TAAGGGATTTCGGTTTTGGGCATCACAATTTTTCCGTCGTTGGCTTCAATCTTGGTTATCGTATCATCGATATTTGAAACCGAAAAAGATACTATTTCAAATGAAGAACAACCTTTCACATTTTGCTATCTATACAAGCGATATCAATCGAACCAAAGCATTCTATGCCAATTTATTTGGATGGGACTTTAATAGTTATGGGCAAGGTGATTTCATGCAAATCAAGGATAGTCCTGGTAAAGAAGGTAAATTAATAGGTGCATTGCAATCAAGAGAATATAGTCCCATTGAAGATAAAATTCTTGGCTTTGAATGTTCCATTTCAGTTTCAAATATCGATGATACGATAACCAAGATTGAAGCCAACGACGGAAAAATTGTGATGCCCAAAACCGAAATCCCTTATGTAGGTTGGCTAGTCAAGTTTTTGGATACCGAAGGAAATATCGTTTGTGCCGTTCAGTACCATAACAATCCCGAAAAATAATATTACAACCTAGAGAATTACATCCAGATTTTTATACCTCTTAAAACACAAGGAAAACAGCTTTTAGATTTATACCTTGAACTGAGGAAGAGAACTATAATATCATACACCTCATCGCATCCAAGTTTGAAAAAAACTTCAGATTCCCAAAGGAATTTAGCCTAGGTTCTTCAAAGGTTAGACTCATCGGAATATCATACGAACATCGAATTCAGCAACCTGTTTCATGGAGTCTATAGCCTTTCATAAATAAAGATAGATTCCCTGTCGTTAGGTATTGACTCAACCAACCTATTATTTTCGATTCGCAAAGTAGCTAACAAAACTTCTCCAGTGATGCTACTCATTTCCCATTGATTTTGGCCAGTACTCTCCCAACTAAGCGCTGGCGCAAGCATAAGATCCGAACACTGAGGTGGAGGCATGGTACCTGTAGTCCATCTCGGAACTTGGGTCCCGTCCACAATAAAACTGAGTACAATTCTCGATTCGCAAAAACTAAGTCCCACTTCGTTCTCACCTTCAAATTTTTGAACGGCAATCCATTCCCCTACAATGGCATCTTCTGAAATCGAATCAGACCCGTCATCATTGCTACAGGCAGCAAGAAGTACGATTAGGAAGAAAAAGATTGAAAGTTGTAGTATGGAGTGTCTCATGATAGGGGAGGTTTGCATGTTAAGTCATGTAAAAGGTATGGATTTCCAATAGAGCATATTTCAAAAAAGAAACCCATTAACTTTAAAACAGTTAATGGGCTACAAATATTGTGCGGATGAAGGGAGTCGAACCCCCACGCCTTGCGGCACTAGATCCTAAGTCTAGCGTGTCTACCAATTCCACCACATCCGCTTAGGTCCCGATTAAAATCGGGATGCAAATATAATCCAATTTTCGGATTTGTGAATCGCTCTTTTCAAAAACTTGTTTTTTGTACTTTTAGTATCCTTTTTAACACATTTCATGGAACACCTTACCGACTACATAAATACCCACAAAGACCGATTTGTCAATGAATTGATTGAACTCTTAAAAGTACCCTCTATCAGTGCGGACACTGCGTTCTCACAAGACGTTATGGAAACGGCCAACATGGTGAAAAAATCCCTCGAAGATGCTGGATGCGATGGTGTTGAAATCTGCGAAACCAAAGGGTACCCCGTGGTTTATGCGGAAAAGATAATCGACCCGAATCTTCCAACCGTTTTGGTTTACGGTCATTATGACGTTCAACCACCCGACCCCATGGAACTCTGGGCTTCTCCTCCCTTCGAACCCGTTATTAAAAAGACGGAGATTCATCCGGAAGGCGCCATTTTTGCTCGCGGGGCTTGTGACGACAAAGGACAAATGTTCATGCATGTCAAAGCCGTTGAGTTCATGATCAAAAACAACCAACTGCCCTGCAATGTCAAATTCATGATTGAGGGCGAAGAAGAAGTAGGGAGTGACAGTCTGGGGGAATTCTTGGAAGACCATAAAGAAAAGTTGGCCAACAACATCATCTTGATTTCGGATACAGGCATGATTGCGAACGACATTCCTTCCATCACCACAGGACTTCGCGGATTGAGCTATGTGGAAGTGGAAGTCACCGGACCTAACCGGGATTTGCATTCCGGCATTTATGGTGGTGCGGTACCCAACCCTATCAATATTCTCAGCAAAATGATTGCGTCTCTGCATGACGAAAACAATCATATTACCATTCCAGGATTTTATGATAAGGTAGAAGAATTGTCCGCTGCCGAACGTGCGGAAATGGCTGAAGCACCTTTCGATTTAACGGCCTATAAAAAAGCCTTGGATATTGAAGATGTCTATGGCGAAGCAGGATTTGTAACGCCAGAACGTTATTCGATTCGCCCAACACTTGACGTCAATGGAATTTGGGGCGGCTACACGGGCGAAGGCGCTAAAACCGTGATTGCAAGCAAGGCTTTTGCCAAAATCTCCATGCGATTGGTTCCGGACCAAGACCCGGATGAAATCACAGAATTATTTACCAAACATTTTGAAAGTATTGCTCCCAAGGGTGTTACCGTAAAGGTTACGCCACATCACGGCGGGTTGCCTTATGTGACCAAAACCGATAGCATTGGGTATCAAGCGGCAGCGAAGGCATATGAATCCACTTTTGGAAAAAAACCGGTTCCAGAACGTACTGGTGGGAGTATACCCATCGTGGCACTTTTTGAACAAGTCTTAAAAAGTAAGACGATTTTGATGGGCTTTGGTTTGGACAGTGATGCCATCCACTCCCCCAACGAGCACTTTGGGGTTTGGAACTTTCTAAAAGGGATAGAAACCATTCCACATTTTTACCATTACTATACCGAGCTAAGTAAGGTATAAAAGATAATTTTAAACTCTACAGTTGTAGAATTAAATTATTCTTCTATATTTGTAGAAGAAATTCTATTCTTGTAGAAAATGAAATTATCGAAGTCCGAAGAAGAACTCATGAATCTCTTATGGAAGCATAAAAAAGCTTTCATGAAAGACTTGCTTGACGCTTATCCCGAACCCAAACCTGCAACGACCACCGTAGCCACTTTGCTCAAACGAATGGCAGACAAAGGCTTTATTGCGTACAAGAGTTTTGGCCGTTCTAGGGAATATTATCCTCTAGTCAAGAAAAAGGACTATTTCTCGAACCACGTAAGAGGACTCATCAAAAACTTCTTCAATGATAGCCCTACCCAGTTTGCATCTTTCTTTGCCCAAGAAACCGACTTGAGCAAAACCGAATTGGAGGACCTCAAAAAACTAATTGACCAAGAAATCAAAAAAATGTAGTCATGCTTATATATCTATTGAAATCGACCGTTTGCATGGGCATTTTCTTTGTGTTCTACAAATTACTTCTTGAAAAAGAGAATATGCACGTGTTCAAACGCTTTTACCTGCTTTTTGCCTTTGTGTTTTCTTTAATGATTCCATCTATTGTTTTTATGGAATATGTTCCCGTCGATGCGGTGGAATCCAATGAAGTTATGGTTTCTGAAGTTACCTATTCCGATTCCGTGGGGGTTCCGGAAGCGCTGGAGAAAGATGTTCTGGATATCGAACCCTTGTTATGGACGTTCTACAGTTTAGGATTGCTCTATTTCGGAATCATCTTTATGCGTAATCTCATACAGATTCTTCGACGCATACGAAAGAATCCCAAACAAAAAGTGTCCCGATTCGTCAAGGTTTTGCTCAACGAAGAATTGCCTCCTCATACCTTTTTCAAGTACATCTTTCTAAATCAAAAGAAAGTAGAAAACAATCAGATTCCGAAGGAAGTACTCTTGCACGAACAAACCCATGCGCAACAAAAACATAGTTACGATGTCATTTTTATAGAACTGTTTCAAGTGCTCTTTTGGTTCAATCCCATGGTTTATCTCTTTAAAAACGCCATGAAGCTAAACCACGAGTTTTTAGCAGACGAAGCGGTACTTAAAAAAGACATTGACCGGCCTTCCTATCAAAACACATTGCTATCGTATTTATCTGTCGATAGCCAACACAAATATCAGTCGCGAATGGCAAATGCCATTAATTATTCATCCATCAAAAAACGATTTACAATCATGAAAACGCAAACATCAAAAAGAGCAAAATTCCTGCGAATTGCGCTTACCCTCCCTGTGGCAGCGCTCCTGCTTTTGGGCTTTAGCGAGACTCGAAAAGTGGTAGAGCCGATAGCTTCATTTTCTGAAGAAATTCAGGAATCTCAGCAAGGCCCCGCCTTGGACATCATTATTGACCATGGAGAAATCATTCTTAACGGAAAAAAAGTTCCGTTAAACCAATTTGCTGACAAAATTGATGCGCTCACTGAAGATTGGGAAGAAACGGATTACACCAGTTACCATTCCAACGTCTCTATCAGAAACACGGACTCGAAAAGGTTGGAAAAAATCAACTATGAGTTTCAAAAAACCCATCTCTCCAAAGCAAACGGCGGTTTAACGCTTGTTCCACCACCGCCTCCTTCACCCATAACGGAAAGTGATGTTCCTGAACCGCCCGAGGCAATAGCGCCGGTTACTGCGGAAAATGAGGCAGTGACGCCTCAGGCTCCTCCAGCACCACCTGAACCAGAAGACCCGTTGGACCACGTCATTGCCATGGCCAAAAGAGGCGCAGAATTCTATTTTGAAGGAAAAGCAATTTCTTCAGATAAAGCTATTGAGTTATTGAAAAAGAACAAGAACCTTCACATTCAAACGACCAAGTTTAACTCAAGTAAACCCACCGTAAAACTATCGGAAACCCCAATTACCTTTCGCAAGAAGACCAAAAAGGTCGGGAGCTCGAATTCTGGGGTGCGAACAGGAACCAAAAAGGTTGGTGGAAAAACAATTTTCTTCAGTAAAAAAGACGGTGTGACGCATTATTATGATGAGAACGGCGCCATCGTAGACAGCAGTGGAAAAGCTGTTACAGGGACGGACGCTGAGCAACCCATGTTCTATTATAATGGGGAAAAGATTTCTCCCCTAAAAGCCAACACTTTGCTTTCCAACAATACCTCATTACAAGTGACGAGCAAGGAATTGGGCGAGAAAGGATATGCGGTGATTTTAACGGATTTAAATAATCAAGACCCGAATAACAAGAACAATACGGGCACAAAAGACCCCTTTATAGATATTACAGAAGCCGTAAAGAAAGGTTCCAAATTCTTTTTGAATGACAAACCCATAAAGACGGAAGAAGCGATAGCGCTTACCCAGAAAAACAGTATCCATAGGGTTCAAGTAAAAGACCTAAAAGACGGTGTACAGGCAGTCTATTTCTGGGATTAGGGTTTGCAATCATAAACACATCAGGTTCTTAGTATCTTGTTAAAGCCTTCATCTTGAGGGCTTTTTTTGTAACAAAACCACCAAAACCGCGTTCTATAACTATCGTCAGTTTGAGCGCAGTCTAGAACTAAATACCTCTTGACTGCTCTCGAGGTGACATAGAGAACATATTTATCAAACTGTTTAGACAGTTATCAAAACCAAACGAACACTATCATGTTACAACGCTTTTTTATTTTCTGCTCAGGAGCGGACACCCAAATTTTAGCGGATTGTTCCAATGGGGAACGCAACAAATATGCTGGTATAGGCGCTACGGTTTTCTTTACCGCAGTAATGGCCTTTATTGCTAGTGGCTATGCCCTTTACACGGTTTTCGACAACATTTATACTTCGATTTTCTTCGGATTCATTTGGGGATTGTTGATTTTCAATCTCGACCGCTATATCGTTTCCACTATCAAGAAACGGGATAATTTAAAAAGTGAGCTGCTGCAAGCGACCCCTCGAATCTTGTTAGCCATCATTATCGCCGTGGTGATTTCAAAACCTTTGGAACTCAAAATTTTTGAGAAGGAAATCAATCAAGTCCTTTTGGAAGAAAAAAATGGCATGACCTTGGCCAATCAAGAACAATTAGCCCTGCAATACACCCCTAAGATTGAAAGTCTAAACGAAGAGATCGCGCAATTGAAGAACGAGGTTGCCACCAAAGAGGCAGAAACCAATGCGTTGTATGACGTGTACATCACCGAAGCTGAAGGCACTGCAGGTACAGGTCTTTTGGGCAAAGGACCCGTCTACAAGGAAAAAAGAGAAAAGCACGATGCCTACTTGGCCGAGTTGAATTCCCTAAAGGAAACCAACGGTGCCAAAATCGAACAGATTGAAGCACAAATTGGTGCTCTGGAAGCCGACTATGCCACAGCGGTAAGCAATTCGCAGCCCGTAATTGATGGTTTTGATGGATTGATGGCTCGCATCAATGCCTTGGGGAAACTCCCTTGGCTTCCTTCGTTTTTTATTTTCCTACTGTTTTTGGCCATAGAGACGGCACCCATCATCGCCAAGCTTTTGGCTCCCAAAGGGGAATATGATTATCGTTTTGAAGAGCAAGAAACCGTTGTTTCCACCTGGGTCGCTCAAAAAGTGGCACAGCGAAAACTGTTGATGAGCACGGATGTGGATATCAATCATGAAGTGTACAGTGCTATTAAAACGGAAGAAGAATTGTTCCGCTATAAAAAGAAAATGGCCGAGGAATTACTCAAGAAGCAGGCGGATGCTTTCCACAAAGTGCAGATGAAAGGACTATAAAAAAAGCCAATCCTAAACAACCTCTACTGAAGTTAGGATTGGCACTCTAAAATCCCCAGATAACGCCCTTACAACGTAATAGGCTTGCACATGTTCCGTATAGTTTGTTGTCCCCTTCCAATTCGTTTCGGAACTGTACTGTATTGACCCCCCGGTCAAGTATTACATGGCTGGCAAAAAATATAGATTATTGAAAGTACTTCTACCAGCAATGTCCATTCTACAAGCGTAAAACTACGGGAAATGGCCAATTTTTAGTCCCCAAAGACGGTGGGTATCCATAAAGTGTAGACCAACGGAAAAATAGATTCGTTGGACTTTACTTCGAAATCTAAAATGAGGGATTACCGGAATTTAATTGGCAAAGGTCTTTTCAGAAAGCTCCTTTTTAAGACTATCCGTCCAATGCGGGATTTCAATTCCAAAGGTTTTCTTGGTCTTGGATTTATCCAAAACACTGTATTTCGGACGTTCTGCCGGAGTTGGATAGGATTCTGAGGTGATAGGGTGCACAATGATGGACGTGTTTTCAAGCTCGAAAATTGCCTTGGCAAAATCATACCAACTGCTAATGCCTTCATTGCTATAATGATAAGTTCCGTACGCCTCCGAGTTTTGCTGAACGATTTGTAGGATGAAATCCGCTAAGTCGTGCGCATGGGTTGGGGAACCAACTTGGTCATATACTACTGATATCTCTTCTTTGGTTTGACCCAAACGAAGCATGGTTTTCATAAAGTTGTTTCCGTAGCCCGAATACAACCAGGACGTTCTTATGATAAAGTGTTTGTCCCAATGTTTGATGACCGCCTGCTCGCCTTTGAATTTGGTATCGCCATAAAACCCAATTGGGCGGGCGATGTCCTCCTCCTTATATGGCGTATTTATGAAACCATCAAACACGAAATCCGTGGAAATGTGTATAAGTACCGTGTTGTTTTCGGCACAGGTCATGGCTAGGTTTTTGGCACCAGTGACATTAATGTCATATGCTTTTTCGCGTTCTACTTCAGCTCCATCCACATTGGTATAGGCCGCACAGTTGATACAATACTCAAAGGAATCATTTTCCCAAGCAGCCGCCACGGATTGGGGCTGGGTCACGTTCAATTCCGAAGAGGATTTAAACACCCATTGAATGGCAGGGAATTGGTCCTTTATCGCTTTTAATGTGCTTCCCAGTTGCCCGGAAGCCCCGGTTACCAATATTTTCATAATTCAACTTTAATCCAAAATGTCTTTGTCATGCTGAACTTGTTTCAGCATCTCATTTCATTGGGATAAGACCCTGAAATACATTCAGGGTGACATTTATATATCAATTTGGAATAACCTCTTTAAAAACAGGTAAATCCTTATCCTTTTCAGAAATAATCAATTCTTCCTCTGCCAATATCCAGTCAATAGCAAAGGTAGGGTCATTATAGAGAATTCCTCCTTCGGACTCCTTATGATAAAAGTTATCACACTTGTAACAGAAGATGGCTTCTTCGCTTAAAGTGACGAATCCATGCGCGCAGCCTCTAGGTAAAAACAGTTGTTTACGATTTTCCGCAGAGAGTACAGTGCTAACTACAGCGCCATAAGTACTTGAATCTGGACGGAGGTCTACGCCAACATCCAAGACTTCACCTTTTGATACCCGAACCAATTTGGCTTGGGCATGCTCCCCTTTTTGAAAATGCAATCCGCGGAGCACTCCTCTTGTGGAAAAAGACTCATTGTCTTGAACGAAATAGGGTTTTGCTCCGGTCAAGGATTCAAAAAGTTGTTGGTTGAAACTCTCAAAAAAGTACCCACGCTCATCCTCGAACACTCTCGGTTCAAGTATAAAACATCCGTCAATATTAGTTTTGGTTACGTTCATATCCTTTAAGTCAGTACTTCCAGAAGTTTTGTGCTATATCCGCTTTTTAGGAAAGGTTCCGTCAAGGCTTTGAACTGACTTTTCGTGATAAAGCCCATTTTGTAAGCTGAAGATTCAATAGCACCAATTTTTAAACCTTGTCTTTCTTCAATAACCTGCACAAATTGCGAAGCTTGCATCAGCGACTGAAACGTTCCGGTATCCAACCAAGCCGTTCCGCGGTCCATGATGCTTACCTTTAATTGTCCTCTTTTCAAATACTCTCGATTTACATCCGTAATCTCAAGTTCGCCTCTAGGACTTGGCTCGATGCTTTTGGCAATTTCGACTACGGTATTGTCGTAGAAATAAATCCCTGGCACGGCATAATTTGATTTCGGCTCCTTTGGTTTTTCTTCGATGGAAATAGCTGTTCCTTGCTCGTCGAAACTGACGACACCATAACGCTCGGGGTCGTTTACGTGATAGGCGTAAATAATTCCGCCTTCAGGGTCGTTGTTGGACTGTAAAAGCTTGTCCAAACCTGTTCCGTAGAAGATGTTATCTCCTAAAATCAGTGCTACTTTATCGTCTCCAATAAACTGCTCTCCGATAATAAACGCCTCGGCCAAACCTTTGGGTTCTTCCTGAACGGCATATTCAAAACGACAGCCGTACTTGCGACCATCTCCCAAGAGACGTTCAAATAAGGGTAAATCTTGTGGGGTGGAAATAATAAGTATTTCCCAAATACCCGACTCGATTAAAGTCGATAGCGGGTAATATATCATTGGCTTGTCATACACGGGCACAAGCTGCTTGCTTACCGCCAACGTAACGGGGTGAAGTCTAGTGCCTGAACCGCCTGCCAAAATTATTCCTTTCATGGTGTTTTGTTAAATCGGTTGTGGTTATGATTTTGGGGTCAATGTATTGTTTTGCGTATTCACGAAACGATTGATGTACCAGTCGATGGTTTTGTCAATACCCGTTTCAAAATTTTCATCTGCCTTCCAGCCTAAATCTCCTTCAATCTTATCGGCATCAATAGCATATCGAAAATCATGTCCTGCCCTATCCTTCACAAAACTAATCAGTTCCATATAGGACTTTCCATTTTCACGGGCGTGCTTCCCGTCTAGCAGTTTACAAACGGTTTCGGCGATGTATAAATTGTTTCTTTCGTTGCGTCCTCCAATGTTATAGGTTTCCCCGGAAACGCCATTGTCATAAACGAGGGCAATCCCCTTACAATGGTCCAATACGTATAACCAATCGCGAATGTTTGACCCATCCCCATAAATTGGAATGGCTTCTTCATTCAACGCTTTGCGTATGATGGTAGGGATAAGCTTCTCATTATGTTGTTTTGGACCATAATTGTTGGAACAATTAGTGGTCACTACGTTCATTCCATACGTATGATGATAACTGCGAACTATAAAATCAGATGATGCTTTCGAAGCACTATATGGGCTATTGGGCGCATAAGGTGTAGCTTCTGAAAACAAACCTGTTTCACCCAAGGTTCCGTATACCTCATCCGTGGATACGTGATGAAAACGTGCTTTTTGATACGCTTCCTTATATACTCCAGGACCTACCATCCATTGTTTCTTGGCTACATCAATCAAATTGAACGTACCAATGATATTCGTCTGCATAAAAGCATCGGGATTGGTAATGGAGTTGTCCACATGGGACTCCGCAGCAAAATGAATTACACCGTCAATATTATGCACATCGAAAATGCGTTCAATCAATGCTCGGTCGCAGATATCCCCTTTGATAAAGGTATATCTCGGATGATTTTCCAGTTCAGAAAGGTTCTCGAGATTCCCGGCGTACGTAAGTGCGTCAAGGTTTACAATATTCGCTTCTGGGTTCGATTCCAAAAAATAAGGGATGAAGTTCGAACCGATAAACCCCGCTCCTCCGGTAACTAAGATATTGGCCATGATATAGGCTTTATTTTACTTTTCTGTAAATATAATCCTACAAAAAAGATATCATTAATTATTGTTGTGAACTCCCGTTTTTTGTTTGTGGAATTCCCTCAAGATAGCTTTAATCCCTTGATTCGCCAATAGTATTAACCTTTTGGATACTGAAATAACAGTGAATTCCTAACCTGATACAAACTTTTTCCTACTTTCGTGTAAGAACTCCTTTAAGTATGGTAGCTGACAACAAGCAAAAACCCTATGTGCTTGCCGTAGATGACGAAGAATTGAATTTGGAATTGTTACGTTTCATTTTGGAACGTAACGGTTATGAATTTGTGGGTACCAGCGATGACGATGTTTTCTTTTCCGAACTGGCGAAGGGTAAACCTGATTTGATTCTATTGGATGTTATCATGCCACGGATTGATGGATTTGAGCTTTGCGAAAAAGTAAAGGCCATCGAGATATATAATGATATTCCCATCATCTTTTTGACCGGAAAAGTTAATGTAAAAGATAAAATCCGGGGGTTTGAAGTGGGTGGCGTCGACTATGTAACCAAGCCCTTTAACGAGCAAGAGCTTATTGCCCGTATCCGTACACATGTGGAACTGCGTAGGGCCCGAAACAAGATTGAGGAACAGGCTCATAACCTGCAACAATCCAATGACTTGAAGGACCGAATGTTTTCCATTATTGGACACGACCTTCGCTCACCACTCAGCGCCGCAAAATTGAAGATGGATTTCATCCTTCGCGGTATTATCGACCCAAAAAGTGATGCTTTTTTGGATGAGACGGTCTTTGGGCTCTTAAAGACGATGGATGAAGCTTTAAATTTGCTTCAAAATCTCTTGGGGTGGGCCAAATCGGAGAGTGGTCAAATTCAAATGATTCCCGAAAAATTGGATATTCATGATTTGGTGGAGCAGACCTTTCGCTTATTGAAATTAGGTAGTGAGCACAAAAAAATAGCCCTTCATAATAATGTGCCCAAAGACACTTTTGTATTTGCTGACAACAACATGATTAAAACCGTTTTGCGAAACCTCATGTCCAATGCTATCAAGTTTACTCCCGTAGAAGGGATTATCAATGTCAATGCAAAGTTTCAAAATGATTCAGTTGTTTTGGAAGTGCAAGACAACGGGAATGGGATTTCAAAAGAAGACATCCAAAAAATCTTGAATCCCAATGAGCACTTCAGCAAACTGGGAACCGAAAAAGAACCTGGCACTGGTCTAGGTCTAGTTCTCTGCCAGAGCTTCGTTCATAAAAACGGAGGTGCCTTAAATATTAAAAGTGCGGTAGGCAAAGGCAGTACTTTTTACTTTAACCTTCCCCTTTATACGGAAACGGAAGTAGTTTAAACGATAGCTTCTTCATTGAGTTCACCTCTCTTCGCACGTTCCCAATTCACAGATTGATTGCCTTTCAGGTATCGGCCAAAACCCAGAAACACCGAAAGGTTCATGATAAAGAAGTAGTAGGGAACAAAGAGAAGTTTTAATCGGATTTGACGGTTTTCCAAAAACCATCCTATCAAAGCGGCAACATAAAACGCAACCTGACCCCAGAAAAGAAAACTGTACAATCCGAAAGAAAAAATCCCTTCCTGCAAAGCCAAAACGTAGTTGGCTGGGATAATCAACAGTAATAACAAAGGAGTCAACGTCCAACGTAAAACGCGATGGGATATGTATTGAAAGGACAGCATTCCATATTTGAAAAAGTTCAACAGCTTTCGCAAGCGAACAACCGACTGAATCCCTCCCGCCGAGATACGGATTTTACGTTTCAATTCTTCTTTCACATTAGCAGAAGCCGTCTCAATCGCATAGGCTTCAGGGTTGTATTGAATGGTAAAACCTTTCATGGCAACCCGAAGCGAAATCATGAAGTCATCCAAAAGGGTGTCCTTTTCAACTTCTTGCCACAATTCGGTGCGAATGGCGAAAAGCTCGCCTGCAGCACCTACCACGGAATATAATTCCGCATCCCATTTTTTCAGTTGGGATTCGTATTTCCAATAGAGTCCCTCACCTGCCCCAGCAGCATTGTCGCTTTCTTTGGAATAAATTCTTTTTTCGCCTGAAACACATCCCACTTTTGAATTGCTGAACAATCGCACGATTTCCAATATAGAGTTTTCGCCCAAGTCAGTATTCGCATCCGAAAAAATCACAATTGGTGTCTTTACAAAAGCCATCCCACGGTTCATGGCGGCGATTTTACCAGCCCGCTCATCTTTGTGATAAACTTCAACATTTTCATATTGACGTAGTTTTTCTGGAGTACCATCATCAGACCCATCGGTTACCCAAATTTGTCTTACTTTTTCTTGAGGGTAGTTCAAACTTTGAGAGTTCTTTACTTTTTTATCCAAGAAATCTTTTTCATTGAAAGCGCTTACAAACAGCGTTACTTCTGGTTCATAATCCTTGTTGAATTCGTTTGCATTGCTACCGCCAAACATTCGTTTTACTTTGATAAGCAAGAACAATACGATGCCATATCCCAAATAGGAATAGAAAATTATGGCTAAGGCAATCCAGAAAAAATATGCTAGTGCTTCCATGTGTTTGGTTTTTTAGACGGCAATAAGTTTTTTTGAAGGAACACGTTCCCAAGTCTCGGTTTCAAAATTGTAGGTCTTGACAACCCTTGCTGGGTTCCCGACCACTACAGAATACGGTGGTACATCTTTAGTGACCACACTTCCACCAGCCACAATGCTGTGTTTTCCTATCGTCACTCCCGCCACCACGACAGTATTTGCCCCAATCCAAGTTTCAGCTTCCACCACAATGGGTGCCGTTGATACGCCTTGTGCATGAATGGGCTCACTTACATCTTCGTAGTTGTGATTCAATCCGGAAAGCACGATATTTTGTGCTAAGCGCACGTCATCGCCAATGGTTACCGGACCAATAAGGGTATTACCTAAACCAATTCGAGTTCTATCTCCGATAACAACAGGACCTACACCATTATTTATAGTGCTGAAATCCTCTATAGTGGAATCTGTTCCAAGTTCGAAACCGCTCCAAGGCAATACATCCATTCGGGTTCTGCGGCAAATGGTTGCCCCTTTTCCTTTTTTATGGTAGAATGGGTTTACGAACCATCGTACCCAACGTCTTGGCCTTGCCTGATTTTT
>JBCBPD010000103.1:0-13619 GCA_039820925.1 Bacteroidota bacterium | reverse complement strand
GGATAGTACAGCCAACCATCACCGTGTTGGGCAATCCATTCTAGGGATTGTCCTGAGTGTCCTGTAACCAACATAGGAGTATTATCGGCATACTTCGGCAATAGGTCTATGGTTCCATCGGTAGCACCATAAAACTCGGATTGATAGCGGGGGAAGTCACCTTGCAAGGCTTTCAAGTATAAAAAGCTGTCTCGAAATAGCGCTGCTTTATCCTGAAGGTTTTGGTTGAATGCTGGATATTCTATGGGACGGTCTCCGGAAGCTACCCCCAAAACCAACCTTCCTTTTGAAAGGAGTTGAATACTATTAATTGCTTTTGCCGTATGCACAGGATGACGCAAGGGAAGAATAACACTGCCCGTGGCCAATGCAATATTTTTGGTTTGGTTCATGATATGGGTAATGTACACCCAGGGGTCATACATTTGGCCTGCGTCTCCAAAACTTGGGTCATGAAAGGGTACATCGCGAAACCAAAGCCCCTTGAAACCTAAGGTTTCTGCTTTTTTCGCGAGTTTTTCTTGGTGTTCCATTTTGGGAATGGAACCGCTATACGATTCTAGAGGAAAAACCAGTCCAAGGGTCAGCTTTCCTTTGGTTGCCAAATTGGTGAAAACGGCCATGTTAAAGCGGTACGATTTTGTTCATGGTCTCAACTAACGCTTCGATTTTCTGGGCATCATAAGCATCGGCATGTGTTTGAGCAAATACTCCTTTGTCATTGTCAAAGTATTTGCCGGAACTGCTTTCATACTCTTTCGAAAGCGCGAGCTGGTGTAAAATTTTCGCTCCTTTATCGGCTGGAGACCAAGATTGCCCATAGGCTTCTTGAACCATTCGGGTATTCAGCAAGGAACCAGGATTTACAGCAATTACATTCAAAAAGTCATATTGCTGTGCCAAGTAAAAACTCCACATGGTCAGGGCTAGTTTGCTCTGGGCATAGGCTTCCTGGGTAGAGAGACTTTTTTTGCCTTCCAAAGCATCCAATTCAACAGGTGACTGGGCAGCAGAACTTAAGTTGATAACTCTTGGAGCATCACTATTTTTTAATATGGGCAACACCTTTTCGGTGAGCAACTGCGGTGCAAGAAGGTTTACAGCAAATCTGATGTCCAAGTTGTTTGCGTTATGTGCCATTTTGCTTTTGAAAACCCCGGCATTGTTGATTAAAACATCAACTTTGGAGAGGGTTTCAATCAAATGGGCACTTATCTTACGAATACTATCAAAATCAGATAAGTCGGCATGCAACCCACTAATGTTGTCGTTTTTGGAGTTGTCTTTGATTCCCTGAACGGTTTGGTCGATTTTATCTTGGTTCCGGCCGTGTATCAGAATTTGATGCTGGTCTTTCGCAAGTTTGAATGCCGTAAGTTTCCCAATACCGTCTGTACTACCTGTGATTACAATGGTTTTCATGCTCTCTGCATTAGTTTTTGATAGCAATTAAAATAACAAAGCCTTTGGTCTGTGAAGTTTTAAGACAAATCGTCTTGGGCTGCGATAAGATAATGATGACTTATTGAACCGGTGGTCCTAGCCTTTAAATGAGGTGCATAATCAGGGTCTTCCATAAAGTTTATGGCACTCTCCTTAGAAGGCCATTCAATTATGATGCGTAATGCAGCTTGCTGAGTATCACCTTCAACTTGTTCATGGGATGCAGTGCGAGCTAGATATTTTCCACCGTGTTTTGCGACGAGTTTATTGGCTGTGGGTAAATAATCCGGAATTCATTCATCTGTTTTGGGCGTGACGTCAAGTATTGAAAAGTGTTTCATGATAAATTTATTAACTATACTAATTATAGTTACAAAACTATTGATAGTGTTTTTTGAAAACAATACCGGTTAAAAAGGATAGTATGCGTGCAATAGGATAGCACCCGAAAAGAACGACACCAAGGTGTTGGAGTTCTAAGTTTGATGAGAAAGGCAGTTTAACGAAATTAAAATTAAAATGATTGTAAGTGTTTCTAAACGTTTTTAAATGCTTAAATAGAAGATAAGTATTTGAAAATGGTCTTGCCAGTAAGGGTTTTATACATTTGGTGAACAGCAATTAGTTGAGTAGTCCAAAAACTGATATCATGACCGAAACTCCCTTAAGCCTATCCATAAAAAACTGGGCCGATGATGACAAACCTCGTGAAAAACTCGTCCAAAAAGGCCGTTCAACCCTTTCCGACGCAGAGCTTATTTCCATACTCATCGGTTCAGGTAGTCGAAATGAAACTGCTTTGGATTTATCAAAACGAATTTTGTCTGCTTCCGGTAATGATTTGAATCTGTTGGGTAAACTGTCCATTAATCAACTCATGAAATTTAATGGCATAGGAGAGGCCAAGGCTGTAACCATTGCGGCAGCTCTGGAAATGGGAAGACGAAGGAGAATTAACCAGGCACCCAAACCAAATTATATTACCAATAGCCAAAGTGCTTTTGAACTATTGTTTCCCACAATGACCGAGTTGGAACAAGAAGAGTTTTGGATAGTGTATCTAAATAATGCCAATGGAGTCGTTCATAAGGGGCAAATGAGTAAAGGAGGTATCACAGGCACTTTAGTCGATGTTCGGTTGGTCTTAAAACAAGCTTTGGAATTGGGTGCCGTGGGGCTTATTCTTGCGCACAACCATCCTTCAGGCGCTTTAAAACCCAGTAGTGCTGATAAACAACTCACCCAAAAACTCAAACTTGCAGCCGACGCACTCGATATAAAAGTACTCGACCACCTTATTATGGCCAACGACTCGTATCTTAGTTTCGCCGATAGCGGAATTCTATAGACCATGTTACTCATATATACCCATAAAATCACCAATCGTCTGACCTATATTGGCAAACATCTTTTTACTGGAATTTTAGGGATAGAGGTAAGTTTTACCAGCACGGTAGAGGACTTCATCAAACATACCGGTCCAAAACTCACTTACACGAAAAAACCGCTACAAAATGAGTTTTTTATACGGAGTAATGATTTGCTTTTTGAGAAGGGAATCAATGATGTTCAGATAAACGTATCCAAATGGGAGGATGTACCCTGCTTTTTTGCTTGTGATGAAACCAGTTCCGTACCCTACGATGTATTTTCCGCCAGTTTCTTTATGCTGAGTCGGTATGAGGAATACCTTCCGCATGTTAAAGATAGATTGGGTAGATTTCCTGCAAAAGAAAGTATTGGTTTTAAATCAGGCTTTTTGCATCTCCCCGTTGTAGACCTTTGGGCGTACAAACTTTTAGGGCTTCTCAAAGCTCGATTTCCTGAAATAAAGGCATCGCCAAAACCGTACCGCTTTAATCCGATGGTCAATGTTACCGTGTCCCATAAATATGCCCGAAGGGGTTTTTCAAGAACGTTGGGAGGGTACTTGCTTGATTTGAGTAGGCTAAGGCTAAAAAGTTTGGTGAAACGCACCGCAGTTCAGTTTGGAATGAAGAAAGACCCCTATGACAATTTTGAGCATCTTCTGGCATTACACGAAAAATATCGCGCTAAACCTTTGTTCTTTTTTCAGTTCGCAGCTTATGGAGAGCATGATAAGAACATCTCCCCAAACAACTTGAAATTTGGATATCTTATTAAAGCTGTAGCGGATAGAGCTGTGGTTTCTTTAAGTACCTCGTTTGTGTCGTCCACAAACCTAGAGGTTTTGAAAAAGGAAAAGAATAGATTGGGGGAATTGATTCATCGTCCAATCCACTTTGCCCGGTTGCGCTATAATAGGGTGAATATACCTACCACTTATCGAACATTGATTGATGCGGAGTTCACTTCTGATTTTAGTATGGGTTACACCCATCAAATTGGGTTTCGTGCGGGCACTTGCACGCCTTTTCCATTCTACGATATTGGGGTTGAGACCAAACAACCACTGCGAGTTCATCCTTTTGTGATGCACGACTACGCATTGCAAAAATTCAAGAAGAGTGATAAGGTATTTGAAAAGTTAGACCCTATTTTCGAAAGCGTTCGGCGACTCCATGGAGAGCTAAATCTGGTTTTTTCCAATGAGCTTTTGGGTGAACAAAGGCGGTTGGATTGGCTCAAGCTTTATGAGTCGCTACTAAAACGATATTATGTTTAAGACTGGAGTAACCCATGTTTTTTTTGATTTGGACCATACTTTATGGGATTTTGAAAAAAATTCTGAGTTGACATTTGCACGCATTCTACCACAAAACGGAATCGAAACGTCATTGGATGGGTTTATGGAAAAATATCGCCCCATCAACTTTGCCTATTGGAAGGAATACCGCGAAAATAGAATAAGCAAAGCGACTCTGCGCTATAATCGGCTAAGGCATACGTTTGATGCGATTGGGATTCAAGTTAGTGAACAAGTTATTGATAAGCTTTCGGAGGAATACATAGGCTACCTTTCCTCTTTTGGGAATTTGTTGCCTCAAGCGATGGAAATCCTGGAATATTTAGCTCCCAAATACAATTTGCACATTATTACCAACGGTTTTCAAGAAATTCAGGACAAAAAACTAAGGAACTCAGGAATTATGGAATTCTTTGGAGTAGTGGTCAATTCTGAAATGGCCGGGGTAAAAAAGCCTAATCCACAAATATTTGAACTCGCTTTGAAAATGGCATCTGCTGAACCTTCCAACTCAGTTATGGTTGGAGATAATTTAGAAGCGGACATACAAGGCGCATTCAACCTGGGATTGAAAACCATTCACCTGAAAGATTCCGAAGAACCCCATCACAATTTGGGTAAAATCATTAACACCTTAGGTGAAATAAAAAACCTTTTATGAAGTTAATGTACTTAGGGTTTTTCCCTAGAACAATAACTAAAAGGGTAGATGATAATGAAGAAATTAGGGGCACTTCCATTACTTTGGATAACCTTTTTTTTGTCTTTTCAAGCTTGCTCCGACAAGCAGAATTTTGACCAGTTTGATGACCTCCAAATAACACCTTTGGTTGCTTCTAGCCTTTTTGCTGTGGAGGTGGAGGAATCTTTTATCAATACAATCACCACTGCTACTGCATTTTATTCAGAGACATTCAATTTTGATGCCTTTACCGAACGTTTTGTTGCTGAAAACTTACTGGAGGGGACCATATCCTATGAAATTGAAAACAGTACAAGCAAACCGGTAACCTTGGTTATTGAATTTTTAGATGCCGGCGGCAATGCTTTGGATGCAGAACGTTTCGATATCCCAGCTGCCCCCACCGCTTTGCTCACAAGAGACGTGGCATATGGTCCAGGAGGGAAACCTTTGGATATTCTTATCAATACCACCGACCTTCGAATCACTGGTGTGAATCTAGGGGATAACACGAGCACTTCAACCGAAACCGACCCAAAAATCAGCTTAAAATCAGCAGCAGAATTTTTAGTGCAGGTCAAATGAAATCGTACCTAGTATTCTCTTTTTTCTTCTTGTCCAGTGTTTTGATGTTAGGTCAAAACCGACAGCTATTGTTCGATTTCGATGAAATTCCGCAGAGTCTGATGGTTAATCCTGGTGCGGATACCAACCACAAATGGCATGTTGGTGTTCCTGTGATTTCCGGCTTTATGGTGCAAGGCGCTACAAGTGGGGTCACCGTGAACGATATTTTTGCAGACGACGGAGTAGATATCAACCTGAAGGTCAGAGAGCGGATGATAGAGGGGATGAATTCAAGGGACGATTTTAGCATTACCAGCCAAATAGAAGGATTTTATGTCGGTTTTCAAGGCAGGAATCGACCAGACAACTATTACTCTTTCGGTATGTATGGCGAGACCGATATTATCGTGTATTGGCCTGAAGACTTAGCAAGATTGGCATTCGATGGTAATGGAGGTCCAAATATCGGCAGACAGTTCGATTTGGGTGATTTGAACCTAAGAGGTGAAATGACCACGGTTTTCCATTTTGGCATACGCAAAAAGGTCAGGGATAATCTCACCTTGGGTTTCAGAGGAAAGTTATATTCCAACATTTTCAACCATAAATCAACCAATAATTCGGGAACCTTTTTGACAACTGAGGGGGAAGACAACATCTTATCCAATAGCATTACAGCGGATATGGGTCTGCAAACCGCGGGGTTGAATGAGATTCGTGACATTCTTCGTGAGGACACAGATACTACTCGAGAAGACTTGACCAGCTTGTTCACCAACCGCGTGCTTTTGGGTGGTAACTTAGGTTTGGGTTTGGACTTGGGTTTCACCTACGAATTGAATGAACAAACCCAGATTAGTGGAAGTGTTTTGGACTTGGGTTTTATCTACAATTCCAAAGATGTACTTTCTTATACTTTGGAAGGTACAGCAGTTAATGAAGGAATCAATGTGTTGTTGCCCGAGGATATCAACACCATTGGGGAAGATAGATGGCAGCAGTTGGTGGATGAAATAGAAGCGGCCCTTCCTTTTGAAGAAAATCAAGACAACTACATTATGTTGCGGCCCGTAAAATTATATGGTTCCATTACCCACGATTGGGGCGAGGGAGCAAGCGGAACAAGAAGGGAAAACTGTGGTTGCGCAATTAACGTTAGAGGGGGTGGCAATTCCGAACAATACTATCGAAATCGAATAGGCGGACTTTTATACATGATAAAGAGACCTTTGGGAGTGCAAGCCGCTTTGACCGGTTCTTATCAGAGACGGTTTGGACGCAATTTCTCAGTCAAAACCTCATATACAATTGATAAATACTCTTTTTCAAATATAGGATTAGGGTTGGCTTTGAAAGCCGGTCCTGTACAATTTTACATCCTTGGAGACAATCTTTTATCCTACCAAAATATTGCAGGCTCAAACTATGCATCTTTACAGTTTGGTTTTAATATTCTATCTTGGAACGATAATTGATTTCTACCTCAACATGAAAAAGCATTGGTTACTTCTTATCGTTTTCACGACCCTTTTTTCCGTGTCCGGAAATAGTCAGTTTACGGATTACAAGTACATTATCATTCCTAAACAATTCGATGCTTATGATGCGCAAAACAAGCATCAAACCAGTACGTTAATCAAGTTTTTGCTTAAGCAAAGAGGTTTTAATTCAGTGTATGATGACGTAATGCCCAATGACCTTCTAATGAATCGTTGTTTGGGACTCGAAGCGGATATTGAGGACAATTCTACCTTATTTGCTACCAAAGTGATTATCCTATTCAAAAACTGTAGGGGAGAAGAAATTTTTAGAACTATGGAAGGACGTAGCAAAGCCAAAGACTTTAAAACAGGGTATCGCGAAGCATTGGCCGAAGCTGCCGAATCTTTGGATGGTATGCCAAATGAATACACTGGCGCTTCTAAAAGCACGGAAACCCTAACCCTTAATTTTAAAGATGATGTGAAGCAACTATCGGAGGAGAAAAAACAAGAAATGGTTGTCGAGCAAAAGAATACTACTGAAGAACAAGTGTACAAAGCAGTTGAAATCAAAGATTCCAATTTGGTACAGGAAACCGCAGGCAACGCGCTTGGCGTATTGTATGCCCAGCCTACCGAAGGAGGTTATCAGTTGGTTGATAACACCCCTCAGGTTGTATTTAAACTAGTGGCCACTTCTCTTGAGAAGGTCTATTTGTTGGAAGGAAATGGTTTAAACGGGGTGGTTTTCGAAAAAGAGGGGCAATGGTATCTGGAAACTGCTGAAAAGGGCAAAAAGAAGAGCACTCCTTTGCAAATCAAGTTTTAATAACCGTATTTCCCTTTCCATCGTTTTTTTAGTGCCTCTCGAATCGCTTTTTCCCTTGGGTTTTGTGCGGGTTCGTATAGGACTTTACCACGAATTTCTTCAGGTAAAAACTCCGCATCTACAAAGTTATCTTCAAAGTCGTGGGCATATTGGTAGCCTTTGCCATAGCCTAATTCCTTCATCAATTTGGTAGGCGCGTTGCGCAACGGCAGTGGAACGGATAAGTCGCCTGTTTCTTTAACGGTTTGTTGTGCCTTTTTGATAGCGACATAACTCGCATTGCTTTTTGCCGAACTGGCTAAATAAGTGGCACACTGACTGAGGATGATTCGCGCTTCCGGATAACCAATGGTATTTACTGCCTGAAAGGTAGTATTGGCCAACACAAGTGCGGTGGGATTGGCATTTCCGATATCTTCCGAAGCCAAAATGACCATACGACGGGCGATGAATTTAACATCTTCGCCACCTTCAATCATGCGAGCAAGCCAATAGACAGCTCCATTAGGGTCACTACCACGAATGGACTTGATAAAGGCTGATATAATATCGTAATGCTGTTCTCCAGTTTTATCGTACAACACCGTGTTTTTCTGTACTTTTTGAAGTACAAGTTCATTGGTGATTACTACTTTTTCACCTCCTTCTGAATTAATCAGTAATTCGAAAATATTGAGGAGTTTACGTGCATCTCCTCCCGAAAGTCGCAAAAGGGCCTCGGTCTCGTTAAGGCTGATATTTTTTTGCTTGAGTATCGCGTCAGTGGCGATGGCGCGCTCTAGGAGCGCTTCCAAATCTTCTCTGCTAAAAGAATTCAGCACATAGACCTGACATCTGGACAAAAGAGCGGGAATGACCTCAAAACTTGGATTTTCAGTAGTTGCCCCGACTAAGGTTACCCAGCCTTTTTCTACTGCACCCAAGAGGGAATCTTGCTGTGATTTACTGAACCTATGGATTTCATCTATGAACAAAATCGGATTCTTATTCGTGAACAAGCCGTCATTCATCTTGGCTTTGGCAATTACCTCCCTAACTTCTTTCACACCGCTACTAATGGCACTCAGGGTATAAAAGGGTCGTTTGCTCTCTTCAGCAATGATTTGAGCCAAAGTAGTCTTTCCCGTTCCGGGAGGTCCCCATAGAATCAATGATGGAATTGTTCCTTTTTTGATTTGCGTACCCAAAGCACCTTCTTCCCAGACTAAATGCGTTTGGCTGATGTAGTCTTCCAAGGTTTTGGGTCGTATCCGTTCCGCTAAGGGCTGATTCATTAGAAAAGAAATATGGAAACATAAAACTAGTCCTTTTTTATAGCTGTATTTGGCTTCCTATCGAAATTTCATGAACAAAGCCTGTCATTTTGCCCCTTTTCGGCTTTTGGGGGTATTTTTGATGTAGCGATATCATGAAACAAGAAGTTCCACTTTCAAACCAAGTATTGCTGTACCCCTTGGTATTCGTTTTGATGCTCTGGACGGTGTATTGGGTTGAGGTGCGTTTTGGTTTCAACTTGAATACTTTTGGAATCTATCCTAGAGATTTGAAAGGATTGCGAGGAATTTTGTTGAGTCCTTTTATCCACGGCTCGGTAGAACACCTTTTCAACAATAGCATACCTATTGTGGTTTTGACGGCCTTTTTGTTTCATTTTTATCGAAATGTTGCTTTCAAAGTGTTGTTATTCGGTGTGCTGTTATCCGGTTTGATTACTTGGGGCATAGGTCGTTCCAGTTATCATATCGGCGCCAGTGGAATAATTTATGTTCTGGCCAGTTTTATCTTCTTTACAGGGATTTTTTCCAAGTATTACCGTTGGATAGCCCTTTCCCTTATTGTGGTTTTTATTTATGGTAGTTTGATTTGGTATGTTTTCCCCATCAAAGATGGCATTTCTTGGGAGGGCCATTTGGGCGGATTCCTGACGGGATTGCTATTGGCACTCTTTTTAAAAGTAGAACAACCTAAGGAAAAACAATACGAATGGGAGTTGAAAGATTATGATGATGAAAATGATATGTTCTTACAGCATTTTGACGAGAATGGAAATTTTATCGAGAAGCAACCAGAAATTGAGAACACACAAGATGAATGGACCATTACCTACGAATATAAAAAGAACAAAGGACCAGATTCAAAATAGTCCTCTTTGGCGCACCGCTTCATACAAGAATACCCCACAAGCTACCGAAACATTCAATGAACCAATTTCCCCTAAAAGTGGAAGTTTAACAGATTCGTCTACCATTTTTAGAACGGATGGGGTTATGCCTTTGTCCTCGGCCCCCATAACAATGGCACAAGGTTCTGACATTTTGGATTCGTAAATGCTTTTTTTTGCTTTTTCAGTAGCAGCGACCACATGTATACCGCTCGATTGCATATAAAACAATGCATCTTTAAGATGGTTCACCTTAGCAATCGGAACATTGAACACACCTCCGGCGGAGGTTTTTACAGTGTCTTGATTTAAAGGAGCTGAGCCGCTTCGGGGAACAATGATGCCTGACACACCGCAGCATTCCGCAGTTCGAATGATGGCACCAAAATTTCGGACATCACTCACTTGGTCTAACAACAGAAACAAAGGCGTTTTGGATTCATCGGATAACACCTGTTCCATCAAGGTTTCAAAATCATGAAAGTCTACTGGCGCAATGTCTGCTACAGCGCCTTGATGGTTATTTGCGGTAAAGCGATTCAATCGTTCTATGGGAACATATGAGGTGCTTATGCCTCTGCGACGCAACAAAGCTTCCAATTCTTGATAAAGCTCGCCACTCAACCCTTTTTGGAGATAGACCTTATTAATGGCTTGACCTGCTTCAACGGCTTCGATTACAGCACGAATCCCGTATATTTTGCTCTGTTTTGACACGATTTGTTTACTTCACTTCAATTTCTGAACGCAAAGAAACGGGTTTTCCTGATTTAGTAAAGCCTTCCAAGCGGATTTCAAAGGTGCCTGCTACGTCAGAAGTGTAAAAGAACATATCTTTTGTTGAGTTGCCCACTTCCAAAACGGGCTTCCAGAGCAGTTGATAGCGAAAATCAGGGAGCTTCTGATTCTGAGCTTGGCTATGGTCGGTAAAAAAGTACGTTTTTTGTTTTTGAGGTGCAGGTAAAAAACTGGCGTAGTTTCGTTTGCCTACCAGCTGAATTGCTTGAAAGTCCATCTCTTCAGTCGTAATCAACACAGCACCTCGAAACGTTTTCGCATTGAACATAAGGTTTTTACGCACCACGGAAATTTCCTTGATTTTTCTTGCATCCAAATCCCAAAGTAGGGAATGGTCTTTTACAAAAGCACCGTCCACTAGCACCAAGGCAGGAAGATTTTCAAAAGCCAAAGATCTATCGGTCCAGACAAACGCTTGTTTATCACGAACGCCCACTACGGTAACCACTTCTCTGATGGTTTCGCGTAGCGTAGGGAAACGCGTATAATCGTCAAGTTGGTAATTCACATCTTCCAATGATTTTAAACTTTCGGCTTTATCTGCCGGTACAATGGAATCAGGCTTGGCTCCTGCATACGCATTCTCCAGCTGATTATGGATACTTTTCTGAAGAATGAAATCCTTTACCGTCTCATCAAACTTGAATTCGGGAAAATCGAGTTGCGTTACGTCAACCCTCGTTTTAGGCACAAATTCCACCGTGTAAGCTGCTTCCGTGATAGGTTCCATAAAAATAGGGGTGGTCTCGTAGTCTTGAGCTAGATTTACGTAAAAAGTACCGTCATCATTGGTCTGGGCAATGTCAAAATGTTCGTCTTGTCCCAAAGCAGAGAATGCAACCGAGACATCTGAAACAGGATTGGATGCCTCATCCAAAACACGGGCTTGCACCAATTCCCCCCGCAACTCAGGTAGGAAAGAATCAGCACTCAAAGTTTTGGGTTGGGCAAATGAATTTTTTTGTTCATCTTCAGTGGCTGTGGCAATCGCCTTTAGCGAAAACGGATTTTTTCGATACACGGATACGGAATAGTGTCCTTGCTTTGCATCCTCATCTTTGAATTCCAAAGAAAAATTTACTTTCTCACGAGATGCAAACGCTTTTTGCGGTACGATTAAATCGGTAGAAGCGCTGGTACTGCTTGTAGATGGACTTGACATGATTTGAGAGGCTTCACCCAGAACCTCACTTTGATTGTTGGTGTACGGGTTGATTATAGCGATGTCGGTTTGAAAAAATGCAGGCTCTCCCGCGTTTTTCATCCAATGGGTGTAAGCCAACAATTTATACATGCCTGATTCCAAATTTTCGCGAACAAAGTAGTCACCATACCCCATTCCTTTTTCTAAAAACAGCTTATGCTCAAAATGAACGGTTCCCTCACTATCCACCAAGACAACGTAAGCCACTTTACTTAAATCAGAAAGGTTTTTTGATTTTGCTTCGCGCACATACGCCTTGTAATAGAGGTAGTCCCCAGGGAAAAGCAACGCAGTGCTAGTATGCAGGTATACCTTTTCCATAGGAACTTCCACAGCGGGTGCTTTTTGGGCAAAGGAGGAAGGTATTCCTGCTAAGAGCAGGATAACGGTAAGGAGTAAAGTTTTTATTTGCATGTTCATATGTGTTAATCTATCCAAAAATCAGGTCTAATATTGCTTCCTAAAACGGTACAGTCTCCGCAGATTCTGGGGACCATAATAAAAGGGCGGCCAGGATCTGGTGGATTGGAAGGATTTCCAAGATTGTCATTGACAAATTCAAGGTTTTCATTTTGAATATCCAGAATCAATTGTGAATTCCCGAATTCGTCGATTGGCAAAAGAGGTGTTAAGAAAACATCGCAACCTACCGCATATTCTGGTGTTGGTGCGGGTGGAAAGAAGTCTTCGTAGTCAAAAAAGATACGTTTTTCAGTCTGCGAGACTACCTCAAAATACCCGGTGGCCAATCGGGAAGAATTGCCATTAACCAAAATATTTCCAGCTAAAAAACCAGGTTGTTGTTGACTCAATAAATTTTCTTGACCAGAAAGTTCCCTAAGGGTTTGGTAGTACCGGAATGCCTCTTCGGATTGTACATTTTGCTTGACTAATATGCTGTAGCGATGAGCTATAAAGTAGTCATCTTTGGCCAAAAAATGGATTGGCAACTCTGAGACCCTATTTTCTTCAAGGTCGGTAGTGGAAAACAAGACGCTGGTCTGTGATATATTTGTTCCATAGCAAAACTGCTCCTCTTGGCTTCTTGGTCTAAGATCAACCTCTGGTGGGTTTTCTGATACTACAAAGGCTTCCAATGATCTCCAGAAAGGAGCGATAATCAAATACGTTTCTTCAAAAGAGTAACGAAAAAATGTGGCCTGACCGGCTTCATCTAAAGCGTTTACCACAATTTCAATACCTTCAACATTATCGTCGTTAATGATTCGCCTAGCAATCACCTCTTCCAATTCCGCTGAACCTGCCAAGGCTTCTGAAGTGGAAGAATACGTGTTTCCGTCGGTAGAGGTTATATTTAGCGAGTACGAGATTCCCTCAACGGCGGCAAAATCATCCACAGAGTTATAAATTCCCGGGGCTGTTTCTTGAAAACTAAAGGTGCTTCCATCGCTTGCCCGTACTTCTACGATAGCGTTTTGTTCTGGGACTATTTCGGTAGTGCCTAAAGGACTGGTACGCGTCAAGCTGATGCGTTGGGTTCCCATTACATCGGTGACGGAAGCTTCAATAATTAGCACATTGTCAAACTCCGTATTGGTGGGAATCTCAAAAGACTCAATACAGGAATTTAGTCCAAATAGCAGAAAAAAAGCCGCCAATGCTGGGATACGACAAAAGATGATATGTTTTTTGAAGCAATTCAATCTATCCAAAAATCAGGTTTTACATTACTTCCTAAAACCATGCAGTCCCCGCAAGTTCTAGAGACCATTTCAAAAGGACGATTTGGGTCCGGGGGATCAAAAGGATTTAAGACATTATCGTT
>JBCBPD010000102.1:0-13765 GCA_039820925.1 Bacteroidota bacterium | reverse complement strand
TCATGGGTTTTTCTTTCCCTTTCAAAAACCCTCCTTTTTTTGCGTACATAGTTTTAACCAAAACAAACGCAACCTTCTCCTTACATACGATGTTTATTTATAAGGATTGTGGTTTAGGTATTCTCTTACAATAAAGAGGCGTATGAAAGGAGAAGGTTGCGTTTGTTTTGGTTAAAACTATGTACGCAAAAAAAGGAGGGTTTTTGAAAGGGAAAGAAAAACCCATGAAACCCAAACTTCGCTCAAGTTTCATGGGTGAAGGAGAAGTTTATGCCGTCGGGTCTGGCGTCAACCGCAAATACGGTTTTACCTCTTCAACGCCCTTCTCAAATATTGTTTTGGCTTCTTCAGTTGGTATGGCAGGGCTCACCACTACTTTTTCCCCGTTTTTCCAGTTGGCTGGAGTAGCTACTTTGTGATGGGCCGTAAGCTGAAGCGAATCAATCACACGAAGCAGCTCGTAAAAGTTTCTACCTGTTGAAGCGGGATAAGTCAAAATCAATTTGATTTTTCTATCGGGTCCAATAATAAAGACAGACCGAACGGTAAGCGTGTCATCTGCGTTGGGGTGAATCATATCATACAAATCCGATACTTTTCGGTCTTCATCTGCTATGATTGGAAAATTGACTACCGTGTCTTGTGTTTCGTTGATGTCCTTAATCCATTCGGAATGCGAAGCCACACCATCAACACTAAGGGCAATCATTTTCACGTTGCGTTGCGCAAATTCATCTTTGAATTTTGCTGCAGTCCCCAATTCGGTGGTACAAACTGGAGTAAAATCGGCTGGATGTGAAAAAAGGATACCCCAACCATCGCCCAGATAGTCGTATAAATTCAAGGTTCCTTGTGAGGTTTCAGCGGTAAAATCTGGAGCGACATCGCCCAATCGTAATGCAGACATATGGGTGTTTTTTGTTTTAAAATTGTTATATCCTACAAAATTAGTAGATAAAACAAATGCCGTTCAGGGAAGGCGGTTAAATATGTATTAAAGTTTGCCTAAAAATGAGCTCAATCTTTATTCAATCCCTGTAATTTTGAAGGAAACCAAAATCAAGATATATGCAAAATGATAACTTGGAAGCTTTGAAGTTCCCCATTGGAAAGTACGTCGCTCCAAAAACCATTACTGACGAACACCTTCAGACATGGATAGCGACCCTTGAAGATTTTCCGGAACGTCTGACACAGATAGTTGCATCTTTCAATGATGCGCAATTGGATACGCCTTATCGCACAGGGGGATGGACCATTCGTCAATTAGTGCATCATATCTCTGATAGTCATCACCATAGTTATACCCGCTTTAAATGGGCACTCACGGAAGACAGCCCTTTGATAAAAGCATATGCCCAAAAAGACTGGTCTAATTTGTTTGATGCCAAATCGGCGCCTATTACACTTTCCCTAAACCATTTGAACGCGGTGCATGCCAAATTGGTGTATTTGCTAAAGGGCTTGTCACAGGAGGATTTGCAAAAGACTTTTCTTCATCCTGAGGGAAATGTTACCCCTACTTTGGCTGAAACCGTAGGACTTTATGCTTGGCACAGTAGCCATCATTTGGCACACATCCAAAACTTGGTTGAACGCGAAGGTTGGTAAGAGGTTACTTCCACTTGATGTTGCAGCCAATGCTTGGCTTTTGCATTTCACTTATGGGAGTTTCGGTCAAAAGTGCCGTCAATGCGTCCCGTAAATCTTTTCCATTTAAGGGCAAACCATTCCCGGGTCTTGAATCATCTAATTGCCCGCGATACACCAATTCCTGGTTTGCATTGAACAGGTAAAAGTCTGGCGTGCAAGCGGCATCGTAGGCTTTAGCGACATCCTGGGTTTCATCGTACAAATAGGGAAAAGGGTAGCCCTCTTCCTTGGCTTTGACTTTCATCAAATCTGGGCCATCTTGAGGGTAGTTTTCCACGTCGTTGCTCGATATGGCCACAAAACCGATACCTTGCTTACCATACTCCTCAGCAACCCTGGTAAGCTCAGGGTTCACGTGAATTACGAACGGACAATGATTGCAAATAAACATGACCACGGTACCTTTTTCTCCAGTTACCTGGTTTAAGGTCAAGAATTCATCCGAAACCGTATCCTGAAGTTTAAAGTCTGGGGCCTTGGTACCCAAAGCCAACATGTTACTGGGAGTTCTTGCCATGGTTTGTGTTTTACATGATAGGGCCAAAGAAAATGGCGTTCATCATAAGTTTATTCGTTCCGTACCAAAAGGCTCTAAAATTCGTGTTGTCCGTGAAGAGCAACACACGGCCTTTGCCCATGCGTTTGGCCTTAAAAGGCACGCTGGATTTAATGAGTTCTGCGTTCTCCTCAGAAATATAACCACTCAACAATGGCTTGTCGGTGTATTGTATGGGATTATCATAACTCTGTTTGGCGGGCTCCAAATAAATATTGGTATTGCGAAATAAGGAGATGGTGTTTCCGCTATATCCGAAGTTGATAGGGTGCGAGCGGTCAATTTTTGCCTCAAAAATGGCACCTCCCGTCACTTGCGCCCCACGAAAAGCTCGTTTTTTATCAAAGGAAATGTTCTTCGCGACAAGGGTATCCTTTCGCATTTTCAATTTCATGATTTCGTTTTTATGCATCCAATCGGCCACATTTCGATAGCCAATTAAAGTACCACCATTTTTAACCCATTCTTTGACTTTTTTCGTTCCTGCTTCGTCAAGAATCGTTCCGCCCCATCCGCTAGGAATTATTAAATCCGTGTAGCGTTCCAAATCGACATTATCAAAAGACCGCGTGTCTAATTTTGTGATTTTCATATCGTAACGCGTATCGAACAAGTGCCAAATCTCACCCGCGTCGTATGACCTGACTCCGTCTCCTACCAAAAGCGCTACTTTTTGCTTTTTAATGGGTTCAAAGTCATTACTTCCCAAATCAATACCCTTGGTTTGGCCTGTACTGACTCCGGAAATTTCGATTCCCGTTTCACTAGCTACAGTTTTTAGAAATTCGAATAGTTCGTCCGAATCCAATTTCTGGTCTTGAACAGGTACCATAATGGTTCCATAGTCATAGTCGTTCGATTCTAAAGTGAATGGTGTTCTCGCCACTTTGGCACGTAATCCTTTTTCGAGAATCCGGTTCAATGCTTTTGGCGTATTGTAATCATGCCATTCAAATAGATAGGCGTAATTACTTTTTTGAGGGACGCTAGCTGCTTTTTTCGGCATTTGGGTAATGGCCTCTCCGGCATTGGTCAACGAACTTACCGACGCATAATCCAAATTAAAGGCTAAAGGAAACGTCCAAGCGGAGACATCGTAGAAAATACTGTCTTTAAACGTCGTTCGTTTTTCAAACATAGCGTTGATGAGCCTAGGATTCTTTTGGTCCATCGGTACAATGAAGGCATGGTCTTTTTTAAAGGTTTTGCCTCCAGCGGTCATGTCTTGCTTTAAACTATGGAATCGAATTTTATGACGGTAGAGTATTTCCGCAAGGCTATTGGTACGGGTGATATCTTTTGGGTCCCCAAATACGATGCCCTTGGTTTTCATGCGACTCGCTTCTTGCCGCAAGTTTGCATAATAGCTTTTCTGAAAGTCCAAAATCTTTTCACGTAACGCATTGGCTGCCGTCAACGTAGATAATGATGCGGTAAATTGATTTCTGATGGTAAACGGAAAGGTCAAAATGCCATTTTCACTTTCTTGAATGTGTCCTCTCGAACTCCCTTGCTCAAAAAGAATACCGATACTTCCGTTTACATCCGGAAACGTAGAGCCCTTTCCATAGTAGTAATCATCGAATCCTTCTTCAGAATAGTACAATGAACCAATTTTATCCAAAGCAGCGGCGTGAAAATTTCCGATTTCCTTGGTTAATTCTTGGTTCAGTTTTGGGGTCAAAGGATGTACACGGTCAGGTTCTCCTGGCTGAAAGAAAAAGGTAGAATTGGTTCCCATCTCATGGTGGTCCGTTAAAATATTTGGTAACCATTTATGAAAGGTCTCTACACGTGCTCTACTCTCAGGAAGTTGCACTGGCAACCAATCCCGATTCATATCAAACCAGTAGTGGTTGGTGCGTCCCCCAGGCCAGACTTCACGATATTCTCTGTCGTTGTTGTCTGGATTTAAATTTTGGCTTTTATGGATGTTCGCCCAATACGCAAAGCGCTGCAAACCATCAGGGTTCATGCAGGCATCCAAAAGAACTACTGAGTTCTTCAAGGCCGCTTCGATTTCGTTGCCTTCAGCGGCAGCAAGATAATAGGCGTAGACTACAGCTGCATTGGTGCCACTAGACTCATTGCCGTGAATGGAAAAGCCTTGATAGACCACGATGGGCATTCCTGAAACGTCTGAAACCTCACCATCAGTAAGCGCGATATGTTCTTTTCGGATGGTTTCAATATTCTTATGATTTTCTGGGCTGGTGATGGTAAGTAACGGAAGCTGGCGTCCCTCAAATGTTTTACCGCGTTCTTCAAGGGTTATTCTATCACTGGATTCAGCCAGTGCTTTCAAATAAAACAATAGCTTATCATGAGTGATGTGCCATTCCCCAACCTCATGTCCAATGATATCGACTGGTTTTGGGATATCTGCGTTATAGGAGATATTTTTTGGGAGGTAATAGTCCAAAGTCACGCTTTGGGCCGTTAAAAAAACAGGGAAAAGAAATAAAAGAACGTAGTGGAATCGCATTTTCTGTTAGTTGGATTAGAGTAAGCCCTAAAATAAAAAACGACCTGTCAAAGGCAGGCCGTTTTAAGTTTTTTTTAAGGTTGTTTTAGATGTCGTCGAAACTTACATCCGTGAAGCTTGAGGAATTGCTGTCATTTTTGGAAACAGGTGCCTCTTCTTCTTTCTTGAAATCTTTTTGATGTCTTTCCGAGATGACCTCAAGACCTTTCTCCTCTATAATATAATCCATCATTTCCTCCATGATTTCCTTAAAGGCCATAAAATCTTCTTTGTAGAGATATATTTTATGTTTTTTGTAATGAAAGGATCCGTCGTCGTGGGTGAATTTTTTGCTTTCCGTGATGGTTAGATAGTAGTCTCCTGCTTTTGTACTCCGGACGTCAAAAAAGTAAGTTCGTCTTCCAGCTCTTAGGACTTTGGAGTAAATTTCTTCCTGGTCCATTATTTCTTTATCACTCATAGAGATTAGGTGTGTGTTTAGTGATTTGCTGTATAATTCTACCAAAAATGTAAAAAAAATGCTAAAACCACAATTTTTTAGTCCACTTTCTCCGAGAGCTGACTTTGATAAAGTTCTTGGTAGTATCCCTTTACGCTATTGAGTTCTTCGTGTGTTCCTTCTTGTATGATTTCTCCATTTTCAAGGATGATAATGTGGTCGGCATTCTTGGCTGAAGAAACGCGGTGACTAACAATTAGGGTCGTTTTATTAGACGAAATTTCTTTGAGGTTCTTTAAGATTTCTTCCTCAGTTTCGGTATCTACGGCTGAAAGACAGTCATCAAACAAGTAGATGGTAGGGTCTTTCAATAAGGCACGCGCGATCGAGACACGTTGTTTTTGGCCACCGCTTAAAGTGATGCCCCGTTCACCCAGAATCGTATCGTATTTTTTGGTGAAACCTTCAATGTTTTCATGAACCACGGCTTTTTTAGCTGCAGCGACCACTTCGGAATCGCTGGCAGATTCGTTCCCCATGCGAATGTTGTTGGCGATAGTATCGGAAAACAGAAAGGCATCCTGGGGAACCGTACCAATGGCTTTTCGCAGATGATTGAGATTGAATTCTTGAATAGGGGTGTCGTCAATGAGAACACTTCCCGAATCCACATCATACAATCGGGTAACCAAATCGAGTATGGTAGACTTTCCTGCTCCGGTTTTGCCCAAGAAGGCAACGGTCTGTCCTGATTTGATGGTAAAGGACACGTTTTTCAGCGCAGTAATGTTCGTGTCATCATAGGTGAAAGTCACGTTATCAAATCGAATATTACCTTTTATTTCTGCCGTTTCCAATGCAGTGTTTTGAATTTTAGGCTCCACCTTCAAAAACTCGTTGATTCTTTTTTGCGAAGCCTCGGCACGTTGCACAATTGACGTCAGCCATCCTACTACCGCTACGGGCCAAGTCAACATGTTGACATAGAGAATAAACTCGGCAATAATCCCAAAAGATTCAATTTCACCAGCCAAATATTGTTTTCCGCCAATGTAAATGACGATGATGTTGCTGATGCCAATCAACAAAATCATTAAGGGGAAAAACCACGCATTGACTTTGGCCAAATCCATACTGATGTTCTTGCCTTGGAGCGCCAAATCACCCATTTCACGATTCACTTTGGGTTCGATACCATAAGCCTTGATAACTGATACGCCTGAAAAGGACTCCTGTGAAAAAGTAGAAAGTGTGGATAGGAATTCTTGAACCCTCGTACTTCGAATATGAATGATTTTACTAATCTGATAAATCAAAATGGATAAAAAGGGTAGGGGCACTAAAGTGTAAGCCGCTAGGGTAGGGGCTTTGATGAACATTATCGAAATGACACAAACAAATGTGGTAATGGTGTTCATGCCGTACATGATGACTGGTCCTGCATACATGCGTACCTGATTAATATCCTCACTGATTCGGTTCATCAAATCCCCGATGCGATTCTTCTTGTAAAAATCAAGATTGAGAATTTGATAATGGTCGAAAACCTCATTCTTCAAGTCAAATTCGATATAGCGCGATACGTTGATAATGGTTTGTCGCATCAAAAATGTAAACAAAGCCGATAGCAATGCCGCTCCAATAACAATAAGGATGTATTCGAAGAGGTCACTTTTCGCTTCAGTCAAGGTCAATTCCTTACCCACATATTTTTCAATGGTCTGAATGGAGTTGTTGACGTAATGCGGCAAGAAGAGCGAAAACAACCTTGCTACAATCGTGATAACAATACCGAGTAGGATTTTGAGCGCGTATTTTTTAAAATACTTGTTTAAGTGCTTGAGTTCCTTCATTTAGGAAAAACGACTGGGAAAAGATTAAATCAAAACCACGCAAATATAGAGTTAAACCTCAAAACCAAATGTTATAAAACTGATAAGAAAAAAGTAAGGGTAGGCAGAAATAAATTATAAAGTTACTTTTGCGGCTATAAATGCAACCGCCATTATAAAAGTTCTTTAAACATGCTTACAAGAAGGCATATACGAGTTAAGGTCATGCAATGTATTTATGCATTGGTACAGTCTAAAGATGACTCTCTTGAGAAGCAGGAGAAATTCCTGAAAGTAAGCATTGAGAACATGTATGTGCTCTACCTTCTTATGCTTAGTTTGCTGAAAGAATTGCATGGGATGGCCAAGTATCGTACCGAGCAGGCTTCCAAAAAATACTTGACGACCGAAGAAGATAGTTTTCCAAACCCCAAAAAGTTTGTAGAAAACCAGCTGCTTCTACAAATTGCTGATAACCCCTTACTTGAAGAAGAGTGGTCCAATAGAAAACTCAATAATTGGGACCTCAACGGCGACTACGTTAAGATTTTGTACAAGGAAATTCTGGAAAGCGATGCGTACAAAGCATACATGGCGAAAAAGGAAAGCTCATATTCCGAAGACCGAGAATTGATTCTAAAGCTCTTCAAAACCGTCATTGCACCCAATGACAAAATCTATGAATACTTGGAGGATGATAAGTTGACATGGGTTGATGATTTTCCCATTGTGAATACTTACATCGTAAAACGTTTAAAGAATGCTTCCCAGGAAGCGAAGCCGAAATATTTTGTACCCAGACTTTTGAAGGATGAAGCGGATATGGTTTTCGCCAAAACCCTTTTGACCAAAACCTTGCTGAACGACGCCAAATGGGAAAAGGAAATCGAGGCAAAAACCCCAAACTGGGACAATGATCGCATTGCAGAAATAGATTCCATCATTTTGAAAATGGCCATTTGCGAGTTGTTGAACTTTCCTTCCATTCCTGAAAAGGTGACCTTGAATGAATATCTAGAAATCGCCAAGGAGTACTCCACTCCAAAGAGTAGTATTTTCATCAATGGTGTACTGGATAAGCTCGCCAAGGAATATAAGTCCGATGGAAAGCTCCAAAAAATAGGCCGAGGTCTGCGATAATTTGCGAATTGATTATTTTTGGAAAAATAAATTATAGAATGAGAAGAACAATCATTGGTTTGGGCTTGTTGGCTTTTGTAGCTGTTGTAGGCCTTTCTTGCAAGGAAAAAGCTTCAAGTAAAATTGTAGCTGAGAATGTTGAAAATGCATCCAGTAGGGATGAGGCACAGAAGAAACTGCCTGTAATGACCTTTGACAAATCAGAACATGATTTTGGTACTATTGAACAAGGAACTGCACAACAAACGCGCTTTACATTTACCAATACTGGAAACGCGCCTTTGATTATTACCGATGCGAAAAGTAGCTGTGGTTGTACCATTCCAGAGTACCCGAAGAATACACCTATCGCTCCCGGAGCAACTGGTGATTTGTTGGTGAAATTCAATGGTACAGGACAAAATCAAGTGACCAAAACGGTTACGGTGACCGCAAATACCGAAAAAGGGTCTGAGACGCTTCGTATCAAGGCCTTTGTCAATCCAAAGCAAACGGTTCCTGCTGGACCGGTTAAATAACTTTTAGCACATTCCAAACATGGAAAACTTAGGAAACTTTCTGCCGCTCATTTTGATAATGGTAGTAGCGTATTTTTTTATGATTCGACCACAAATCAAACGTCAGAAAGATGAAAAGAAATTTGCCTCTGGCTTAAAAAGAGGAGATAAAATTATTACCAAAAGCGGTTTACACGGCAAAGTGGTTGAATTGAACGACAAGGATTATTCTTGTGTTATTGAAACCATGGCTGGAAGATTAAAGTTTGACCGCTCAGCCATCTCCATGGAAATGAGCAAAAAGCTTTCCGCTGAGGTCAAAAAATAAGTCTACTATTTCTAAACCCTAGAGCACCCCATTTCGGGTGCTTTTTTTATTGGATTTGGGTGGCTGTTAGCTCCGAAATTTTAACGATAACCTCTACTGCTTTTTGCATGCTTTCGAGGGGAACATATTCGTAAGGGCCATGAAAATTGTGCCCCCCAGCGAAAATATTAGGGCAGGGGAGTCCCATAAAACTGAGTTGGGAACCATCGGTCCCTCCGCGAATGGGTTTGATGATGGGTTCTACCCCAACGGATTTCATAGCTTCTTCAGCAATTTCAACAATGTGGTAGACTGGCTCTACTTTTTCACGCATGTTGTAGTATTGGTCTTCTAGTTGAACACTAATGGCGTTCCCATAGCGGTCGTTCAATTTTTCGGCAATATCAAGCAACAATTGCTTTCGCGCCTCGAAATGTTCGCGGTCATGGTCTCTAATAATGAGCTCTATTTTTGACTTTTCCACGCCACCTTTAAAGGTGTGTACATGAAAGAAGCCATCCATCCCTTCGGTTTTTTCAGGAACTTCTTGTAAGGGTAACATGCCAATGAATTCGTGCGCTACCAAAAGCGCGTTTATCATTTTGTCTTTGGCGAAACCCGGATGAACACTTTTCCCTTTGCATTTAATGACTGCACTGGCAGCATTGAAGTTTTCAAATTCCAATTCGCCAACTTGACTTCCATCTACCGTGTAGGCCCATTCAGCACCAAACTTTTGCACATCGAATTTGTGAGCGCCCCGACCAATCTCTTCATCTGGTGTGAAAGCGATACGAATTTCGCCGTGTGGAATTTCCGGATGATTTCTCAAGTACTCCATAGCGGTTATGATTTCACTAACGCCTGCTTTGTCATCTGCACCAAGCAATGTAGTACCATCGGTTGTGACCAAGGTTTGCCCTATATAGCTTTCTAGTTCTGGAAATTCCGAAGGGGAAAGCACCATCCCCTTTTTGCCTTTCAATTTGATATCACCACCATCATACCCTTCAACGATATTGGGTTTTACCTTTTTGCCCGTAAAATCTGGGGTGGTATCCATGTGGGCGATAAACCCAATTGTGGGAACTTTTTTCTCCACATTGCTGGGTAAGGTTGCCATGATGTAACAGTTTTCATCAATGGAAACATCTTCCATTCCAATTTGATGCAATTCCAAGAGCAACTTTTTCGCAAGCTTCCGCTGCTTTTCGGTGCTAGGAGTCGTTTGCGAGTAGGGGTCACTTTGGGTGTCAACTTGAACAAATTCTAGAAAGCGAGGTAAAAGTTTCTCCATGAAGTGGAATTTTTTATAAAAATAATGCTATTTCAAGCGGATTTTTCGTCAGATGCAAATTCATCCTGTATCTTCAAGCTGAAAAACCATCAACCTTCCAACCTTGCGAAATACATTGATTGTCTTTGCCTTGGGTCTTTGCTCTGTACTTTGGGGGCAAAAAGAATGTCCTTTAGGCATTGGAAGTGTCCATGATTCAGATATTGTGGAGATATTCCAGCTGAACGAAGAGCAACAAACCAAACTTAAAAATTGGAGTGCCGAATTGGGAATTCGAAACGATATGCTCAAAGAAAAAGCACGCGTACTCCTCTTAAAGCATGAAGAAAGTCCACCTGAAGTTTTGATAACAATGTCCAAAAAGTACCGCACCATATTGGACAGTATGCAAAGCAATTCCCGTATGATGGACAAACGCTTGTTGGGAATTTTCAACAAGAAACAGTACAACTTTTATGTAGAATTATGTTCAGGACTTTCTTTAACCCCATTATATGTTGATGGTTTGGTTAATGAAAACTAATTCCGGGGCATAAAAGCACTAAAAGAGTTATTATTTTTGTCCCAAATTGATGCTGGTTGATGTATAAATTGCTGTTGAGACCCTTATTTTTCCTGTTAGACGCCGAAAATGCCCATCATTTTTCCTTCCGAATGGTTCGTTTGATGGCGAGACTCGGTTTTGGAACCTTATTTCGAAAAAAGTTTGTGGTTAAAGACAAGGGACTTGAACGTGAGGTCCTAGGGTTGACCTTTAAAAATCCAGTAGGCTTAGCTGCGGGTTTTGATAAAGATGCAAAACTGTATAATGAGTTGTCCGATTTTGGTTTCGGATTCATAGAGATTGGAACCCTAACCCCCAAACCACAAAGTGGTAATCCCAAAAAAAGGTTGTTTCGTTTAATACCAGATGAAGCCATAATCAATCGTATGGGATTTAACAATCGTGGGGTTTTTGAGGCGGTGGAACAATTAAAAAAGAAACATCGTGTGATTATTGGTGGAAACATTGGTAAAAACAAGGTTACACCCAATGAAGATGCCGTGAAGGATTATTTGATTTGTTTTGACGCCTTATTTCTTCATGTAGATTACTTTGTTGTCAACGTAAGTTCGCCCAATACCCCGGGACTTCGTGCTTTACAAGGAAGAGAACCTTTAACGGAATTGCTAAGAACCCTGAAACGTGAGAATAGTAAATTAGCGAAACAGCACCAACGCAAACAGCGTCCTATCTTGCTTAAGATTGCACCGGATTTAACGGATGCCCAACTATTGGATATCATTGAAATTGTGAATGAAACCCGTATCGAAGGGGTAATTGCTACAAATACCACGATTGAGCGAAACAATCTCAAATCCATGATGATTTTAACGGAAGAAAAAGGGGGTCTGAGTGGAAAACCCTTAAAGGAGCGCAGTACGGAGGTCATTCGTTTTCTTGCCGAAAAAGGGAATAACTCTTTTACGATTATTGGAGTAGGGGGTATTCACTCTGCAGAAGATGCTCTGGAAAAATTGGAGGCAGGTGCCGATTTGGTACAGCTTTACACCGGTTTCGTTTACGAGGGTCCAGGACTCATCAAAAAAATCAACCAAGCCATTTTACAGAAACAATCGGCTGTGATTGCACAGCATGCTTAGGGTTTTACTGGTTGTCACAGAAGTTGAAGTGTCAACCCTTGCGAGCTTTGCGGCGGCAACGGCGCTTTTGGCACTTTCCCCAGGTCCAGACAATATTTTTGTCATCTCACAAAGCTTGACAAATGGAATCAAATCTGGAATGGCTACCGTTTGCGGTTTGATTTCCGGTTGTCTTGTACATACCACGTTACTGGCCTTTGGAGTTTCCGAAATCATCAAGCGCAGTGAATCTTTGTTCTGGACCATTAAGATTTTTGGCATCGTTTACCTGATATATCTGGCCTTTAAGGTTTGGAAAAGTGATGGAGCTATTGTTTTAAGTGATGCCGAAAGCCAACCCGCTCGAAGTTTACCATCGCTTTTTAAAACGGGTTTTGTAATGAACGTTCTGAATCCGAAAGTGACCATATTTTTCTTGGCATTTTTCCCAGGCTTTTTGTTCAGTCAAACCTACGGGACGGTCTTTCAATTTTATGTTTTAGGGTTACTTTTCATGGCCATTTCTTTCGCGGTATTTTCGGTGTTGGCCCTGTTAGCAGGATACCTTTCCAAGCTTTTGTTGCGAAACAAAACTGCGGGTCAGTACCTAAAAGCATTACAAATCATCACCTTTCTGGGTATAGCATTATACCTCGCCCTATCGAGGAAATAGTGGTATTTTTACCGCTACATGAAACGGATTAAACTCATAGAGTGCCCAAGAGATGCCATGCAAGGCATCAAAACGTTTATTCCGACCGAAAAGAAAATCAAATACATTCAAGCGCTGCTAGGTTGTGGTTTTGACACTTTGGATTTCGGTAGCTTCGTATCTCCCAAGGCCATTCCGCAGATGGTGGATACCAGAGAAGTTTTGGAAGGCTTGGACTTGACAAAATCCAAAAGTAAACTGCTTGCTATCGTAGCCAATCTGCGCGGTGCTCAAGATGCATCAGTGCATGAACAAATTGATTATTTGGGCTATCCGTTTTCGATTTCTGAGAATTTTCAAATGCGGAATACCCACAAAACCATTGCACAGTCTGTAGAGACCTTAAAAGCAATTCTCGACGTGGCGAATCAATCTGGAAAGCAAGTTGTGACCTACATTTCCATGGGCTTTGGTAATCCGTATGGTGACCCATGGAATGTGGAAATTGTGGGAGAATGGACCGAGAAATTAGCCCAAATGGGAGTCACTATTCTTTCTTTATCCGATACGGTGGGTTCTTCAACACCGGAGGTCATTACGTATCTCTTTTCCAATCTCATTCCCATGTATCCCGATATAGAGTTTGGCGCGCATTTGCATACCACTCCATCCAAATGGCATGAAAAGGTACACGCAGCCTATGCGTCAGGTTGTACAAGATTTGATGGAGCAATTCAGGGCTTTGGCGGCTGTCCTATGGCGAAAGACGAATTGACCGGGAACATGCCAACGGAGAAAATCTTCTCGTACTTCAATCAAGCAAAGGCCGAAACCGGGGTAAATGCCATGGTATTTGAGGCAGCCTACAACAAAGCGACTGAGCTTTTTTCCGCCTATCATTAACGCACAAGGTTACCGATACGTTAAATCTTAAGGTTTCTTAAATTAAGTCTAAATAAAGTTGTTTGGCTTTTGATAGGAATCTATATTTGCTCCCTATTTAAATCTAATCTAAATAAAATGAAATTGAAGAATGTTCTGTATATCGCTTTGTTAAGCACTTTTATTATTTCCTGTTCTGATGATGATGACCAAGGTGGAGTTCCAGGAGATGAAGTTGCTGCTCCAGCCACCTATGTTTTTGAAAGAGAAGGGGAATCTTCAGTAAGCTTCAGTGGTCAAACGACCCGTATTCTCATGGGTGAGGAAATTATCGCTAAGTTCTTGGATAACACAGCAACGACAGAAGAGCTTAAAGCCATGTTTGCACATGAAGAGGGCAAC
>JBCBPD010000101.1:0-13851 GCA_039820925.1 Bacteroidota bacterium | reverse complement strand
TTTGCTGTTCTCTGATGTGGTCAGCGAAGCAAGGGTTTTGTTAGAAAAGATATTGATCCACTGATTGCCAATTATATGGCATGGGGTAGTAGTATGGGAATCATGCAGTTTTTGGATTCCAAAAAGACGTTTTTGGAAAATAGCGAAGATATAAAACAGAAAGAACTCATGGAAGCCTATGTGGATGTGTTGGTCCGTGGAATGGGAACGTAATTTTTTTAATAAAATATGACTAATAGTCAATTTATGATAGCCAGTAAAAACGATATTTTTATTTTTTTGAACGATTTAAGTAACAACAATTCGAAGGACTGGATGGACAGGAACAGAGATCGTTACCAAAAGGCCAAGGAACGCTGGTTGGAGGAAGTAGAAGCTATCCTTGAAAGATTGTCAGCCTATGATTCTTATTTTGATCAGTTCAAGCCCAAGGATACCATTACGCGCACCAACAACAATCGCGTGTTCCATCCCGATAAGCCGATTTACAAAGACTATTTTTCCTGTTCACCCAACGCAAAGGGAGAGCCAGTTTCAAAGCTCCATATTTCCGCTGGAATCAGTTGGTCCTTTTTGGGGGGTGGACTGTGGAGGCCGGATAAAGAAATTTTGAAACGGGTGAGGGATGCCATTGATTATAATGGTGACGAACTTCTGGAAATTCTCAATGTGTCTAAATTCAAAAAAATATTCGGGGGGTTGGCGGAAGACCCAGACAAACTTAAAACCACACCTCGAGATTATCCAAAGGACCATAAATATATTCAGCTATTGCGCTACAATAATCTAACGGCAAGGGCTGACCTAACTGTAGATATGGTCCAAAGCGACCATTTCGTGGACTATGTAGAAGAGGTTTACTTAACCATACGTCCATTCAACGATTATTTGGAAAAAGCAATCTCAGTCACCTAAATGAACAAGTTGCAAAGCCATATCGTCCTATCCACTATTGCATTTTTGGCGACCAATGTCTTCTTTGTATTGGGATTACTCATCGATTCGAACATTGTTCAAGACCAGATTGTCACCGGTCTCGGATTCCATACTTTTTTTTTGATATCCAACAGTGCCTTGCTCATTATTTCAATGGCCAGTATTGGTTTCAAGGAATTCGGCGACCGACTTTTGGTCTGGGGTTGTTCCAATGTTTTACGGTTCCTTCTGGTAATATTGATGTCAGTTTTAATTTTTTTCGTGGCAATGATAACTCTTTTAAGTATTCATTACTTCCTTACGGAAAGCATTAGTGTTACCAATAGTGTGTTGGCAGTCTTGACCAGTAAATATTTTATTTCGTTGACCTTTTACTTTTTACTTATCAGTATAATGATGTTCTTCATTTCAAACCTTGAACGTCGAACCGGTAGTGTAATCCGACTTATGGCATTGTCCATGGGTCAGGTACTCAACCCAAAACTTACAGAGCGGGGGTTTATGTTCATTGATTTGAACGGAGCGACTGCAAAAGCCGAGAAAATGCAAAGTCAATCCTATGCGAAACTTCTCCGCGATTGTTTTCGGATGCTCAATGAACTCGTGGAACTCTGTCCATTTGAAATTTACCAATATGTTGGAGACGAGGCCGTTATTACCTGGAAGTCGGACATTGATAATGCCGACCTATTGGCCCTGCACCTATTTTCAGATTTTAAGGCCTACTTAAAGGAAAGTGCTCACAAGTTCCACGAAGAGTATGGTTTTGTCCCCAAATTTAAATGCGCCATCCATTCCGGTGAAGTAGTGCAGAGCGAAATCGGGAAGGATATCAAACATTTGGTATACCACGGCGACGTGCTCAATACCACCTCTAGATTGTTGGCGCAATGTACGGATGATACCGATATGATATTGTCAAAACCATCAGTGAAGAACATATTACGCCTACAGCAAGACTATTTACTTGAACAAATCATATTTAAGAATCTAAAAGGAAAGGAAAAAGAAGTCTTCGCATACAAAGTGGTGGAGCAAAAGCAGGACCATTCAGTGCAAAAGGCTAAAAAACAACTTTTTTCGGAAACAATAATGACTAACAGTCAAAATTATCAATTAACAAAAAACCCATGAAAACCATCAAAAATGCAATCAGGCTTTCCTTAATTGCGCTTTTGTTCATTGCCTGTGGCGATGACGGAAAAAAAGAGGATCGGGAAAATCCTGAAACAATACAGAAAACTAACGCTCTGACCTCCCAAAGTAATGTTCAGGTCGTCAGAAGGTCCGACCTTCAAGTGAGAACCATCCAAAATACTACCGTAAGCAGTTATATGCCAATTACAGGCAGGGTGGTACCAAAAAACACGACTCGGTTGGTCTCCGAGGTACAGGGCAGGATTTTGATGGGTGACAAACCTTTTAAGGCAGGAACATCCTATAGAAAGGGAGAGACCATACTGCGTATGGACGACCAAGAGTTTGCACTCAATCTTGAATCCCAAAAAAGCGCTTTTCTCAATATCCTTACGGGTATGATGCCCGATATGCAGGCTGACTACCCAGAAAATTATGGCCCTTGGTTGGACTATATCAATTCTTATGAGACCGGAAAACCGTTGCCTCAGCTACCAGAAACTAAATCAAGTCCTGAAAAGTACTTTTTGACCTCCCGTCAGGTGTACAACACTTACTACAACATCAAGGCCCAAGAAGAACGATTAAGCAAATATACCCTGAAGGCGCCTTATTCTGGTTCCCTGTCGGTGGCTTTGGTAGACAATGGTGGACTGGTATCTCCTGGCCAATCGCTCGGAACCTTTTTCAGCGATAGGGATTATGAAATTGAGTCAGCAGTACCATTGAGATTGGCAAAAGCATTGGAGGCAGGGCAACTAATCGAGTTCTACAACAAAGAAATGGCCAAGAAATTCAAGGCCAAAGTTGTCAGAATCAACAATATTGTTGATCCCGATACACAGAACATCCCCGTGTTCCTAAAAATTTCCGATACCGATCTTCGAAGTGGTATGTACCTAGAAGGTTTTGTGAATTCCAGCTCTTTCGAGAATTCCGTTAATGTCCCTGCATACGCCGTCAATAGGGACAACACTGTCCATGTTCTGGAAAACGGGGTAATCCTTAAAAAAGAAGTTGATGTGTTGAACACTACGGACAAAGAGGTTGTGATAAGGGGCTTGACCGATAATACCCAACTAGTTCTGACAACTTTTGATAACCCGGTCTCTGGATTAAAAATCATAGAATAAGATGAAGAAGCTAATCACTTATCTGGTGAATAAACCAAAGTTGGCCGATGTAGTTGTAGGGTTGATAATCGTTTTAGGGCTAATTACAGTGCTCAACATGCGGTCAAATTTTCTACCAACGGAGCCCGTCAGTTTTATAAATGTAAACGTAGTGTACCGTGGTGCATCCCCCGAAGAATTGGAAACCGATGTAGTCAACAAGATTGAGGACAAGTTAGATGGGGTTAATGGTGTTCGCCGTGTCACATCTACAAGTCAAGAAAGTTTTGCCAATGTAAGTATTGAGATTTTGGATGATGCTGACCCCAACGAGGTGCTTCAGGATGTAACCAACGCCGTGGACCAAATAACAACCTTTCCACCACAGGTAGAAACACCTAAGATATTCAAAGAAGAGGTTCTCAATTACACCATGACCGTCGGAATTGTTGGAAGCAAGAGTCTCAGCGAATTGAAGGATTACGCCAAGAACATCAAGGATGAACTATTGTATTCTCCCAATCTCTCGCAAGTGGTCCTTTCGGGTTTCCCAGATGAAGAAATTGAGGTCAGTTTTATGGAAAGTGCCCTTCGCACCTACAACCTCACTTTTGATGAAGTGGCTGCGGCCATACAGCGGGAAAACATAAAAGCATCCGGAGGGGAAATAGAAACCGGCGAACGGGTAATCCTATTGCGTTTGGACAACCGAGGCTATGAGGCGAGGGCACTAAAGGACATTGTCGTCAAGACTACTCCCGACGGAAAATCCATTAGGGTGGAAGATGTAGCCAATGTAAGGAACCGATTTGCCGACAAACCTGAAAGCACCTTCGTCAATGGGGAACAGGCAGTAATATTAAAGGTTTTCTCACGTAGTGAGGAGGATATCATAGAAAACTCGGAGTATGTGGCAAACTATATAAATACCTTCAATGCCTCACATGAGGGTATCAAGGCCGAGATTGTTGAGGACAAAAGTGTTTCGCTTTCTCAGGCTATTGGCACGCTGTTGAACAATGCATGGCAGGGTATACTATTGGTCCTGATAATCCTAGGCTTGTTCCTGCACCCTAGGGTTGCCTTTTGGGTAGCCTTTAAGATTCCTGTGGCGCTGTTGGGGATGTTTGTGCTCTCCAATTTTTACAACTTAACGATTGACCAAGTGTCGCTTTTTGGTATGATAGTCGTGCTGGGGGTTATTGTGGATGATGGTGTAGTCGTGGCAGAAAACATTTATGAGAAATATCAAAAAGGAGAAAGTGCGCTCAATGCCGCCATTAAAGGTACCATGGAAGTGATACCAGCGATATTGGCTTCGTTGGCAACTACAGCAGTGGCATTTTCACTCTTCTTTTTTATTGATGGACAACTTGGCGACTATTTCAGCAGTGTCGCGTTTGTTGTATGTGCTACCTTGTTCATCGCACTACTGGAAAGTGCTCTAATATTGCCCGTTCACATTGCCCGTTCAAAGGCATTAACAAAAGAAGACAGACCTTGGAAACTGACGCGCCTTACCAACCATTCACTGATAAGTTTCAGGGACAGGATCTATACCAAAATCATTGATTTTTTCTTAAAAAGGCCTTTGGCAGGACTTGGCTTGATACTGCTCTGTTTTATTCTTACCAATGTGGCACAGGGCGCCGGGTTGATAAAAGGTACGTTTTTTCCAACGATAGACCAGGATGTGATTACTGCAAAGATTGAATTGCCTCTAGGTACCGATGAGAGCATTACCCAACAAAGACTAGAGCGGATAGAAAAGGCCATTTGGAAGGTAAATGATAGTCTTACCAACCTGCGGGATGATGGTCGGCAAGTGGTAAAGTATACCGAGCGTAACTTAGGAACCAACTCTGATGAAGGGGTAATAAATGTTTACATGCTGGAAGGTGATACCAGGGGGATTCGAAGCTTTGTGGTAGCTGATGCAATAAGAAAGGAAGTAGGGGTCATACCTGAGGCAAGAAACTTGTCCTTTGGAACCATTAATGCCTTTGGAAAACCCATATCAATCTCTTTGGTAAGTAATGACATGAATGCCGTACGTTATGCCAAAGAGCAAGTGCGTGCCTATCTGGAATCCCGGGACGATGTGAAGGACGTTACAGATACGGACAAAAAAGGAACACCGGAACTTTCCATGAAGCTTACTCCACAGGCTCGTTATCTTGGGTTGGGCGAAGCACAGGTATTCGATCAGATACGTAAGGGCTTTTTTGGATTGGAGGCCCAAAGCCTGCAAAGGGGCGATGAAGAGATAAAAGTCTGGTTAAGGTACGACGAAGAGGACAGGCGAAGTCTGCAGCAACTGAAGAACCATCGCTTTCTAACACCTTCGGGAGCGAGCTATCCCCTAGGAGAACTGGCCACCTTTGAATTTAAGGAAGGGGAACGGGAGATTGCCCATCAAAATGGTATTCGAAATATCAGGGTTGAAGCGGATCCCGTAGGACTGCTAACCTCGGTGCCCAATGTGCTGGCAGAGACCGAACAGCAAGTATTAACCAAAATCGTTGAAAAGTATCCCAACATGCGATACACCTTTGAAGGGGAGGCACGATTGAGTGCTGAGGGACAAAACAGTAGCCAAATCCCTTCGGTCATCGTCTTTATAATCATTGTGACCATTGTGCTTATTAACTATAGATCTTGGAGCAAGACCATTGCAATACTTCTAATGTTGCCATTTGCCTACGTGGGTGTGGCCTGGGGATCGTTCCTTAATGACGTCCCCGTGAGTATCTTCTCCATATTGGGGATGATAGCGCTTTGGGGAATCCTTATCAACAATGGCTTGGTCTTGATGTCAACCTACAATGATCTTATCAAGGAAGGGAAGGATTCCAACTTAGCTTTAAGGGAAGCTGCTATATCAAGATTCAGGCCTATTATTTTGACCACCATAACTACTTTTTTTGGTCTCGCCCCCTTGTTGTTGAACAATTCCGTAAGCGCCCAGTTCCTTAAGCCAACCGCAATTGCCATAGCGTTTGGCCTGATTTTCGGGATTTTCTTGACCCTGATATTACTACCATCGCTTATTGTCATCATCAATTCCATCAAATTGTTCTATCACCGAAAACTTCGCGGAAGAAGTGAACTCAAGGCGCGGGACTTGGATATTGAAATAAGAGAACAAAAAAATGCACTTACCTAATCGTCAAAATGATACCCTTAAGAAATGAAAGTATTCAAAAAACCATATATCCCATTGGTAGCTGCCATACTTTGTATCGCTTTTGCGAAAGCGCAAACAGAGACTAACACATCCACACTACTACCCACGTTAGCTTTGGAAGAGGCAATAGGCCTCACATTAGAAAACAATTATTCGATAAATATTGAGAAAAAGCGCTCGAAAATTGCAGAAGAACAGTTTTCCATAGGTAATGCCGGTTTGTTACCCACCATTAACTTGATTGGTAATGGGAGTTATGCAAACAATAATACCGAGCTTACCATACGCACTTTTCAAGAACCACCAGCACCAGCGATTCAGTCGTTTGATGATAGCGGTGTGGCGACTACAACATTACAGGGTGTGGTACAAGCCGATTATACGGTTTTTGCCGGTTTTAGAGGTAGATATCAATTTAAAGTATTGGAGAGTCAGAATAGGATAAGTAAGTTGCAAGAAGAGGCAACAATTAATCAAACCATATTGGAAGTTTCTACGTTGTTTTTGGAAATCGCCAAATTACAACGCAGGCAAGAACTTTTAGAGAAAAGTATAGCCATCACACGAGATCGTGTGCGGCGTATTGAACATCAAAAAGAATTTGGAAAAGCTACTGGTCTTGATGTTCTTAATGTAGAAAGTAACCTCAACCGTGATCTTACACAGCTAGACCAAATTTTACTTGCTCAAAACAATTTGAAACGTGATTTGAATTTTTTGATAGGTTCCGAGCCAGAACGTCAATACCGTGTAAGTGTAATTTATGAAACGAAAGAGTTACCAGAAGCAACCGTAATTCAAGAAAGAATTGTCAGTGGCAACCCGCAACTATTATTGGCACATGAAGGTATTCAAATAGGTGATTATCAAATTGAACTTGCAAAATCTAGATTGTATCCACAACTGGATGTTTTTGCGAACTATGGAGCTTTTTATCAGGAAAATGATTTACAACAACTTGCGGAGATTACAAATATTGGTTACACGGCAGGGGCGACTTTACGCTTCAACATTTTTGACGGTTCACGTATACGAACAGCCATTCGCACCGCTGAGTTGGAAAAAGAAACCACAATCGCTCAGCAAGAACAACTCGAGAATCGTTTGATTACTGATGCCTTTACAGAAATCAACAGGATTAGGATTTTAGAAGCACAACTATCCCGAGAGCTAGAAAATCTGGTTTTATTTCAAGAAGCATTTACACGAACCGAAAGTCGCTTTAAAAACGGAAAGGCGACAAATTTAGACTTAAGAGATGCTCAAACTGCATTGCTCAATGCCGAAATCACGATTGCAGAATTACAAGCAGATTTGATGAACGCTTATATAGTGATTAACACAATAACTGGTTTGACCTTAAATAAATAAAAATGAAAAAGACAATTTTAACCTCGTTTATAGCATTGATATTTTTTGCTTTTACCAGTGAACAAACATCCTCAATAACTGTTAAAGTCTCAAATATTGAGAAAGTAGAGGGCCCCATTTACTTTATGCTCTACAAATCTAAAGACGGATTCCCGTCTGATCAGACCAAAGCCTACAGGCAAGGCAAGGTCACCCACTATGGAACCGAAGCTACATTTACCTTTGACAACCTGCCAGTTGGCGAATATGCCGTAGCTTTTTTTCAAGATGAAAACAACAACGGAAAGCTGGACAGTAATTTCTTAGGTATTCCAAAAGAGTCTGTAGGTGCTTCTAATATGACCGGTTTCAGTAAACCTTCCTTCAGAAAGTCCAAATTTCAATTAGGTCAAGAACAAATAATACTGGAATTGGAGTTTGTTATCTAGGCATCCGACATTAGGGATTTATCAAAAATTGATTGTTTACCAAGCAATTGATTTTTATTAAATGGTTTTGTAATTGTACTAAAAGACAAATTCCACTATCCCAGACATAAAAACCCAAATATGTTCGAGAAATTGAAGATTGAAACAGCGGAAAAGACCATCAAGGAGTTTATCCAAGAGGATTATACAGTACTGTGGTCCAAATATGATAAGCCTAACGTTCTAGTCGAGGATGACGGTGTTTATTTTAATCCAATGTTCTTTCCCGAAAGTGGCCCGGGACTTCATATGATAAAAAAATCGGTACCTACCAAAATGCAAAGCCTGATTGAGTTTTTGAATGGATTGGGTTTGAATTATGGAGCGATTAAAGGGTTCAGAATCGAGAAAGCCTCTAATTTTAATACAGATGTTATTGACTATTACGCATTTGTAATGTTTGATATGACAGTCGCCGTTGAACTAAGGAACGGAAAAACAATTACGGTCGAAACGATTGCCGCGCACATCCTACTTTTAACAAGCAAGGGTTGGCGAATCGTCAACGAGGGGATTTCAAGTTTGTAAATATTTGGAGCGCGGAGAAATTTGCTTTCCAATGATACAAATGATTGCTAAAATCTATGATTCAAGTTTGATTTCATAGAATGTAAGGTTTACGTTTTATCAAACAAGTATTTTGCAAAACGATATGGAATTAACGTAAACTGTACATCGAATAATTGGGATTTGCAACGGGAAAGTTAATAGGGTGTATTATAAAGTAACTGAAAATTTAAGTAAAACAGAAACTTTTTTCGAAATTAAAGGTGCGTCCAAAGCAACAATGATAGGAAAAAGTGAGTATCTGGATGTTACACTAATAGGGGCTTCAAGACTGTTCACATTTGAATACGAAACGGTGACTGTGTTTGTTGATGTTTTTGGGTTGAGTGGGGCACAAATAAACGTAATGGACTTTTTGACCGCTTCCATAGACAATTTAAGCACGGTAGAATATCTTGGAAGTCCTTAAATAAGATTAGATGGCAATATGTCGCGTTTGGTAGACGCCAATGATTGCTATTATCCTAATAAATATGTAAAATGTTTTAGGGGCTAGACTTTTTTATAGGTCGGCCCTTTTTTCGAGTCTGTCTAGAATTTTGCGTTTTTGAAAAACGCATAAAATCCGAACAAATTGAATTAACAAAAAACACTTTCTTCAGGAAGAAAAAGATTATTCGGAAGCCAATCAATAATACACTTGCATGAAAAGAACAGATCTACATTTCAGGAAAGAAGAAAATGGTATAACGAAACCTTAAGATAGCCCTGGGTGTATCAAGGGGTGAAATTACTTACTCAAAATCCTAAATTTAGGATAAAGTTAGCGACTCGGCTTAAAAGACGTTGGTTCGTAACGTATTTAAGTTTGAATCAAGAGATTTAGAAAAACCCAATAAGGGCTAGACAAGATACCGAAAGGTTTGAACAATGGAGATGAGTTAAAGAAACCAAGATGTTCTAGTTGCCCTTTACAAAAAGCCAATTCCACCAGACAATAAATCATGATATTTTTTTGATTTAAAGGAATACAAATAAGGAGCCTTGTTCGCCGCACCTGTCATCTGTTTTTCATGACGGTTAAGAAAACCAAGTTTAAGTATTTTCCTTTGAAAATTGCTGCGCTCCAATGGTTTGTTCAAAATGGCCTCATACAATTTTTGCAAATCCTGCATGGTAAACTTTTTAGGTAACAAGGATGGACCCAGAGGAACATAGTTTAGTCGCAGGCGCAGATGCTCTAAGGCCTTTTCTAAAATCTCTCGATGATCTAAAATCAATGGTGGAATGGCACCCACATCTTTCCACTCACATACTGAACTCAAAAAATCCGGTTGGGGCTGTGCCCTTGCAATATCTACCAATGCAAAATAGCCAGTAGTAATAAACCTTTTATTGAACCATTTCAATACCTTCGGCTCGGTAAAACCAAGTTTGTTCATACTTTCAGTAAGTAAAAGGTATTCATCGCTCGTAGGTGACGCAGCCCGATCTCGTCTACCGAAAGTGTGAAACTGGTTTAAAAAAATCTCGTTCAGACCCGTTCTTTCTTGCAGTACCCGGTGTGCCGCATCATCAATATCTTCATTCTTAAATACAAATCCGCCGGGTAGGCACCAAGACCTGTTCATTTTCCATTGTAGGAGCAATACCTTAAGTTGTTGGTTTGCATATCCTAAAATCACACAATCAACAGAGTGGTTGGGCAGAAAATCCTCGATTTGGTTTTCGAAATCCTTTACCTTGGAATGGGGTATATTGTCCATACTTTTATTGTGTCAAACATATACAATAATCAAAAATTATTTTTATATTGTGTCAATGTAATAAAATATATATGAAACGATTTGTGAAAATCATCGGGAAAATCTTCGGCAGTCTGATTCTGGTTTTATTATTGACACTCCTTGCTTTTTGGATAAAGTGGAAGGTGCAGGCATCTTCAAACATGGATTTGGCATTTGAAGAGGCACCGACCTTGACGAACAATGGCAGAGAGTTTAGGGACTTGAACAAGAATGGGAAGCTGGATATCTATGAGGACAAAAGTGCTGATATTAATGCGCGAATCGATGATTTATTGAGTCGTATGACATTGGAGGAGAAGGCAGGTTCGCTTTTTATTAATATGACCATAATGAGGAATGGAGGAGAGTTGAACAAAATACCCTCCATTACCAATTTATTTTCTCTTTTGTTGGAAACAACACCAGAACAGATATTAAGAAAAAAAATGAATCATTTCAATGTAATGGAGACCCTATCCGCTCTGGAAACGGCCCAATGGAACAATAATATCCAAAAGTTGGCCGAAAGGACACGTTTGGGCATTCCGGTTACGATTGCAACCGACCCTAGGCACGGCGGAGGTTTTGATGCGGGACCTGCAGTGGCCTCTGGTTTCTATTCACGTTGGCCCTCCCAACTAGGTATGGGGGCGACACGAGATTCTTCTTTGGTCCGGGAATTTGGAAACATTGCTCGTAAAGAATATTTAGCACTTGGGCTGCGCTTGGCCCTCCACCCTATGGCCGATTTGGCCACGGAGCCCCGATGGACTAGGGTAAACGGTTGCTTCAGTGAAGATGCCCAGTTGTCCGCAAAGCTTACGGAAGCCTATGTTTTGGGGTTTCAAGGAGACAGTCTGTCCAATACCAGTGTTGCCTGTATGACTAAACATTTTTCGGGAGGTGGACCCCAGGAAGACGGCTGGGATTCGCACTTTGCCAGTGGCAAGGGGCAAGCCTATCCCGGAAATAATTTCGATTACCATTTGATTCCCTTTATAGATGGTGCCCTGAAGGCAAAAACCGCCCAAATCATGCCATATTATGGCATTCCAAACGGACAGACGAGCGAAGAAGTAGGCTTTGCATTCAATAAGGAAATTATCACTGGATTGCTTCGGGATTCACTCAATTTTAAAGGGGTCGTCTGTACAGATTGGGGCTTGGTCACCGATATGCCCGTTAAGGCGGCGTCAGCCTGGGGAGTGGAACACTTATCTGAAAAAGAACGTGTCAAAAAAATACTCGATGCCGGTTGCGATATGTTGGGGGGCGAATCTAGACCCGATTTGATTATGCAACTATTACAAGAGGGTTCCATTTCGGAGGAACGATTGGACAGGTCGCTTCGACGCATTTTCAAGGATAAGTTCATGTTGGGACTTTTTGACAATCCTTATGTAGATACCACCAAACTAGATATAGTGGGCCACCCCGATTTTGTTGCCAAAGGGCAGGAAGCGCAGCGAAGGGCCTTGGTGTTGCTAAAGAATGAGAACAAATTTTTACCACTTTCCCCAGATAAAAAAATCTATATTGAGGGTATGATTGAGGGACTGGACAAGTCTTTTCCCCAAATTGTCTCCAATGTCTCCGAAGCTGATGTCATTATCAAAAAATTGGAAACCCCTTCTTCTCCTCCAACAGGTGATGATTTGCTTGAGCGGTTTTTCCCCCAAGGTAGACTTGATTTTCCTTCAGATGAGAAAGAGGCCATATTGGAATTGATGAACTTAAAACCAACAGTAACTATTTTGAAAATAGACCGCCCTTCCGTGATACCTGACATTAATGCAGCCAGTAAAGCAGTGATTGCAGATTTCGATTGTCAGGATGTAATCATTTTACAATTGATTTTAGGGGAGTTCAGTCCCTCAGGTAAGCTGCCCATTGAAATTCCTTCTTCGGTAGATGCGGTTGAAAATCAAAAGGAAGACGTCCCACACGATTCGCAAAACCCATTATATCCTTTTGGACATGGACTGACTTTTTAAACTTCTTCGTCAACATGAAGTGTCATGAATTTCTGAACTAGGAAGTGTTTTATTTGGTTTTAGAAATCCGACGTTTTTAAAAACTCAAGTAGGATACGCAAATGATTACCGTCTTTTGATACTTCTGGTCTTTAGCTATTGACCCACCTAATCCTTATGCATCTTATATGAATTCAAACCGTCCACTAAAATATGTTTGATTTTTCCATTTTATACTTCTTAAAATCTAGAAAACCTCAGCGAATTGTAGTAATGGCCATTACCTTAAAAGTACTGGTATTTCGAAGTCCCAACTTGTGGGGAAGAAGAATAGCAAGAGGGTAACACGCTTAAGCGGTGTTACGGGGTTTGATTTCTTTTTCAAATACTTGAAAAAGAAGGGGTTGCCGGAGGATTCTGAAGGTTTTTGAAAACCACAGAGTTCAAGATTTTGGCACAAAACCTCGCAAAGTCCACTAAGACACTTAAAAGTTTTGGCACAAAACCATGTTAGATGCTCTTTCAACATCATTTCTTCGTAATCATTAAGCTTACAAATGCTCCTTTCGTTTAAGCCCAATTTCATTCCAAATTATTTTCCTTGAAATAGACTTGGAATTGAGCTCAATCAAACGAAAGCCTAGGTCTTATTTTGGAAAACTGGGTCATTGAGCAGAAAATATTTTAGAACACTAATCAAGGGTATTTTGGTTTTAAGTATCGAAATTTCTGTACTATTGATAACATCCAGTTCAAGAATATCATCCCTTTACAATTCTTTTCCTAATTCTACTGAACCCTTCAGGAGTTATTCCCAAATAAGAAGCTATCATATATTGAGGAATATTCTTAATAACCTTTGGGCGGTTTTTAATAAGACTAAGATATCTTTCCTCTGCACTTTGTAATAAAAACGACTCATATTTTGCGGACATAATCATGAATAAAAACTCGGCTACTTTTCTTCCCAATCGCTGAAAATTCATAGATGTTTCAAACAAACGGAACAAATCTTCCCTAGGGATTAAGATTACTTCTGAGTTTTCCAAAGCCTCGATATAAGCTATGGAGGAGCCTCCAGTAATGTAGCTTTGGTAGTTAGCCATAAAATTGTTTTCAAAAAAAAACTGTCTCGTGAGTTGTTGTCCATCCGTTTGATAGTAATATCGAAAAAGACCCGAAGAAACAAAACCTACATACTTACAAGTTTGTCCCTCCTTAATGAAGAATTCACCATTTTTAAATTCCTTCGGTTTCATAATATGAAATATCTCTTTCCATTCAACTTCGTCTAAAGTTGTAAAACGTTCGAAGGCCTTTTTAATATTTTCCATAAAAAGTAGATTAAACAGTTATTCATCTTAAAAATATACA
>JBCBPD010000100.1:0-13909 GCA_039820925.1 Bacteroidota bacterium | reverse complement strand
GGTATAGATTCCAAAAAGGAATACTTCACCGTTTTGAGCTCGAAATAACCCCGTTTTTCACAGTCTTCATAGGTTAGACCGCCTAACTTTAAACCGAGTTTTCCCTCGGAATTTACCTTGGCCGTTACTTCTTTAACCTCTGAATCTCTTTGTAACCGTATTGCAATCTCCTGCCCTTTATTTTGCTGAAGAATGGATTCAACTTGGTCATAATAAATGGCTTCTTGCCCATTGATGCTCAAAAACTCATCGTTCTTTTGGAAATCAGCGTCTTTGTTATGCAAGGTCTTCTCTATGCCTTCAACCACAAAAGGCTGCCGTGTTCGCAAAAAGCGAACCCTATCTTCATCTTCAACAAGGGTTGCTATAAAATCAACAGGAATATCTTGCATGATTCGTTCACCATTCCGCTCCAAGGTCATGGTATTCCCGTTAATCAATTCAATGATAACACCATTTACGGATTCGATGGGTTTTCCATCAACTTCCAAAATCTTATCGCCGGTCTGAATCCCTAGCTTATCTCCTATTTTCGTTTCGGTGACCCAAATACCATCGCGAAGACTACTCATTGGAATATATTGTTCGCCATAACTGTACGCCATCCCGATGTAGATGATAACGGCCAAAACAAAGTTTACCGTTACACCACCCAACATGATAATCAATCGTTGCCAAGCGGGTTTGCTCCGGAATTCCCATGGTTTGGGTTCTTCTTTCATTTGTTCGGTGTCCATGCTTTCGTCTATCATTCCCGAAATCTTCACATACCCTCCTAGCGGAAGCCAGCCGATACCGTAAACGGTTTCTCCTATTTTCTTTTTAAATAAGGAAAACTTGACGTCGAAAAAGAGATAGAACTTTTCTACACGGGTCTTGAACAACTTTGCTGGAATAAAATGACCCAATTCATGAAGTATAATCAACAAGGAAAGACTTAAAAAGAATTGGATGGTCTTAATTAAAATGGGGCTCATCAGCAGTCGTCTGTTAAACCCACAAATGTAATCTTTTACCCTTGCATACCAAATTCCCCAATATTCATGGATTTTCTTTTAAGAAAGTTTTAGGAACAAAACGCGCACAGCTTTTTGAACATCTAGGCCACGCCCCGTAATTTTGCAATTATGCGTGCTTTCTTTGCGAAATACAAGTTCTTCGCTGTCGTACTTTTGGTAATCTCAGCCATTGTGATAAGCTTATTCTACAATGCCTTGAATCCAGAAAAACGCCTTCCTGTGTATCAACCTTCGATGGTAAGCCAAGAACTGGTGGATAGCACCCTTCACTTTAAAAAGAAGTACCATACCATAGCAGATTTTGAACTCGTCAATCAAAATGGTAAAACCATAACACAACAAGATTATAAGGATAAGATTTACGTAGCAGACTTTTTCTTCACCACCTGTTTGACCATATGCCCTATAATGACCAAGAACATGGCAGCCGTACAAGAGGAAATTTCCTCCTATCCGGATGTGATGCTACTTTCCCACTCCGTTACCCCGCAAATCGATACAGTAGCCCAACTACGGCGTTACGCTGATGAGAAAGGGGTTTTGGATGAAAAATGGAATTTGGTTACGGGCGACAAAGCACAGATTTACGAGTTGGCCCGAAAATCCTATCTCGCCGTAAAAACGGATGGGAATGGGGGTGAATTCGATATGGTTCATACCGAAAATTTCATTTTGGTTGACAAAGAGCGACGTATTCGAGGCTATTACGACGGAACCAATATTGAGGAAATGGAAAAGCTACTTTCCGATATTGCAATACTCCGCAATAGCTATGACAACCCTTGAAACCCTTGTTTTTTGAAAATATGCATAAGCGTCCCCTAGTTTTTCCCTACTTTTGATTACTTAAATTCATTCTAAATAATTTGGTGAAATCCGTTATCGATTTAAAACTTGGTGAAAGAGGAATCATTCATGATTTTGAAGATGATGCGCTGCCCATCAAGTTGCTGGAGTTAGGATGTTTACCCGGAGGCTGGGTCGAAATGGTTCAGATTGCTCCATTGAAAGACCCCATTTACATCAATTTGAATGGGAGCCATATTTCGATAAGAAGGTCTTTGGCCCAAAAAATTCCAATTTTGATTTCCCAAGCACAGACCCCAAATGAGTAAGAGCATCAATGTCGCCCTTATCGGGAATCCCAATACGGGTAAAACCTCCATTTTCAATCAACTTACGGGGCTTAAGCAAAAGGTTGGAAACTATCCTGGAATAACTGTTGAAAAGAAACAGGGGATTTGCAAACTCCCTAGAGGTACCAAAGCGCATATTATTGATTTGCCAGGCACTTACAGTTTGAATACCACCTCACTGGATGAAAGCGTAGTGGTAGAATTGTTATTGAATAAAAACGATAAGGACTTTCCTGACGTTGCCGTGGTGATTACAGACGTGGAGAATTTGAAACGGAATCTACTGCTCTTCACCCAAATCAAGGACTTGCGAATTCCGACCATATTGGTCATCAACATGGCCGATAGGATGGAGCGAAAGGGTATTTCGTTGGATATTGAAGCCATGGAACGCATGCTGGATACCAAAATAGCTTTGGTCAGTACGCGAAAAAACACGGGAATTGAAGTTCTGAAACAACATATTCTGGACTACAGGCATCTCTCCAGCAAACCCAACACTGATGTCTCGCGAATTTCGGAAGACTACTTCACAAGACTTCAAAAGGTTTTTCCTAAAGAAAACCTGTATAAGCTTTGGTTGGTCATTACCCAAGATGTCAATTTTATGCGCATCGAAAAACAACGCATAAAAGATGCTACTAATTTTTCCACCAAATCCAATACCGAACTGAAGCGATTGCAGCATCGGGAAACCGTATTGCGCTACCAGTTTATTAATAAAGTTCTCCAAAAAACCCACAAGGTTGATTTGAATACCGCCAAAGGTTTTCGAGGGAAACTCGACCGCGTTTTGACGCATAAAGTTTGGGGGTACGCCATCTTCTTTGGTATTCTTTTGTTGATTTTCCAAGCCATTTTTGACTGGAGCACCTATCCCAGTGATTTTATCGATGAGCAATTTGCTACGTTAAGCGAATTCGTAAAAAATACGCTTCCGCCGGGTATTTTTACTAGCCTTTTGGCTGAAGGGATTATCGCGGGTATTGGCGGTATTGTGGTATTCATCCCGCCCATTGGATTCCTGTTTTTTTTCATTTCTATTTTGGAAGAATCCGGATATATGAGTCGAGTGGTCTTCTTGATGGATAAGCTCATGCGGCCTTTTGGCTTAAGTGGTAAAAGTGTGGTCCCCTTGATTTCAGGAACTGCCTGTGCCATCCCCGCGGTAATGGCGACCCGTACCATCGAAAATTGGAAAGAACGCCTCATTACGATTCTCGTAGTGCCCTTTACCACCTGCTCCGCGCGTTTACCGGTCTATCTGATTCTAATTGCCTTGGTGATTCCAAAAGAGCGTTTTTTAGGTTTAAATTATCAAGCCTTGACCCTTTTCCTCTTATATTTACTGGGTTTCGCTATGTCGATACTGGCGGCATTCGTTTTGAACAAGATTTTAAAGGTTCGAAGTCGTTCTGTTTTCATGATTGAAATGCCCATCTATAGAATGCCCTTGCTCAAAAATGTGGGATACACGGTTTTGGAAAAAACCAAAAGCTTTGTGTTGGGCGCCGGGAAAATCATTTTGGCGATTTCCATCATTCTTTGGTTTTTGGGTTCAAACGGATTTTCAAAGGATTTTGAGAATGCTGAAACCATCGTGTCAAATCGTATTGAAAAAAAGGGCTTAACACCTTACAGCGAAAACTACATCCAAAACAACATTAATGCCTATTTAAAAACCAAGAAAATCAGCGTGTTTGACCAATCCAATGCGATGGGATTGAAATCCGTACAAGATTCGGTTAGCGTCATGCGAAAGATTTTGAAAGAAAATGCCCGCGAGCAGGAAATTGCCAGTTACAAATTAGAGCACTCCTATATTGGCTATTTGGGGAAAGGTATTGAACCCTTGGTGAAACCTTTAGGGTACGACTGGAAAATTGGTATTGCGGTATTGACCTCTTTTGCCGCGCGAGAAGTTTTTGTGGGTACCCTCGCTACGATTTATAGTGTTGGTAATGACCAAGAAGAGACTATAAAAAGTAGAATGGCTGCTGAATTGGACGAAACCGGAAAAAAACCCTTGTTCAATCTGGCCACCGGCATTTCGTTGATGCTGTTTTATGCCTTTGCTATGCAATGTGCGAGCACGTTGGCCATCGTCAAAAGGGAAACGAACTCTTGGAAGTGGCCCTTGCTGCAGCTAGTGTTTATGGGCTCTTTTGCTTATCTTGCAGCTTTAGTGGCATATCAAATATTGAAGTAATGGACCTTCTTCAAAACATATTGGCCTATTTTGTACTGAGCTTAGCCATCGGGTATTTGATGTACAAATTTGTGTTGCCCAAATCACTTCTACGTCCTAAAAAAGCCAAATCCAACAAGGCTTGTGGCAATCAAGATTGCGGTTGTCACTAAAAGGATTTCCTTCTTTTTACATTCAAATTGCATTTTTTTTGGGTTAGCTTGTAACGCTTCCCCATTTTCTGACTATACATCAATAAAGACAGCTAACACGAACATTGGAAACCCAATCAGATGAAATATTAATGCAGCAGGTCGCCCAGGGAAACTTGGATGTTTTGACCACACTGTTTGACAGGCATCATAAACACGTGTACAACTTTTTATACAAGATGAGCCGTGATAAAATGCTTAGCGAAGATTTGACACAAGAGGTATTTATGAAACTCATACGACATCGCACAACATACAAGAATGGGAGTTTTGTTTCATGGCTGTTCACTATAGCACGAAACAGTTTGAAAACGCACTTTTCAAGACAACACAAGCACCATGCTGATATTGATGAAGTACACACCCATTTAGCAGAAAACGCCAACAATGCCCAAGAGGATTACAGTCATCTGCAAAATGCGTTGAATCAGTTGAGCCCTGACGAAAGAGAACTCGTCATCTTGAATCGATTCCAGGAAATTCGATATGAAGAGTTGGCGGTAATTGTAGGTAGCACTCCTGGTGCGGTTAAAACCAAAGTGTGCCGTGTATTAAAAAAGTTGAAAACGATTTATTTAGAAAGTATTTGACCATGACGAGAGATAGTTTTAGTGAGCACATTCCAGAATATTTGGACGACATGCTCTCCCCCGAAAAACGAAACGAATTTGAAGCATATCTAAAGACTTGTTCCGATTGTGAAAAGGAACTTGAAGAAATGCGAATCCTGTTCGGCGCCATAGCAGCAGAAAAAGTTGTAGTTCCCAGTGGTAATTTAAAGAGTGCTTTTCTCAAAGATTTGGAGGAAGCCAAGGCGGAAGAAGCCGTAAAAATCATTCCGCTGGCCCAGAACAAAGAAAAATCCAATTGGGCCTCCAATCTTTTAAAAGTAGCAGCAAGTGTTGCGCTATTGGTAGCCTCTTTTCAAATGGGTGGGTTCTTTGAAAAAGAAAAATCCAATCAAAGTCTTGAAACACTTCAAAATGAAAGCTTGGTGATGAAGCAACAAGTGATGCTTTCCTTGATGGAAAACCAGTCGGCGAGCAAACGGATTCAAGGAGTGAATTACATTGAGGAGATTCCAAATCCAGATGAAGCCATTGTGGCGGCCTTAAGCCAAAGAATGCTCAATGATGAAAACGACAACGTGCGTTTGACAGCTCTGGAAGCCTTAGCACGATTCGCAGCAAACGATGCCGTAAAAGATGTTTTCATTAAAGCTTTGGAAAAAGAGAAAAACCCCAGCATTCAAATTCTCATCATCGATATTTTGGTGAGCATCCAAGAAAAAAGAGCCGTAGCTCCTATGCAAAAATTATTAGAACAAGAAGATACACAGCCCTTTATCAAAAAGCAGATTCAAACAGGGCTACCTAAAATCATTTAAAAATCAGAAAACGAAAATCATGAAAAAGTACAGTTTCTTTTTAGCGCTATTATTGACCGCTACAATGCACGCCCAAACCGACTACACCCAATCTTTGGACGGAATCGAATGGGTGAAAATCGAATCCAAAGCGGATATCGTTATAAAAACAGCGGATGACGACAAGCTGACCATCAAAGCAAGAAAGACCTCATGGAAGTCTGATCGTGCCAAAGGATTACGATTGGTAGGCGCTGGCGGAACCGACAACACCGATGTTGGGTTCAGCGTGGTTACCAATGGCAATACCTTAATCGTAAAAAACTTGAGAAAATCAGAAAAAGGAACGATTTATCTTCCCAAAACGCAAAACGTGTCCGTAAAAAGTACCTGGAACGGAGACATTGAGCTTATGGGTTTCTCTTCAGAACTTGAGGTGGATGCCGAATTAAATGGAAGCGTTGAGCTTAAGGATATCAATGGTCCGGTGACGGCAAATGCCCTTAACGGTGATATTGAAGTCACTTTCGGTAAAGTTACCCAAGGTTCTCCCATTTCCATTTACACGACCAATGGCGCTGTAGATGTTACCATGCCTGGGGACACGCCCGCGAACTTATCCATGAGTACCGTAAACGGTGAGGTATATTCCAATTTTGATATCAAACAAATCAAAAAAGATGGAATGACTACGTATAGTAGCCGAAAAACCAATGCAACGGTTAACGGAGGTGGGGTAGAAATCAAACTTAAGTCCACCAACGGCAGCATCTATCTTAGAAAACTCTAATTCACAATCAAAAAACGAACCGTCATGAAAAACATCTTAGCATTCGCTTTTCTCTTGAGCCTGACTGGTTTTGTCAATGGACAAAAAATTATCGAAAAGACTTTCGCCTATACCAACCAAGAGATTGAAATGGACGTCAAGTTTGCGCGACACATCGAAATCAAAACATGGGATAAAGCTGAAGTGTATTTCAAAGCTGAAATCATCATAGACGAAGACCGATTTATTGACAAGTACGAATTGGTTATCGATGAAAAGAAAGACTATCTGAGGATTACCTCAAAACCAGAAGCCATCTTCAAAGCCTTCCAAGAATATGGAAAGAAAACTAGGGATACCCGCTATTGGTATAACAGTGGAGACTTATGCCGCTTCTTTTACACCCTTTATGTTCCCAAAAACAGTTCGTTTAAAGTGAGCAGCATCAACGGTGATTTGGAATCCGAAATCATAGAAGGCGATTTTATGGCAGACCTCATCAACGGGAATATTGACATCAAAACCTTTAAAGGAGACTTGGATTTAAGAACCATAAACGGAGAAATTGACTTGGTGGTCAAGAACACCTCACTTAAGGCCAGTACCATCCACGGAGAGATTTATGCTGATGAAAGCCTAAAACTTAATATTTCGGACCAACACGTTGGGCAAAAGGTGAGTGGAAGTTTTGATTCAGCCTCGAGCCGTTTACATCTCGAAACGATTAATGGCAACATGTACCTGCGCCGTCAAGGTACCAGTAAATGATAGGCCAACAATGCCCAACCGAGGACCAAAAGCAGTCCTCCTAAAGGCGTAACTGGTCCCAACCATCGCATTTTTTTCCCAGCACTCGCGCTGAGAACCAAACCATAAATACTGAAAGAAAACAGGAAAACACCAAAGACAAAACACCACGCCATAAGGGTGTCCGAAGTTTTCTTAAAAGGAATGGTCCATCCTAAAATCAAAAGAACGATGGCGTGATACATTTGATATTTTACCCCGGTTTCAAAACTTTGAAGTTGTTCCGGGGTAAGTTTCTTTTTGAGGGCATGGGCGCCAAAAGCGCCAAAACAAATGGCGAGAAGGCCATATAGTGCTCCAATAAAAGATATATTTTCAACAAGAATCATTGTCTTTTTTCACGTCAATTGAATCCTACTTCTTCTAAAATAATTGAAATGGGGCAATTATTCATTAAGTCGTACAAGTTCGTCATCAATATTTTGAACCACTGTTAATGCGTGGTTCAAGGTAGGGCGATATTTTGAACGGAGCATCTGCTTATTTGTAGAAAATTCCATTGCGAGCATCAAAACAAATTTTGAATCATTCATCAATTCATAATAGGCTTTTTCAGTTATCATTGAACTCATTTCTACCGCATCTGTGGAATCTTTGGCGTATTTGTTTTCAAATTCAATTTTTTCAACAAGTGCGTTATCCAAAACTTGTTGATGTCTTGGTTTGGTTCTCGAGTCGTTTTCTATTAAAAGCAAATAATGATAATCAAATTCGTATAACCTGCTTATTTCTGTGCGTAATTTTTGATTTGATATAATTTCAAGACCCTGTGATTTTGCTTGTTCAAAAGAAGATTGATGAAGCACCAATAAGAAATCTCTAAAATACAAATACACGATATGGTTGGTAATTTCAGGAGAGTATGCCTCTTGGTGAGAAAATGCTCTAAGGAGTAAACTATCCGATTTTATCATCGACTGATATCCGCGAATATTCACATTAATATCAACCGTATCCCTTAGAATATCCTCTCGGATACCTTCTAAAACTTTGATTTCCCTTGCAACCTTTTTATTATTTTCCTTTTGCGCGTCAAAATTTAAAGCAATTAGAATACCCAAAACGATAAGCAGGGTTTCGCCAATTGCGTATAACACATAGCGTTTAACATTCCCTATTTGAAGGCTGGAAAATCTTAATCTATTGAAAAGTCTCATGATGTTATTAGTTACATTCCATAATATGGAAAAATACATGGAAGCAACCTTTCGCAGGGCTAATTCCGCTAAAAATATACATCAACTTGGGTATCCTTGTTGACAGTGAAGGCACATTCTTTGAACTTAGGAGGTCCAAACGCTTTCATTTTGGCTTTGGAAAAGGCAACTTTTTCTTTCGGGATGCCCAACCAATTGGTGTCGAGTTCATTGTTGTCATTGGCATCGTGAAATACAGCAATGGCGTATTTTCCCACCGCAACATCATCAATTTGAACTACGACTTTATTCTTGTCCGCTTTTGCGCTCCCCGATTTATACACACTGTCAAATTTCAAAAAAGCGCCTTCCGAATCATACATCGCAACCTTGACGGCACCATCCGAAGATGGAATATTGTGCAAGGAAACAGATAGGGTATGTTGCCCAATTGCGGAAATGGAAAACCCAAAGAATAGCAATAGAAAAAGCTTCATGGAATATGGTTTCATTAGCTGTAGCATACATCTTGCCAAAGTCATTTTTGTGCTGCAAGCAAGCTCAATTGAGCATCTAAATCAAAATGGACTTTTTGGGTTTTCAGACTGTCGGCAAAATTAAAATATACTTTAAGGGAATCGCTGTGGACCAACTTTATTTTTTGTTGTTGGAGGTCATCTACAAACACATAAACTTTTTCTCCGGTGATGGAATCTTTAAAGACTCCTTTTTCTTTGGACAGCCATGAAAACCCATGAGACCTTTCCATTTCTGGGATTTTATCTACCCATTTCAGGCTGTCAATGTCGGAAAGAGGAATCTTTTTATAGTAAATTCCTGATAGGATTCGTACTTCTCCATCCTTAACCTTATACCAGTTTTGATAGTGCACCACAAAGGCCAAAAGACAAACAAGAAGGGTCAGTACAATCACAAGGTTCAAAAACCAGTGTCTTTTCTTATTCTTCATTTTCGGATGCATTTCCATAACGGTCAAACCAAGCCAAAGTATGTGCGATTTTGGTAATCAGGTTGCTGGGTTTGCTCGCAATCCCATGGCTTGCCCCTGGAATTTCAACCAACACCGTTTCAATTTTGCGCAACTTCAATGCATGATACAGCTGCTTCGCTTCACTGGGCGGGGTTCGTAAATCGTTCATTCCCACCATGACCATCGTTGGTGTTTCTATATTACCAACGAGTGAAATCGGTGAAAATTTCCAGTATCCCTCAAAATTCTGCCAAGGTTGCCCGGGGTAACGGTGATTGGCATAATAAAAGTAATTGTCCGCTACAAGGGTTTTGCTAATCCAATTCATTACCGGTTTGGCTACCACGGCCGCCTCAAATCGATTGTTCTTTCCAATCATCCAAGCCGACATAATGCCTCCTGCACTACCCCCTGTCACGAAAAGTTGGTCTTCGTGCGCGACACCCATTTGAATACAGTGGTCCACACCATCCATCACATCATTATAATCCTCACCGGGATAGTTGTTGTATAGCAGGTTCGCGAATTCTTCACCATAACTAGTGCTTCCTCTAGGATTGGGATAAAACACAACGTAGCCTGCTGCAGCATACAGTTGCATCTCTATTGAAAAACGGTCCCCGTAGTTTAAAATGGGACCACCGTGATTCTCCACCATAAACGAGTACTTTTTCTTCGCGTCATAGTTCGGAGGGTACACCACCCAACCTTGAATATCCCTTCCATCAACAGAAGATTTGTACCACACCTCCTCTACCTTTCCCAAGGTTCGGTAGTCCAGTAAAGAACTACTCAAATCTGTGATTTTTGTAGTTGAGCCTTTTTTTGCATCCAAAATGGCAAGTTCAGCTGGGTATTCAGGAGTAGATTGTGTAAACGCAATTGTTCCGTTCTTTGACACCGAATAAGAACCGCTTGCATAGGGTCTTCCCAAAGTGGTTCCACCTACATTTTTCACTTTTTCGATCACTTTTCCGGAGAGGGAAATATGGCTGATTTTGCCGTTTCCTTTGTCATCATAATAGATGTACAAACCACCACTTTTGGCGTCCCATTGAATGTTGGAAAGCGTTCGGTCCAACTCAGTTGAAATCTCTCTTTTATTGGAGCCATCGATTGCCATCAGTTGCAACTTCCGTCCTTGATGGGCTTGCACCTTATCTTCAAAACCGAGGTAGGCGATGTACTTTCCGTCGGGCGAAACCGTAGGATTCGAATCTGGCCCATTCCTGTCGGTCAAGGCTTCAATAGCCCCGGTTTCCGTTGAAACAGAGTATACTTCGCTGTTTCTAAAATCATACTCCCAATTGTTATTTCGATTGGCGGAAAAATAGATATGTTTTCCATCTTTTCCCCATGAAAGCGTCCCGCGATGATGGTAATCGCCAGAAGTGATTTGCCGGACTGCTCCGCCATTGGAAGGCATGACGAAAATGTGATTAAACCCGGGTTTGATATATCCTCGACCATCTGCTTCGTGATATACTCTATCGGTAATTCTTGCGGCATCAGCCCATTTCGCTCCCTTCGGTTTTTTGGGGATTTTGGCAATTACCGGAAGGGCTTTTGGCACGTTCATGGAGAAGGCTAATTGTTTTCCATCCGGAGACCAGGTCATGGAACTTGGGGAGTAGGGCAACTGTGTTAGCTTGGCTATCTTTCCAGAGGCCACCCAATACATAAAAATCTCAGTGCCTTCATCAGTGCCACTTGAAAAAACAATTCGGTCACCCTGTGGAGACCATCTGGCACCGCGTTCACTAACCTCACGAGTAGTTAATTTTTGATGATTGCTTCCATCTTTTCGCAACAACCAAAGATTTCCCGCAGTACGGTCTTTCATAATATCAAAACCCATACGACGGTACACTATCCATTCCCCATCCGGAGAAATTTGTGGGTCCGTGGCATATTGCAGGTCAAAAATATCGAGATATGAAAAGTTGGGTTGCTGTGCTGATATCTTAAAGGAAAGGGTCAGCAAAAAACAGCAAAAAAGAGTACGAAGCATGAATTGAACTTTAATTTTTTTAAAGGTAGTCCTTAGGACACATTCTTCAAAACCGATGACTTTTTCCAATATGCGCTATCTTTAAAACATACCAAACCAGAATGTATGTCTACCAAGAAAAAATTCAATGCTGACCGTATATTGGGTATCTCTGCGATGCTCATCAGTTTGTTAACGCTGGCCATCTGTATTTACCAGACCGATATCATGCGCGTACAAAGCAAACTTTCCGTCAAACCCCGATTGGATTTTACTACTAACCAAGGTGGAAATGATACCATAATAATATTTCAAGAATTTATTGAAAATAAGGGTTTGGGGCCTGCCATTATTGATTCGATTTATTTCAAATTCGAGGGAAACCAATATGCTTTGAGTCCTGAAAATTTTATGAAAGAAAACCTTCCGCGATTGTTGGAATTCGGCACTCTCTCACAACACGCGACCATGGGAAAAGGTATGACCCTTTCACATGGAGAAAGCATGTGCATCTACACCTATAAACTGCATCATAGTAAACTGGATAGCATTTTTGCATATTTGGATGTCGATATGGATAGTGACGACCCCTTCCCCATCGAGGTGATCTATACCTCTATGTATGAAGATGAGTTTTGGAAAGTTTCCAGCGAAGTTAGCGAACCGGAAAGTTTGAATTGATGTTCAAAAAATTTCCCTCGGCACATACCATTTTATTATTGATTTCCGCTTTCGTAGCAGGTTTGACCTGGATTATCCCCTCTGGAAAATACAGTACCTTGGTTTATGAGGCAACCGAAAACGTCTTCCTAAAGGACACCAATGGGCAAGTGGAAAAGCTTGAAGCCAGTCAGCAAACTTTGACGCTTTTGAACGTCAAAATTCCTCTGGAAAGTTTTACTAGTGGCGCCATTTACAAGCCCATAAGCATTCCGAATACCTATCAGCAACTGACCCCAAGGCCCCAAGGTTTTTTTGAGTTTGTTCAGGCACCTATCAAAGGCATTATTGAAACTGCGGATATTATTTTTTTAGTGCTGATTATTGGTGGCTTGGTCGGTATTGTGGAAAAATCTGGGGCGTTTAGTGCCGGTATTCATTGGCTTTCCAAAGCACTAATTGGCAAAGAATTCATTCTCATCATCAGCACCACTTTATTGGTCGCTATGGGTGGTACTACTTTTGGTTTTGGAGAAGAAGGCATCGCCTTTTTACCCATACTCATTCCCATTTTTATTGCGGCTAAATATGATGCTTTGGTAGCCATAGCCTGCGTGTTTTTGGGTTCGCAGGTGGGTGTGATGACCTCTACCACCAATCCCTTCTCAACAATTTTGGCTTCTGATGCCGCAGGGATTACTTGGACAACGGGATTGCAAGGGCGCGTATTGATGTTGGTACTTTGCATTACCATCACCACGCTCTTTATTTTGCGATACGCCAAAAAGGTAAAAGCAGACCCCAGTAACTCCGTTATTTTCGACCAACGAGAGCACATCAATGCCTTATTTAAGATTCCAGGGGCCTCTTCTGTTCCCAAATTGGATACCAAACTCAAACTGGTTCTTTTGATATTCATGCTGTGCTTTGTACTGATGATTTCTGGAGTGATTTTTTGGGAATGGTGGTTTGTGGAAATGACGACAGTGTTCCTTTTTGGAGCCATTCTTATCGGCTTAATGACCCGAATGAAAGAAACTCAATTCATCCATACATTTATGAAAGGTGCAGGAGAACTTTTGGGGGTGGCCTTCATTATCGGTATCGCAAGGGGCATTTCCATTTTAATGACGGATGGCCTCATCAGTGATACGATTTTGTATGAAGCAGGAAGTTTTACGGGGGGTATGGGCAAAACGCTGTTTATCAATGTATTGTTCTTTGTCTATAATCTTATTTGCTTTTTTGTCTCCTCTACTTCCGGAACGGCTGTACTGACCATTCCCATATTGGCGCCTTTGGCGGATACGGTCAACATTAGCCGCGAAGTTATCGTCAATGCATTTCAATTTGGGCATGGCCTGTTTAATCTTATCAATCCCACGGGATTGATTTTGGCATTTTTGGGAGTAGCCCAAATTGGTTTCGACCGTTTCATAAAGTTTGTTTGGCCCTTGTTGGTGATACTCGCATTGGTCATTATGCTTTTCCTAACTATATCAGTTTTGTAAGTCGCTTATGCTATCCTTCTTTCGCAACATTCGCCAAAACCTAATCAAGGAAAAACACTTCACGAAATATGCGTTGTACGCCCTTGGCGAAATCCTACTGGTTGTCATAGGTATTTTAATAGCG
>JBCBPD010000099.1:0-14256 GCA_039820925.1 Bacteroidota bacterium | reverse complement strand
ATTATTGGGAGCAATTGGAAATTTTGACAAGGACACCCAGATTCCTGACGATTTGAAAAAAGTAAAAGGGATTGGTCCTTTAATGGAAAAAACCTTGAACAAGATAGGTATCTTCTCTTTCCTTCAGGTAAGCAAGATGACCGAAAACGAATACAATTTGTTGGATTCGATTACAGGTTCTTTCCCTGGAAGAGCACAACGAGATGATTGGGCCGGACAGGCGAAAACCTTGATAAACTTAGATAAATAAACGTATGGCATCCACAACGTTCAAAGCGATATACGATGATGACGATGTGCTAATGCACGCAGTCAAAAAGATTCGTGCTGAAAAATACCATATCGAAGAAGTATATACTCCTTTTCCGGTACACGGATTGGACAAGGCAATGGGATTGCCGCATACCCGATTGGCCATCACGGCTTTTATGTATGGTTGTTTGGGATTGACGGTAGCTATCGTGATGATGAATTACATCATGATTCAAGATTGGCCACAAGATATTGGAGGTAAACCAAGTTTTAGCTACTTGGAGAACATGCCGGCGTTCGTGCCCATCATGTTTGAGTTGACCGTTTTCTTCGCGGCGCACTTAATGGTGATTACATTTTACCTAAGAAGTAGAATGTGGCCGTTCAAAGAAGCAGAGAATCCTGATGTTCGTACTACAGATGACCATTTCTTGGTAGAAGTGGAAGTTGGAAACGACGAAGAGGCCTTAAAACAATTATTGTTGGAAACGGGTGCTGTTGAGGTGCATGTTCCCAAAAAAAAGTAAGATGATGATAAAATCTTTTGGTAAAGTACTTCTAGGATTATCATTGGTAGGATTGATGACCTCTTGTTTCAACAAGAACAATCCCAATTACCAGTACATGCCGAATATGTACGAATCTGTAGGGTACGAAACCTATGAGCAAGTTGAGAATGGCCTTTTCCCTCAAGGAACGGAAGCCATGTTGCCTGCAGACAATACCATTTCAAGAGGGTATATGCCTTATGAATTTGACAATACTTTAGAAGGAAAAGAGTTGGCTCGTTTGCAACCTAGTCCATTGGATTCCCTTCAGTCTGAGGCTAATTTGGCCAAAGGAAAGGAGCTCTATGATATCTACTGTGCCATTTGCCATGGCGCAAAAGGAAAAGGACAAGGATGGCTTGTGAAAAGAGAAAAAATTCTTGGGGTGCCTAGCTATGACGATGTGGCGAGAAACATAACTGTGGGTAGCACCTACCACACCATGTATTACGGACTGAACTCTATGGGGTCATACGCATCCCAAATGGATAATGAGAAAGAGCTTTGGCAAGTAGCGGAATATGTGATGCAACTAAAGGCAGACCTAACTAAATAATTGGATAGATAGCAGAATACTATGTATACGTTTTCAAACAATCTTAAAATAGGCTCTTTTATCGCGATGGCGGTTGGTTTGATATGTCTGGCTTCAGGCTTTTTGACCGCTCCGTCTACTGTAGAAGAAGCTAAAGCCATGGTGGCGCCGCACGATGATGGTCATGGAGGTCATGCCGGTGAAGGTGGTGGACATTCCACTGCTTTTGTAGAAGGTGGTCAAGAAGGACATGCCAGTGATGGTGCGCATGCCGAGGGTCATGGTGCTTCACATGATGAGCACTTGCTTCACCAATTGCAGAACAGACCTTGGGCAGCATTATACGTTGCAGCCTTTTTCTTTTTCATGATTGCTTTGGGTGTTTTGGCGTTCTATGCTATCCAAAGAGCAGCACAGGCCGGTTGGTCTCCCCTTTTGTTCCGTGTAATGGAAGGGATTACAGCCTATTTGGTGCCTGGAGGCATCATCGTATTTGTGATATTGTTGTTGTCCGTTCTGCACATGAACCATATGTTCGTTTGGATGGATGCCGACACCGTCGCGCATGATGAGTTGCTTCAAGGCAAAAAGGGTTATTTGAATCCTACATTCTTTTTGATTCGTGCTTTGGTTTTCTTGGGTGGATGGATTTTCTACCGTGAATATTCTAGAAGACTTTCTTTGGCTCAAGATGACTCTGAAGACAATTCCAACTTTGTAAAGAATTTCAGATGGTCTGCTGCTTTCTTGGTATTCTATCTGGTTACAGAATCCATGATGTCTTGGGATTGGATTATGAGTTTGGACCCACACTGGTTTAGTACCCTATTTGGATGGTATGTATTTGCCAGTATGTTCGTTTCAGGTATTACGACTATCGCGATGATTACCGTATACCTTAAATCAAAAGGATATCTCACCGAAGTGAACGATAGCCACATCCACGATTTGGCCAAGTTCATGTTTGGAATTAGCATTTTCTGGACCTATTTGTGGTTTGCTCAATTCATGTTGATTTGGTACGCCAACATTCCAGAAGAGGTGACCTATTATGTTGCACGTTTTCAAGATTACAAACTGCCATTCTTTGGTATGCTCGCTATGAACTTCATCTTCCCGTTGTTGGTTTTGATGAACAGCGATTACAAGCGTATCAACTGGTTTGTAATTATGACCGGAATCGTAGTGTTGTTCGGACACTATCTTGATATTTTCAATATGGTTATGCCTGCGACTGTAGGTGACCAATGGAGTTTAGGAGTTCCTGAGATTGGTGGCATATTGTTTTTTGGGGGATTGTTTATGTTTTGGGTCTTCACGGCGCTTTCCAAGGCACCGTTGAAGCCCAAGCGAAATCCATTTTTGGAAGAGAGTCGACAATTTCATTATTAATTTGGATTAAGTCTTAGAGAGAAGAGATGACCGCATTATTGACTTTGACTGTTTTAGTACTGGTTGCCATCGCCATTTGGCAGATGACCAAGATTTTTCAATTGTCCCAGTTAAAAACTGAAACTACTGAGGTGGCCACGGATTCCGATAACAAATACAACGGGTATTTGCTATTTGGATTCTTGATTTTCATCTACGGGATTACCATTTTCAGTTTCGCAAAATATACCAAGGTATTGTTGCCAGAAGCATCTTCTGACCATGGTGCAGAATACGACCAATTGATGTGGGTATCGTTTGCCATTATCTTTTTCGTGCAAACCATCACCCAAGCTCTTTTGCATTACTTCGGATACAAATACAGAGGTGAAAAAGGTAAAAAGGCCTTGTTCTTTGCAGACAACGACCGATTGGAATTTATCTGGACCATTATTCCCGTAATCGTTTTGGCGGGCCTTATCCTTTGGGGACTGTACACCTGGACCAACATCATGGATGTCAATGAAGAAGATGACCCCTTGATTGTTGAATTGTACGCACAACAGTTTAACTGGACCGCGCGCTATGGAGGAACGGATAATGTTTTGGGTGACGCCAGCGTACGTTTGATTGATATTGACCGTGCCAACGTCTTAGGTTTGGATGAAGCTGACCCTAACGCGACAGATGACGTCATCGTTAAGGAATTGCACTTACCAGTAGGTAGAAAAGTGAACTTTAAAATGCGTTCGCAAGACGTGTTGCACTCGGCTTACATGCCGCATTTTAGAGCACAAATGAACTGTGTTCCAGGAATGGTAACCCAGTTCTCGTTTACCCCAACAGTAACTACAGAAGAGATTCGATTGAATCCTGATGTGGTGGATAAAGTAAAACGAACCAACGCTTTGCGCGCACAATGGGCTGCTGAAGGAAGACCAGATTCAGACCCTTGGGAGTTCGATTACGTATTACTTTGTAATAAAATCTGCGGTAAATCGCATTACAATATGCAGATGAAGATTATCGTGGAAACAGAAGAAGAATTCAATAAATGGTTGGAAGAGCAGGCTACCTTCGGGGATACTGTGACCTCTAATCCATAAGATATATTGCTAGAAAGGAAAATTGAACTATTAAAAATTAGGTTATGTCGGTAACAGCACATGCACCAGCACACGCAGAAGACCATGCTCATGACGATCATGGACATCACCACCATAAAGAAACATTCATAACAAAATACATCTTCAGTCAAGATCATAAGATGATTGCGAAGCAATATCTTATTACTGGACTTATTATGGGATTCATTGGTATTGCCATGTCTCTTTTGTTCAGAATGCAGTTGGCTTGGCCAGGAGAATCCTTCCCAATTTTCGAAGCACTTTTGGGTAAATGGGCACCTGATGGGGTAATGGATGCCGACATCTATTTGGCATTGGTTACCATTCACGGAACCATTATGGTATTCTTTGTATTGACCGCTGGCTTAAGTGGTACCTTCAGTAACCTATTGATTCCATTGCAGATTGGTGCGCGCGATATGGCTTCTGGCTTCCTGAATATGGTATCGTACTGGTTGTTCTTCGTGTCTTCAGTTATCATGGTGATTTCACTGTTTGTTGAAGCAGGACCTGCAGCAGCGGGTTGGACGATTTATCCACCTTTGAGTGCCTTGCCTATGGCACAACCTGGTTCAGGAGCAGGGATGACCCTGTGGTTGGTTTCTATGGCCATCTTTATAGCGTCATCACTTTTGGGTTCATTGAACTATATCGTTACGGTTATAAATTTGAGAACCAAAGGAATGTCAATGACCCGTTTGCCTTTGACCATTTGGGCGTTCTTTGTAACCGCTATCATCGGTGTGATTTCTTTCCCAGTATTACTTTCAGCTGCTTTGTTGCTGATTATGGATAGAAGTTTTGGTACCTCATTCTTCTTGTCAGATATTTTCATTCAAGGAGAAGTATTGCACTACCAAGGAGGTTCACCCGTATTGTATGAGCATTTGTTCTGGTTCTTGGGTCACCCAGAGGTATATATTGTATTATTACCGGCATTGGGGATTACTTCAGAAGTAATGTCTACCAACGCGAGAAAGCCCATCTTCGGATACCGTGCGATGGTTGCTTCGATTTTAGCGATTGCTTTCTTGTCCACCATTGTATGGGGTCACCATATGTTTATTTCCGGAATGAATCCTTTCTTAGGGTCTGTGTTTACATTTACAACCCTTTTGATTGCTATTCCTTCCGCAGTAAAAGCCTTTAATTATATCACTACCCTCTGGAAGGGTAATCTTCAATTGAATCCAGGGATGCTTTTCTCGATAGGATTGGTATCTACCTTCATTACTGGAGGTTTAACGGGTATTATTTTGGGAGATAGTACTTTGGACATCAATGTCCACGACACCTACTTTGTAGTAGCTCACTTCCACTTGGTAATGGGTATTTCAGCGTTATATGGCCTATTCGCAGGGGTCTACCACTGGTTCCCGAAAATGTTCCAAGGTCGAATGATGAACAAGAACTTGGGATACGTCCACTTCTGGATTACTGCGATTTGTGCCTACGGCGTATTCTTCCCGATGCACTTTGTGGGTATGGCAGGGGTACCGAGAAGGTATTATCAAAACACCGCTTTCCCAATGTTTGATGAGTTGACGAACGTGCAAATTTTGATGACGGTTTTCGCGCTTATCGCGGCCGCAGCACAATTGGTGTTCGTTTATAACTTTATCTACAGCATCTTCTACGGAAAAAGAGGGTCTCAGAATCCATGGAATTCCAACACATTGGAATGGACTGCTCCACAAGAGCACATTCATGGAAATTGGCCAGGAAAAATTCCAGAAGTACACCGTTGGGCATACGATTACAGTAAAACGTATGAGAATGGAGAGTACATTATTGCAGGACAGGATTTTGTCCCACAGAACGTTCCGCTTCAAGAAAACGAAGAGGAGCTCAATCATTAAGTTCTTTGCAAAATATAGAAATAGAAAGCCCATCGTTTCCGATGGGTTTTTTTATGGCCGACAGCTGCAGCGCGTTTTGGTTCAATAATTGTAATATCTTTAAATAACCTTCAATAGCGAAAACGTGAAAACCTCATATCTACTCTTGGCCCTTGTACTGCCACTTGTCACTTTCTCCCAACGCAAACCCAAAATAAAAGGGAGTCGAGTGATTACCGAAGTAAAAGAAGAGTTGCCACCCTTTAATGCGATTCAATTGAATAGCGATATGGACATTACTCTGAAAAAGTCCTTTGGTCCAGGGTATACTATAGTGGCGGATGACAACTTGATTGATATTTACAAGTTTCAGGTAGAGGATAGCACTTTGGTGATTTCCTCTTTTTATGATGTGTCTTCCAAGAAACAATTGGAAATTACGGTGGAGTATGTGGAGCTGGCCGCACTGTCTGTTAAAGAAGGCAGCGTGGTTTCCAAAGAACAAATCACTACAGATGCTTTGTTTGTGGATGCTTTTGGAACCTCAAGATTGGATTTGCAGGTCAACGCCGGAGTAGCAGATATCAACTTGGAAGATAACGCCAAAGCAGATTTTAACCTTGATGTTGATTCGTTGAACGTTCGATTGGCCAAGCGCGCCGAATCGTATATGTATGCAGTGACCGAGTCGAACACCGTTTCATTGGAAGCCAATAGTAGTTTAACTTTTCAAGGCACTTCAGATAGGATGGTGCTGGAGGTTACGGGCAATGCGAAATATAAAGGGGAAAAAATGGAGACTGGTTCCGTTCAAGTAATGATGGACAATGAGGCACAGGTCCGTTTATACGCTTTTCGCGATATCGTCTTGTCGTCTAAAGGAAATGCTAGAATGCTCCTGTATGGCAATCCGAAAATAACCATTGAAGAATTTTTGAATACTTCTCAGCTTTTGAAAAAAGATACGGATTGATTACTGCGCAATAGGCGCGGTCATACAATGCTCCGGAATGCCAAATCCATCCACCAACACGCCAATATGAGGTCGTAGCTCGGTGCACAAACGTTCCACCCGTTGTCGAATCGCCTTGGATTTGCTGTTGCCGATGTACCCTTGTTCCAAAAACCATCGGGCGTCATCATTAATATGATGCAACGCAAATAAGCACCCTAGTTTGGTTGATAATGCCCTGTATTCTGGGTCTTTAATGGTCTCGCAAAAGTCCATAAAAATGGAATACGCTAATTCAATGCTGTACGCTTTTCCCAAGGTAATCAGATGTGTTTGTACTTTTAGGAAGGCTTGATAGGCCGGAATCCCTTTTTTGATATAATCCCGAATCCGCATGGCCAAGGTGTAGGTCAATCGGCGTGTACGGTAATCAAAAGCATGTTTGTGGAATTTGGGGTTGTACAAATGGTCCGCGTCTACCTTGTTCACATACATGGGATTAATCGTATTTAATTTATCCGATAACTGTGACCGTAACAACTTCAGTACGGAAGCAAAACCTGAGCTGTTAAACTCTGATTTAAAGTCCGACAAAACTCCTTTTGCTGCTAGTTGTAATAACACCGTATTGTCACCCTCGAAGGTGGTGAAAATGTCTACATCTCCTTTTAAATCGCCTAAGCGGTTTTCCGAAAGATAACCTTTCCCTCCACAGGCTTCACGACACTCCTGAATCGTGGTGTTTGAGAACCAAGTAATCATGGATTTCAAACCTGCGACTTGAGTCTCAATCTGACGCATATCGTCCGTAGTATTTTGACTATAGTCCGCCATCAGTTTTTTCAAGGTTGCGTGATATACGTAAGCACTCGCAACTGGTGGTGTCAAGCGAACCTGATGGGAAGGATAGTCCATGATAAGGTCTTCTTGAATCTTGATGCTATCATTGAACTGCCTTCGTTGCAGGCTGTGTCGAACTGCAATAGTCAATGCAACCTTGGCACCCGCCAATGCTCCCTGAGCCACACAAATTCTTCCGCCCACAAGCGTTCCCAACATGGTAAAAAAGCGTTTGTTTGGGTTTTTTATGGGAGATGAGTACACCCCATTTTCCGAAACACTACCGTATTTATCCAAAAGATTTTCTCGGGGCACTCTTACTTGGTTAAACCAAATCTTGCCGTTATCGACGCCATTCAAGCCTAATTTGTACCCATTGTCTGCTACGGTTATACCCGGTAAGGTTTCGTGGGCCTCATTTCGTATGGGGACCAAAAGTGCATGTACCCCCTCATTTTTCCCGTTTACGATAAGTTGGGCAAAAACGGAGGCCATTTTAGCGTGCAGCGCATTCCCGATGTATTCTTTATTGTCATTTTCACCAGGGGTGTGGATGACAAAAGAATCCGTTTCCTGGTCATAAGTAGCTGTGGTTTTAATCCCCCTTACATTAGAGCCATGCCCTGTTTCTGTCATGGCAAAACAACCCAGCAAAGTAGCCTCTCCGGACGCCTTTAAATATTGGTCATGGTGTTTTTCGGTCCCAAGTTTTTGAACACTTCCTCCAAAAAGACCGTATTGCACACCAAATTTTACGGCAACACTTCCGTCTACGTACATGAGATGTTCAAAAATACTGGCATAGCCCAACATGTCATCCTTTCCACCATATGCTTCCGGGTACCCCCATGCACCATATCCTGATTTGCCCAATAAGGAAACCTGCTCCAATACTTTTTGCCGGAATACATCTTTATCCCTCAACGTCTCCCAACGAAAAAGCTTTTGGTTTAAGAAATCTCTAAACTTGGAAATAACCTCTTTTTGTTCACCTAGAAGCAAATCGTCCAAGGCCTTGGCACTGTACTTATGGGATTGTAATTCATGCTCTACCTCAATATCAAAAAGGTAATTGTAGTGGTTTGGTTGAATCCCTAAATTCAACTCGATTTCTTGCAGATGCGAATTCGTGTCATAGTGGTCATCAATGGTCTTGACCAGTCTTTCGCTCAACGAAGACAAGGGATAGGTATCACTTTCAATCAGTTTGATATTCGCTTTGGCGATAAGTTGTTTCCATTTTTTAAACTCTTCATCAGTTGGAGGAGATTTTCGATTCAACCACTGAGACAAAAGGTCCCGGTCTGCCACATCCAAAGATTCATCCTCTTCCAGATGAGTCTTAACTACCGAAATTTCGGAGGCGGAGAGCAAATCATCCGACCAAATCACATAAAACAATGGGATGTATTGTAAAACGCCTGAGGTATACGTTGTAGCAATCATATGCTTCTAAAACTAGTGCTGATTTTCTACTAAGTTACGGCGAAACGCTTAAAAACTGTTGGCGCTGTCACATTCCCGTTTGGCGCTTTTTTCAATTATCTTTGTTTTGGTATGAATGAGAACCTAGACCCGAATCCACAAAACTATTCCTCTGAGGAGTTGGATATTGAAAGAGCCTTGCGGCCCGTAAATTTTGATGATTTCACGGGACAAGAACAGGTTTTGGAAAATTTGAAGGTCTTCGTTCAAGCGGCAAACCTTCGGGGTGAGGCGCTGGACCATACTCTTTTTCATGGTCCTCCTGGATTAGGAAAAACTACCCTAGCCCATATTTTGGCAAATGAACTTGGAGTAGGTATCAAAATAACTTCAGGTCCTGTATTGGACAAACCTGGAGATTTAGCAGGACTTTTGACCAATTTGGATGAGCGTGATGTGCTTTTCATTGATGAGATTCATAGGTTGAGTCCTATCGTAGAAGAGTATTTATACTCTGCGATGGAGGATTATAAAATTGATATCATGATTGAAACCGGACCGAATGCTCGAACAGTCCAAATCAATTTAAGTCCGTTTACCTTGGTCGGTGCAACAACTCGTTCTGGTTTGTTGACTGCGCCGATGCGCGCTCGATTTGGGATTCAAAGTCGCTTACAATATTACAATACCGAATTGTTGTCCACTATCGTGGAACGAAGTGCCGACATATTAAAAGTTTCGATTACAAATGATGCTGCGATTGAAATTGCGGGAAGGAGTAGAGGTACCCCGAGAATTTGTAATGCATTGTTGCGAAGGGTTCGGGATTTTGCCCAAATCAAAGGAAACGGAAAAATCGATTTGGAGATTTCCAAGTTTGGGCTAAAAGCCCTCAATGTAGATGCCCATGGCCTGGATGAAATGGACAATAAGATTTTGAGTACCATTATCGATAAATTCAAGGGAGGTCCTGTTGGTATTACGACTTTGGCTACTGCAGTCTCCGAAAGTGCTGAAACCATTGAAGAGGTCTACGAACCGTTTTTGATTCAACAAGGTTTTATCATGCGAACACCTCGTGGCAGAGAGGTCACCGAACTCGCCTATCGACATCTGGGTAAAGTCAAAGGAGGAAGTCAAGCCGGTTTGTTTTCATGAAAAACCTACCTCATGTTCCTTCCCGAAAGATTTTTGCCAATAGTAAACGCATCCTACAAAACCCCCTTCCGTTTCATCGCGAAAACTTTGATAAGCTAGGAGATACCTTTCGAATCTCCATTCCTGGTGAAGGAAAAGTGATTTTTAGTCGTGACCCGGCCTGGGTCAAACAAATCCTCCAAAAGCAGCATAGATTTTTCGAGAAGTCAAAACTGCAAACAAAGGATTTGGCAAAATATATTGGGAAAGGCTTGCTCACGGCCGAAGGAGAACATTGGCGCAAACATCGAAAGATGATTCAGCCCGCTTTTAAGGCTTCCCATGTGCAGCGCCTTTTGCCCATTATCCAGTCAACCATCCAACAGGAATTGGAGAAAATTGAACAGGATTTTCCGCAAGTTGCCCATACCCTTATGGGTGACTTGGCGTTTCAGGTAGTTGCGAAAAGCCTGTTTAGTAAAAGCGACATTAGTGCCAAGATGCACCGATTGAAGGAAATTACCGAAATCAATCAAAATATGTTGGTTCGGGAAATGCGAAGACCTTACCTAACCTGGTGGTTTGACCTAACGGGCCAAACCCGTAAACACTTGAATTTTTCCGAGGAGGCTCGAGACCTGTTGAATGTATTGATTGAGAAGAGGAGTCATGATTCCACAGAAGGGGAGGACCTTTTGGATGTATTGCTGGCCGCCACTTATGAAGATGGAGCATCAATGCCCCGAAGACAATTGATTGATGAGGTAATGATTTTGTTCACAGCAGGACACGAGACCACGGCAAACGCCCTTGCTTTTACGCTTTATTTTATCGCACGGGATGAGAAGCTCCAAAAGCGTTTGGTTGAGGAAGTTGAAACATTTTATACTTCGGATGGGTTGCAAGACCTCTCCAAAATGGGGTGGATTATAGCGACCATCAAAGAAGCGATGCGTATTTTCCCACCGGTTTACGTAATAGACCGTGTTTCGTTGGAAAAAACAGAAGTTGCAGGTACGGTTCTAGAAAAAGGAACCTTGGTGTTGCTTTCCATTTTTGAGCTGCACCGGACCAAATCCTTTTGGGAAGACCCTGAAAGATTTGAACCCCAAAGGTTTTTGGATAGGGATATGAAACAACTTGGCGGCTACTACTATCCCTTTGGTGCCGGTCCGAGAATGTGTATTGGAAATACCTTCGCACACTTTGAGATGGTACTGGCCGTTGTCGAAATACTTAAACAATACAAAATATCTACCCCCATGGATACCGTGGATATCAATCCGTTGATTACTTTGAAACCGCAAGAGGTTAAACTGGTATTTACTGAACGCTAGGTCAGGCTGAGCGCAGTCGAAGCCTGTGGAAGAGCGAGATAGTTTATATTTAGCTTTATGTTCACGTATTATGTTTACATTTTGAGATGCAAGGATGATTCGTATTATACCGGAATAACGAATAATCTTGTTGAACGTTTCCAACAGCATCAATCAGGACACAATAGGAACAGTTATACCTTTAAAAGAAGGCCTGTGGTTTTGGAATACTGTAAAGAGTTTGATGATGTCATCGAAGCCATAAACTTCGAAAAGAGACTTAAAGGTTGGAGCAGGGCTAAAAAACAAGCGCTAATCAGAAAAGATTTTGATAAACTTCAAGTTTTTTCTGAATGTAGAAACGTTTCTCACCATAAATATCGGCCACAATAAGATTTGCGCTTCGACTACGCTCATCGTGACATATGAGTCCAAGAGAAAAACATACCCATTTCATAAAGTCCGAGGCGAAACGTCTAGGGTTTTTGTCATGTGGGATTTCCAGGGCAGGTTTTTTAGAAGAAGAAGCGCCCCGTTTGGAAAAATGGCTCAGCAACAAGATGCATGGCGAAATGGCCTACATGGAAAATCATTTTGACAAACGATTGGACCCGACCAAACTCGTTGAAGGGGCTAAATCAGTTATCTCTTTGTTGCTGAATTATTATCCGGAGGAGCAACAAAACTCAGAATCCTATAAAATCTCCAAATATGCCTATGGCAAGGACTATCACTTTGTAATCAAAGACAAGCTAAAAGAGCTATTACATTCCATTCAGGAAAATATTGGCGAAGTCCAGGGACGAGCCTTTGTGGATTCCGCTCCAGTATTGGACAAGGCTTGGGCCGCTAAAAGTGGTTTGGGATGGATGGGCAAGCATAGCAATCTCCTAACCCAGCAGGTGGGCTCCTTTTATTTTATTGCTGAGCTCATCGTAGATTTGGAATTGGAGTACGATACTCCGGTTACTGACCACTGCGGTACTTGCACTGCTTGTATTGACGCCTGCCCTACAGAGGCCATTGTCGAGCCTTATGTGGTAGATGGCAGCAAATGCATTTCCTACTTTACCATTGAATTGAAAAATGAGATTCCCACCGAGATGCAAGGCAAATTTGACGACTGGATGTTTGGCTGCGACGTATGCCAAGATGTTTGCCCTTGGAATCGTTTTTCAAAACCCCACCGCGAACCCTTATTCGAACCGCATCCTGAACTGTTGTCAATGCAAAAAAACGATTGGGAAGAGATGACGGAGGAGCTTTTTCAGTCCCTTTTCAAAAAGTCAGCGGTAAAACGAACCAAGTTTTCAGGGTTGATGCGTAATATTCGGTTTTTGAAGCAAGAAATTTAGGGTTTTCCGTGTTCGGTTGGAGTAGATGCTACCTCATAACCAAAAAAAGGCTTCTTTAATGGAAAGAAATTTCGTATTCCTAAGTGGTGCTCTATCTTAGTTTTAAGAAATAGTAAACTTACCCCTCCACAAATGTTTCAATCCCCTTTTTCTTTCAAGGGTCGTATACGCAGACTAGAATATGGCTTGACTTATCTTATATATTTGTTTTTGTACATCGTGGGAGTTTATGTATTAAGTGATTTTCCCGACGCTTTTTTTGTTCTTTTAGTCCTATACATAGCCCTATTGTGGTTCCTATTGGCACAAGGATCAAAAAGATGTCACGATTTAGGAAATAGTGGTTTTTATCAGTTGATTCCTTTCTATGTTTTTGTACTTCTCTTTCAGGAAGGTCAGGTACAGGAAAATAAATATGGTCCAAATCCTAAGGAATTCGATTCTTGGGACGCCAGACCAAGGAAAACTGAAAACTATGTTTTTGAAACGTTTGTTAGGGTAAGTAGTACAGTTCTCCTGAATACACTATTGATAGCGATATGTATAGAGTATATTCTTTCCAGTGATTACTTGCTTTTTGCGTTAATATCTGTATCGGTAATCTCATGTTATTTTCTGATGCTTTGGGTTAATTATAAAGGTTTTCCTTTAAGGACTACCAGAAAACGGAAGTTTGTGGAAAGATTAATTTATTCATGTGCACTTGCTGTAGCCGTTCGACTATATGCTTTATGTTTTGGAACATATGAAATAGTCATACGGGAAATTTATTATGAATTCCTTTTGTTAGTTATAATTCTAGGGATGACTTATATACCATTTTTGGTATACAGTACCATTTCAAAAAAATCAAAGGACGGATATGAGCTCTAGACAGCATATCGGTGTTTCTGTACTTCTTGTTGTAATAATCCTTGTTTTTGGATTTGTCAACAGACCAGGCGCAAACAATAAAGAAATGATAGTATGGTCTGAGAATGACCTCACTTGGAGCGATTTTGAACTTGTTAGACATATGGAACACGATTACGTGGCAACCATTTATTCAACCTTTTCCTGTCCAAATCTGATTACCAGTGAAAAATCAAGGGTTTTTGCTTATATGAATCCAAATCTTTCTAAAAAGCTTCGAGGGGAATATGATAGCGAGAATGTTTTGATTCATGAACAATATCATTTTCATATTACAGAATATTGCACGAGGCTTTTGCGAAAGGAAATTGTGCAACGTGGTTTGGGAGGCTTGTCTTTTAAGGTTATGAAAGACTTAAAAACGAAGTATTCCAAAAAGTTGGATAGTCTTCAGAACGTCTACGATAGTATCACAGATCATAATGGTGATTGGGAGAAGCAGAAATACTGGGAGATGAAAATTGACGACTGGCTGCGGGAAACGGCCTATTACGAAAATGATAATATCTATAGCTACTATGACTTTACCAAAAATCGAACAAGTTTTTATAGGAAAATCTATTTTACTATGACCCAAAAGGTCTTAACCTCTTTTCCTGTAGGAGAAAAGAAATTTCATAGGTTTCGCCATGGGTAATATCCTTTTCT
>JBCBPD010000098.1:0-14463 GCA_039820925.1 Bacteroidota bacterium | reverse complement strand
TTTCCATCAATGCTACAGACGGGCATTTTAGAAAAATGAACTTCCAATATGGGATTTTCGGACGCGGTTATATGACCTTGGCATACTTCCTTATTGGAATGTTGGTGGGACGCATTGGTTTTTTCAGCGATTACCAAAATCGGAAGAAAATGGTCAAGCGAAGTTGGATTACTGGATTGGTGTTGTTCCTGGTTTCAGGTGGACTTTTAGCGTTGACCTTTGGCCAGATGGGAGGCAACATCACTTTTGATAACTGGTTGGCCATGTTTGGTTTAACGGCTGTTGACTTGAGCAATATCGCTATAACCCTACTGATTCTGAGTGTATTTGTAATCCTATACAAAAAAACCAAAGCTAGGGCTTGGTTATCAAAATTTGCACCCTATGGTCGTATGGCACTCACAAACTATGTTTTCCAAAGTATTATTGGAACTACGCTCTTATTTGGTTGGGGATTTGGGTTTATCGGGCAACTGCGAAATGTATACACCTTTGGAATTGCGATAGTCATCATTATCGTTCAAATGGCCCTTAGTAAGCTTTGGTTAAAGCATTTTAAGTATGGCCCATTGGAATGGTTATGGCGTAGTTTAACCTTTTTCAAGGTGATGCCCTTGAAAAAATAGTAGCTTTCACCTCAAGTTTCTAGGCTTACCCAACAAATTCAAAATCAGAATACTAAATCAAATCCAAATCTCGTTGAAGGAACAACTTTAACACTTTGGCTTGAAAGCGCATTCTGACGTAGTGACTTTGATACGGCTCATTCGAACCCTGCTGATTTTATTGGCGGTTTTGGTGTTGTTCAACTTCTATGGTCCTTTTTCAAATCGCTTTTACTTTGGAAAACTTGATGGGTATCTGTTTCTACTTCTAGCAGTGTTTCAAGCCTTGTATCTGTTTAGACTTTGGAACAAAGTAAAGCATGATACAGCCGCTGACACCCAGCTACGCTATTTGGAATATGTGGTTTATGGGGTTTTAGTCGTTTACGGATACAAAGTACTTGACACTATTTTATCCCTAAACCTCGCATCCGAAATTCAGCAAGAACTGCTACCTACAACCTTTTTTCCATCCATGACACTGTCCCTTGTGGTCTACTTGGGTGTAATTTTACTAAGTATTTTAATATTTACTTTCCGTAGAAGACTTTTGGGAAGCTTCAATCAAGAAAAGCTAAACGACAATGAGGTTCGAGGCTCTCTATAAATCTCGAATATAGCTCCCGTACAAATCCTTAAACTGATAGCCTTGCGTAAAGCGTTGCTTGCTCAATTTTTTGTGCGATACCAATCCCCAAAGCAAAAATTCCTTCAAAAAATGGCGGTCTGCTTTTGGAATATCAGGTTGGTATTCTTGAATTAATCGCTCCAAAGGTCCGATGCCATCTAACTTGTCTTGGTATTCTGCATCCGTATCGTCATCGAGCAATTCCATACCCTGCCCTTCAAAAAACCAATGGGTCAATTCGTCATAAGGATTGGTGTCTTCCTTGCGTTCCAACTTGGAAATCTTTGGAAACAAAGTCGGAAATACCGTTTGAATCGCATCCTCAATCAAAATTTCAGCCACAGACCCTGCACCTTCTTGCTCACCTTCGTATACCAACTCTATTTTACCTGTGATGGAAGGGATAACCCCCATAAAATCACTTAAACGCACGGTAGTTTCAGCGTCCGAAGTTTTGAGTTTCCTACGTTCAGCAGTACTCAACAGATTTTCAAAGGCGGTAATGCTCATACGGGCACTAACCCCGCTTTTTGCGTCGACATACTCACTTTTACGTGCTTCAAAACTGATTTGCTCCAACAAATCTAACGCAAGTTCTGGTACATGGATGCCATCCGCTTGACGTGCATCCAACTGTGCTTCTTGTTGTGTGATTTTCTTGGCGATGGATACTGTTTCCGGGTAGTGAGTCAAAATTTGAGAGCCTATTCTATCTTTAAGCGGCGTCACAATACTACCGCGATTGGTGTAGTCTTCAGGATTTGCCGTAAACACAAACTGAATGTCCAATGCAAGGCGCAGTTTGAATCCGCGAATTTGTATATCGCCCTCTTGTAATATATTAAATAGTGCTACTTGAATTCTTGCTTGAAGGTCAGGCAATTCATTGATGACAAAAATACAGCGGTTTGCTCGCGGTATCATACCGAAATGAATCACCCTATCGTCCGCATAAGAAAGTTTCAGGTTCGCAGCTTTTATGGGGTCAACATCTCCTATCAAATCTGCCACTGTAACGTCTGGCGTGGCTAACTTTTCATAAAAGCGTTCCTCCCGATGTAACCAACCAATAGATGTATCATCTCCTTTTTCAGCAATAAGATTTTTGGCATAACGAGAAAGCGGTTGCAAAGGGTCGTCATGAATTTCCGAGCCTTCCACGACTGGAATCCATTCATCCAAAAGTTGCACCATCTGCCGGGCCAACCGGGTTTTCGCCTGCCCTCTAAGACCTAGCAAATTAATATTATGTCGAGACAATATCGCACGTTCCAATTCAGGAATAACGGTATGTTCGTATCCCCAAATGCCTTCAAACGTGTCAACATTGTTTGCGATTTTTTCCAATAAGTTCTCCCGCAACTCGTCTTTGACGTTCTTGGATTCGTATCCTGAACCTTTCAATTCGCCAAGTGTGGTAATCTTCGTGTGGTCTATTGTACTCATAATGACCTTTATCCTTTAATTCTTTTTTTTCTATTCTGTTCGTAATCTTCGAAAATCATTTCACCCAATCCTTTCAACCCAGTATAAAATGCTTTCCCTTTATTCGCTTGGGTAAATTCCCGAACAAATTGCATCAAATAAGGGTCTTCCGCAATCATAAAAGTGGTGATAGGGATGTGTAATTTTCGGGCTTGTTGGGCCATGGCATAGCATTTCTCCACGATGTAGTCGTCCAAGCCCACGCTGTTTTTATAATATTCTCCCGAAGGAAGCCTCAAACAAGAAGGCTTACCATCCGTAATCATGAAAATCTGCTTATTGGTATTTCGTTTTCGACGCAGCATGTCCATTGCCAACTGCAAGCCTGCAACAGTATTGGTATGATACGGACCAACTTTGAGATATGGCAAGTCCTTTATCGGTATCGGCCAAGCGTCATTCCCGAAAACCAAAATATCAAGGGTGTCTTTGGGATAACGAGTGGTTATCAGCTCTGCCAGTGCCATGGCGACCTTTTTGGCCGGTGTTATGCGGTCTTCGCCATACAGAATCATGCTGTGGCTGATATCAATCATCAAGACCGTGCTCATTTGCGCCTTGTACTGAGTGTCCTCAACAATCAAATCCCCCTCGTCCAGCATGAAGTTATCCATCCCGTGGTTGATTTGTGCGTTTTTCAGACTCTCCGTCATCGAAATTCGCTCCAAAGTATCTCCATACCGATATTCCCGAAATTCTCCAGTATGTTCGTCACCGCTACCTAGTTTTCCTGTTTTATGGTTTCCGGAACCGCGACGTTTCATTTTACCAAAAATTTGGTCTAAAGCGCGTTGGCGTAGGGCTCGTTCCAATTTGGCGGTAATCCCCAGACCAGGATTCCCATCGCCTTCCTCCCCTTCTTCACCCTCCTCGGGGTCAAATTCTTCACGGATATACCCCTTTGCTTTTAAATCTTCGATAAAGTCGTCAATGGTATAATCCTCATCCGTAAGTTGATACTCTTGGTCCAATTGCCGCAACCAATCCAAGGCTTCCTCCACATCTCCTGAAGTGTGCGTAACCAACTCTTGAAAAATCTCGAAAAGACGTTCGAACGGGGTTTGTTCTGGGGCTTCGTACGTAGTGAATCGAAACCCTTTTCTTAAATTCATAGCCATTACATAAAAATAGCACATTTCGTCGGATTGGTTTTCGATTTTAAAAAAACTTAACGCCTTATGTCATATGGGCAAATTCAAGGGTTTTACAATACTCCTCCGCTTTGGAAAGGAAGTCAGTTTGGCATGAAACAGTTTGTCTTTCCGGACTGTGCAATCGAACAAAACACTCCCGTGGACATCCCTGAAGGATTACGATTGGGACATCAAATGGAATATGTTTTTAAACATTTGATTCAACAATCGGAGGCCTATGAAGTGGTATTGAAGAATATTCCTGTTTTGGAAGGGAAGACCACGGTGGGTGAAATCGACTTTATCTTAAAAGATGTTGCCAAAAATGAAATTGTACATGTAGAACTCACTTATAAATTCTACGTAATTGACCCGTCCATTTCGGAACCGATTCACAGACTGCTTGGTCCCAACCGACGGGATATGTTCTTTACCAAATTGGATAAAATGAAAACGGCGCAATTTCCACTGCTACATCGGCCAGACGTATTGGCCCAATTGGAGGCACTAAACTTAAATTTGAACTCGTTATCCCAGCAAGTGTGTTTTAAAGCCCAGCTTTTTGTGCCTTTTGAAATGCCCAACATCAATATTAGACCCTTGCATAAAAAGTGTATTGTCGGCTACTGGTTGAGACTTGAAACCTTGGAACAAGCTTCCTTTGCCCATTTTCAATATTATATCCCTTTCAAAAAGGAATGGGTGTTACGGCCGAATGAATCCGTTTCTTGGATTTCCCATTTTGACATGTTAATGGAAGTAAACATTCGCTTACTAAAGAAAAATGCTCCAATGCTTTGGATTCGACATTCCGAAGGAAATTACGATAAGTGTTTTGTGGTGTGGTGGTGAGCATCACTTATGACGGTTTTCCAAAACCTCTACAATATCGTCAAGTTGAAAGCCCTTTGCGTTCAACAGAATAAGGTAGTGGAATAACAAATCTGCACTTTCATTCAAAAACAACTCATCATTGTCATCCTTAGCCTCAATCACTGTTTCCACAGCTTCCTCTCCTACTTTCTGTGCAATTTTGTTGATGCCTTTTTGGAAGAGTGAAGCGACGTAGCTTTTTTGAACGTCCTGGTTTTCCTTTCGGTCTTGAATTACATTTTCTAGCTGGGATAAGAATCCATAGGAAGTCGTATTGACTTCATGCCAACAGGTATCCGTCCCGGTATGGCAGGTTGGACCATCGGGATTTGCTCGAACCAGTAGGGCATCTTTGTCACAATCTACCTTTATGTCTATCAATTTCAAGAAATTACCGCTCGTTTCTCCCTTGGTCCATAAGCGTTGCTTTGACCGACTGAAAAAAGTAACCTTTTCGGTATCCAATGTTTTTTGAAGGGCTTCTTTATTCATATAACCCAACATCAATACGTTCTTGGTTATAGCATCCTGAACGATGGCGGGAACCAAATTGTCAGGGGATTTATCAAAGTTTACTTCCATATGTTATAATCTTACAGGAATCCCCTGTTGTTTTAAGTTTCTTTTTAAATCGTTTATATCAATTTCCTCAAAATGAAATACACTTGCAGCCAAGGCAGCATCTGCTTCACCCAATTGGAAGGTATCAGTAAAATGGATTATCTCCCCCGCCCCTCCTGAAGCAATGATGGGAATCGATAGCATTCGCGATAGTTTTTGTAAGGCAATATTGGCAAAGCCATTTTTGGTGCCATCATGGTCCATTGAGGTGAACAAAATCTCACCAGCGCCTCTTTCCTCCACTTCTTTGGCCCAATCAAACAAATCCAGTTCGGTAGGCACCTTTCCGCCAACCAAATGTACTTTCCACTGACCATCAATCTGTTTGGCATCAATTGCAACCACAATACACTGCGAGCCAAATTTGGCAACTAACTCATTGATGAGTCCGGGGTTCTTTACCGCTGATGAATTGATTGAAATCTTGTCGGCTCCATTCTTGAGCAAAATGTCCACATCTTCACTAGAACGAATGCCGCCACCAACCGTGAACGGAATGTTTATTTTCTCTGCTACGCGATATACGAGGTCCGCTAGCGTTTTTCGTTTCTCCTCGGTAGCGGAGATATCCAAAAACACCAATTCGTCCGCGCCCTTTAGCGCATAAGCTGAGGCAAGCTCCACCGGGTCGCCTGCGTCACGTAGGTTAACGAAGTTCACTCCCTTTACTGTTCTTCCGTCCTTTATATCCAAACAGGGTATGATTCTTTTGGTCAGCATAGGTTACGATTCATTTTTTTGGTTCAAATCAAAATCTTCATAAAAACCCAAGTCTTTTTCGGTCAAAATCTTGGTCCATAAGGCAATTTGACCTGTGTGATACGAAAAATGTTCGACCACATGCAGCATGCGACCAATTCCCGAAAAGTGAAATCCTTGCACACCTTTTTCTTCCAAGAACCCCAAAGAAGGAAGCTGTTCAAAAGATTCTTTGGCTGTTTTTACCGTATCGCCTAGTCTTGAAAGGAGCATGCTTTTGTTAAACCCACCTTCCGTGTTAAATTCGGAATCCCTATCCCTTTCATCCGCTTTACCTTTTAGGGAGGCAATTCCGTATTGGGTAATGTTACCACAAAGATGTAATATCAGGTTGCCTATACTGTTGGACACTGCATTTGGTTTTTGCCAAATCATTTCTTCTGAAAGATTTTCAAACGAGCGTTGTACCATTCGCAAACTTTCATCCATGCGGTAGTGGCATTGCTTTACAAATTCCAGTTGAAAGTTTCGCTCAGGCTCCATGCTTTAAAATATAGTTTTCCAAGTCTTTCAGCGAAATGCGTTCTTCATAAATGGCCTTACCCAAAATAGCTCCTTCACATCCAATCTTCTCTAAGCTCTCCAAATCGGAAATACCACTGATGCCTCCACTGGCAATTAGATGAATTCCAGTAACCGTTTCATCCATAACACCACTATTGGTAATTTGCGTTTGGGTTTTTTGGGTGGAATCCAATAGTTCTTTATACACATCAAAAGAGGGACCTTGTAACATTCCGTCTTTGCTCACATCCGTACAAATGACGTATCGAATTCCTTTGGACTGATATCGTTTCACGAACGGATTCAACAGCTGCTCTGATTCCTCCAACCATCCCGATATGGCAATAGTGCCATTTTTGACGTCCGCACCGAGAATGATTTTTTCAGGCCCATACTGCCGCAACCAATTCAAGAAAACATCTGGGTCCTTGACGGCAATACTACCTCCGGTAATTTGTTGTGCCCCCGACTCGAAAGCAATTTTAAGGTCTTCATCGGTTTTCAAACCGCCTCCAAAGTCGATTTTCAAATTCGTTTGTCCTGCGATTTTCTCCAAGACAGGATAGTTGACAATATGCCTGGATTTAGCGCCATCCAAGTCTACCAAATGCAGGTATTTTACCCCACAATCTTCAAACTGCTTGGCTACTTCCAGCGGATTTTCATTGTACACTTTTTTGGTACTATAATCGCCTTTGGAAAGCCGAACGCATTTACCTTCGATAATGTCAATAGCAGGAATAATTCTCATGGTTTACCGCTTTTAAACATCCATGTGTCTACATCTGAAATTGGAGCAAAACCAAATTTTTGATACAACGTATGTGCGTCATTCGTTCGTAGCCCCAATCCATTTATGTCTTTAAGGGATGGATATTGCATAATAGCCTCTATTAGCTGTTTACCAATACCTTGGCCTTGAAATTCTGGAATGACAAATACGTCCATAATCCACCCGAAAACAACATAGTCCGTAGCGACTCTTGCAAAACCTACTTGCCGATTTTCGTTGGTAAAAGCCGCAAAACAGAGCGAATTTTGCATAGACTTTTCAACATCTGACTTAGACCTTCCTTTGGCCCAATACGACTGATTCGAGAGGTAATCATGAATCAAATTCAAGTCCATTCGTTCAAAATCGGTTTGTATGGTGATGGCTTCTGAACTCATAACATCAGAAAGTTTTTCAGGATTTGTTCTCCCGCATCACTGCTTTTCTCTGGGTGAAATTGCGTTCCATAGAAATTTTCGCGGTGTAGGGCTGCGCTATATTCGAGTCCATATTCTGAGGTGGCAATGGTGTCTTCCGTTAAGGGTGCATAAAAACTGTGCACTAAATAAATGAAACTTTGGTCTGGAACATTTTGGAAAAGTGGTGATTTCAAGTTGGAAATGCCATTCCATCCAATCTGGGGCACTTTTAAGTCACTTCCAAACTTCACTACGTCCACATCGAAAATACCCAAACCTTTGGTTTCACCTTCTTCGGAATAATTACACATAAGCTGCATGCCCAAACAAATGCCCAAAACCGGCTGTTGCAACTTGGGAATATAACTGTCGAGACCACTTTCTTTCAATTTTCGCATGGCAGAACTTGCTTCTCCAACACCAGGAAAAATGACCTTATCTGCTTTCCAGATTTCGTTGATGTCACTACTCAATTGGGCTTCATATCCGAGCCGTTGAATCGCAAATTTGATACTTTGGATATTGCCCGCGCCATAATCGATAATTTGTATATCCATCAGAGAATGCCTTTGGTTGAAGGGAGTACCATTTTGTTTACATCGCGCTTTACCGCCATTTTAATGGCCTTCGCAAAAGCTTTAAAAATCGCTTCTATTTTGTGATGCTCGTTGGTTCCTTCCGCTTTAATATTCAAATTGGCTTTCGCCCCATCACTAAAGGATTTAAAAAAATGTATGAACATTTCCGTGGGCATATCCCCTACTTTCTCGCGATTGAATTCTGCTTCCCAAACCAGCCAATTTCTACCGCCAAAATCTAGCGCTACTTGTGCCAAACAATCATCCATGGGTAATGAAAACCCATAGCGTTCCATTCCTAGTTTGGACCCTAGAGCTTTTGCGAATACTTCTCCTAGTGCAATAGCCGTATCTTCAATGGTGTGATGTTCATCCACTTCCAAATCTCCTTTCACGGTAATATCCAAATCCATTTGACCGTGTCGAGAGAGTTGGTCCAACATATGGTCGAAAAACGCCAATCCGGTTTGAATTTTGCTCTTGCCGGTTCCGTCTAGATTCACGGTAATGGCAATATCCGTTTCGTTGGTTTTTCGAATGATGCTGGCAATTCTTCGTTCAACTTTTAGGAATTCGTAAATTTTTTCCCAGTCATTACTTTCCAATGCAATAAAATCCTGTAGTTCTGATTGATTGACCGTAATTTCCTTTGTTCCCAAATTGGTTTCGTCATCGATGAAAATCCCTTTTGCACCAAGGTTTTTTGCCAGTTCCATATCAGTAAGGCGGTCCCCAATCACGAATGAATTTGCCAGGTCATAGTCATCAGAGAAATATGAAGTAAGTAGTCCGGTCCCTGGTTTACGGGTATCCCTATTATCCTCTGGAAAGGTTTTGTCAATATACACGGCATCAAAAACCACTCCTTCATTTTCAAAAGATTTCATTATGAAATCATGGACGGGCCAAAACGTATCCTCAGGAAAAACATCAGTGCCTAAACCATCTTGGTTGGTTATCATCACCAATTCATAATCCAATTCCTTGGCAATTCGACTTAAAAAAGAGAACACCTTAGGATAAAAAATCATTTTGTCAAAAGCATCGATTTGCTCATCAACAGTTTCCTTGATTAGGGTGCCATCACGGTCTATGAATAATACTTTTTTCGCCATTAGTCCATCTGTTTTAAGAGTGAAATCAGTATAGTGTTTTCAGATTCAGTGCCTACTGTAAAGCGCAACGTGTTCTCACATAAGGGCTGTGTGCTCCTGTTCCGAACGACAACCTTTTGGTCCAGCAACTGTTGGTATCTTTTGTTGGCATCGTCCACCTTCGCCAGAATGAAATTGGTTTCCGTATCGTATACTTCTTTTACAAAGGATAACGTCTCCAACGTCTTAGCAAGTACTGTTTTCTGTTGTAGTATTTGTGATACTTCTTTCTCAACAAGTTCTTGTTTTTCTAGTAGCTCTAAAGCCCGCTGTTGGGTCAACTCATTTACGTTGTACGGTGGCTTTATTCGATTGAGAATGGTAACGATTTCTTCCGAAGCATAACAAATTCCCAAACGGATTCCTGCCATACCATATGCCTTGGAAAGGGTTTGCGTGACTACCAAATTCGGGTATTCGTTAAGCACTTTTAACCAACTTTCTGTCTCGGCAAAATCGATATAGGCTTCATCAATCACCACCAAGCCTTCGAACCCTTCCAAAAGCTGTTTAATCAAACCAGTCCCAAAAGCATTCCCGGTAGGATTATTGGGCGAACATAAAAACAACAACTTGGAATTTGCATCAACCGTATTGAAAATGCTTTTTACATCCGGCTGAAATTCGTCGGTCAACAATACCTCACGATTTTCAATGGCATTGACACCAGCCAAAACCTTATACATTCCGTAGGTGGGAGGCAACGTAATTACATTGTCTACATTGGGTTCACAAAATGCCCGAAACAACAAGTCTAAAACTTCGTCACTCCCATTTCCCAGGACCATATTGTTGGCCGGAACCCCTTTGATTTCTGAAAGCTTCTCTTTCAAACCCCGCTGGTATGGGTCGGGATACCGGTTTACCCCATTGGGATATGGATTCTCATTGGCATCCAAAAAAATCATCTCCGAACCATCGGAAACATATTCATCTCTCGCTGATGAATACGGCTTTAGGGCTTTTACCGAAGGCCTGATAAGATTCGCTATGTCGAACATTTTTTTCATTTCCATTACGAGTCCTCCAATGATTTTAAACGTAAGGTTACCGCATTTTTATGCGCCTGCAATCCTTCCGCTTGTGCCATAAGCTCTATGGTTTCTCCCAGATTTTGAATCCCCTCTTTTGTCAACTTTTGGAACGTCATGCTTTTGGTAAAACTGTCGAGGTTCACACCGCTGTATTGCTTTGCATAACCATTGGTAGGTAGCGTGTGGTTGGTGCCTGAAGCATAATCCCCAGCACTTTCCGGAGTATAATTCCCTATAAAAACAGAGCCTGCATTCTGCGTATTGTTTACATAAAAATCCTCGTTTTCAACACAAACGATATAGTGCTCCGGACCATAAAAATTGATGAGTTCAAGCGCTACTTCGTCAGAATTCACGAGAATGGATTTACTATTGGCAATGGCTTGCGCAGCGATATCCTTTCTCGGTAAGGCTTCCAATTGTTCTTGGATTTCTTTGCTAACTTCTTCCAGTACGTTCTGTGAGGTCGTAACCAAAATCACTTGACTGTCCACCCCATGTTCAGCTTGACTCAACAAGTCGGAGGCAACAAAAGCTGGATTCGCAGAATCATCCGCCACCACCAAAAGCTCACTGGGACCCGCGGGCATGTCTATGGAGACACCAAACTTCGTGGCCATTTGCTTCGCCACCGTTACGTATTGGTTCCCGGGACCGAAAATCTTGTACACTGAAGGAATAGATTCCGTGCCGAAAGTCATTGCGCCAACCGCTTGAATCCCTCCTACTTTAAAAATCGCATCTACCCCGCACAATTGGGCAGTAAACATTATCGCAGGATTAATCTCTCCATTACTATCTGGCGGTGTACAAAGCACAATCTGTTCACAACCAGCAATTTTAGCGGGGACGGCCAACATCAAAATCGTAGAAAACAACGGAGCGGTGCCTCCTGGAATGTACAATCCTACTTTTTGAATAGGACGCTTTTCTTGCCAGCAGCGTACACCTGGCATGGTTTCTACTTCAACTTTATCTGTTTTTTGTGCCGTGTGAAAGACTTCGATATTCTTTTTTGCAGTAGTTATCGCGTTTTTCAGTGCTTCGGGTACCTTCGCGATGGCCCCCTGGATTTCTTGCTCAGATACGCTAAACGTTGAAAGCTCAACCTTATCGAATTGGGCCGTATACTTCCGAAGGGCCGCATCCCCAGATTCTCTTACCGCTTCAAAAACGGTTTCAACTACACCTTCGATTTCATCAACGGTTTTGGTCGGACGTTTCAGAATTTCAGACCAATCTTCAGATTTTGGAAAACGAATCTGTTGCATTACCGTACCATTTTTTCGATAGGACATACCAAAATTCCTTCCGCGCCATTTACCTTGAGTTCATCTATTACTTCCCAAAAGGTATCCTGTTGAATTACAGTATGGACCGAGCTCCAACCTTCTTCAGCCAATGGCAATACCGTTGGACTGCGCATCCCTGGTAGCAAATCCAAAATGGCATCTAATTTGTCATTTGGCGCATTCAACAATACATATTTGTTGTGCCTTGCTTCCAGCACTGACTTGAGTCGGAAAAGCAGTTTTTCCAGAATTATGCTTCGTTCGGAAGAAATCTTAGGAGAAACCGCCAATACCGCTTCACTTTTTAAGATGACTTCCACTTCTTTCAAATTGTTTTTGAAAAGCGTACTGCCACTGGAAACAATATCACAAATACCGTCCGCCAAACCAATGTTAGGGGCGATTTCTACAGAACCATTAATGATGTGCAAATCGGCATTGATGCCTTTTAGCGCAAAGTAATCCTTCACGGTATTCGGGTAGGAAGTAGCAATACGTTTCCCTTCAAAATCTTTCACAGAATTGTATTCCATGGATTTTGGGACCGCCAGAGAAACCCGACATTTTGAAAAGTTTAGGCGCTGCGCAATGCTGATGTCCTTTCCTTTTTCAATCAAAACATTCTCTCCAATAATCGCAATATCCACTACACCATCCCGCAGGTATTGGGGAATATCCCCGTTTCGCAGATAAAACACTTCAAGCGGAAAATTACGCGCCGTTGCTTTCAGTTGGTCTTTACCGTTGTCAATGGAGACTCCTGCATCTTTTAGAATTTTGAGAGAGTCTTCGTTTAAACGTCCGCTCTTTTGAACAGCAATTCGAATTTTGGTCATTTGTTTTCAAATAGGTTTGGAAACCCAACGGGTTCAAAAACAAAACCCGTTTGATTTCTCAAACGGGTTAATATATTTTGTGTCAATCACAAGCATACATCTCTACCTCGCTTGAGCGCAAGAGTAAAAATGATGATGTGAAGTTGTTCTTTTCATTACGACGTAAAATTAGAACATATTTTTTTTATGAAAAACTTTTCTTTAGTTATTTCCTAAAATTAAGGGAAGGCCGTCATCCCCTGAACCTACCACGACAACTTTTGCATTTGGAGATTCAGAAAGTTTGAGCGTTGCTTCAATGCCCTTGTCTTGAAGAATTTTATCCGTTAAGGAAGCACTAAGGATTTTATTCGCATCCGCTTTACCCTGGGCTTCAATACGCTGACGCTCTGCCTCTTTTTGGGCCGTAACCAATCGGAATTCATATTCCAAGGACTCCTGTTCTTGCTTTAATTTTCGCTCAATCGCTTCTTTGATGGTTGGAGGGAGGGTAACATCACGAACCAAAACGCGGTTTATTACAAGATATTGACCTTCCACACCTTTACGGGTTTCTTCCAAAATTTCATTTTGAATGATATCCCGTTTGCTGGAATACAGCTGCTCAGGCGTGTAACGCCCAACTACTTCCCTAGCCGCTGCGCTAATGGCCGGACCCAAAATACGGTTCACATAATCTTCGCCTTTTTCTTGGTGCAATTTCCCTAAGTTTACTACTTCGGGTTGGTACCATACCGTACCATCTACATTGATTTCCAAACCATTTACCGAAAGTACAGCCATTTTATCGCTGATGGCCTGCTGTCTCACTTCGTAAATGTACACCCTATTCCAAGGGGCTACCAAGTGAAAACCTTCTCCCAATGGGGGTTTATCGGTAACCACACCGTCTCCAAAAGTTTTATACAAGACCCCAGCCTCACCGGAGCCTATGGTTACTGCTGATTTTGATATCAGTACTATTGTTAGAATTACGCCTATGATAATGGGTAATCCGATTTTTGGTAATCTATCCATTCGTATTCACGTTTAAATTAGTCCGTTATATTTTCTGATGAACCACTCCAAAGCAAGACATAACACCATGAGGGCCAACAGAATTTCAAAGTCTATTAAAGATACTATATTTTGTCTGCTTTTTTGAATTGGGGTAAAGCTGTCATCTTCACTTAATCGCTCAATAATTTGGTCCAACGCATTCGGATAGAAAGCTTCTCCACCAGTCTTGTTGGAAAGTCGGGTCAATTTTTTGTAATCCGTAGCTTGTACCAATAGTTCAGGATTGTTCTTCAGAATCTTGAAAGAACCGGAACGCTTAGTATTTTCGTCGTTGACCGCAATAGTGAAATCATAAACCCCCTCTTCCAAATCACTCAAATCGGTTTCGAAATAATTTCCTTTTAAAAGCATCGGTGCTTGTCTTTCAAAGTTTGAATTTCTTCGCTTCAGTGAAATTTGCAACTGGGCATTGCCATCAAAAACGAAGCTTTCATCAAAATAGGAAGCGGTTATTTTCAAAGGAGTGGTACCATCCAAAATCCGATTGTAGTTTACTTCCAATCGGTCTTTACGGTCATTGGTATTGAGATATAAGATAAGCTTGCCCACAAAATCATCGAATGCTTGAAAATTTCGGTTAAGCCTGTATTCCATAGCCCGCCAACGCCAAATACCTTCTCCGAACAAAATAGCTTCTTTGCGTTCCTCCGTATTCAAGAGGGATAGGAGCGGTTTGTCCAAAGTGACTCCCTTTATTTCAGAAAATAAAGG
>JBCBPD010000097.1:0-14480 GCA_039820925.1 Bacteroidota bacterium | reverse complement strand
TTGCGTACTGATGATAATGGATACTTTTTAGGGAATTCCTTTCAAGTGTTTTATGATGATATCAAAACCCTTGGCTTTTTTGGAGAATTGAATTTGGACATCAATCGCAACTTTACCCTTGGGATGAATATCGAGTTTTACAATTACGATACAGAAACCGATAATCCTGCTTGGAACCTACCGAACATCAAAGGGTATTTGTTCATGGATTATCAGATTGATGAAAACTGGTTTTTCGGCGGAAACTTATTCTATGTCGGCGAAAGGGAAGATTTGGAAGCACAAGCTATCGCGAACGCTACGCCCTCAGAGTTTCCAGCAACCATTATTTCACTTGACTCCTTTTTTGATGCCAACCTACAAGCGGGGTACCGCTTCAACGAACAACTGACCATTTTTGTTAAAGCCTCAAACCTTGCCAACAACGATTACCAACGTTGGGCCAACTTTAGGGTTCAAGGTTTTCAAGCCCTTGCTGGGGTGTCCTACAAATTCGACATGTAGGTAAATACGCAATATAAAAGAGCGAAAACCGTTATAAGTGATACAAAATTCAAGGTTTTATAGTACCTTGAATTGGCCAATGTTATTGGAAATCATGCGATTACGATTCCTATATATCTCATTCGCGCTTCTTTTCGTGTTCAACCTCACCACACTACACGGACAAAATCTCGTATTGAATGGTGGCTTTGAAGACTTTGCGGAGTGCCCCGTAAAAATGAGCAATCTCAACAACGATGTCTCTTACTGGAATGCCCCTACTTTGGGCACAACAGACTATTTTAACGTTTGTAGTAAGACCAAGTTGGGAATCCCGATGAATTTTAAGGGCAAACAGGCTTCTCAGGAAGGTGACGGTTACGCGGGACTCTATCTTTATGCCCCAAAAGATTATCGGGAATACATTCAAGTACCCTTGCATGAACCATTACAACGGGGACACCGGTATCAGTTAACCGCATACATCAGTCTTTCCGAGAAATCCGATGGCGCCGTACTTGATTTTGGAGCGGCTTTTTCAGAGCGTCCACTTTCCGTGCATACAAAAAGGCACTTATCCAATGTTTTGTTGTCTTCTCAAGAAACGAAAACTACCCGTCCAAAACCTTTCTCCGCCAAAGGATTTTACAAAGAGAAAAAAGAATGGATAGCCGTAGAACTAACACTTGTCGCCAAAGGATTTGAATCACATCTTATTCTTGGGAATTTTAAAAGTAACGGCGCCACCAAATATTTGCCGCAGAACACCAAAGCGTCAAAAGAAGATGGTTACGCCTATTATTATATTGATACCGTTTCATTGGAATATTTAGGTCCTGAATATCGGCCGAACCAAAGCTACATCTTAGACCATGTCAACTTTGATTTTGACCGAGCCAACCTGGGAAACAAAGCCAAAGAAAATCTCCGAGCCGTATACGGTTACCTTGAAAAGCATCCGAAACTCAAAGTGGATATCAGCGGTCATACCGATGACCAAGGCTCAGATGAGTACAATCATGTACTATCCCATCGAAGAGCAAAAGCAGTGGTAAAATATCTGGTTCAATTGGGATTGGATAAGGACCGTATTACTTCCAAGGGATATGGCAACCAAAAACCGCTGGACAGCACCCAAACCGAAAAGGCCCGACAAAAAAACCGTCGTGTTGAATTTGTGATGACCCAATTTGAGGATAATTAAGACCCATCTGGTTTTCTTACATTTGAGGAAAATCCTCTAGCATGAAAACCACTACGCTTCTTTCTTTTTTATTCCTAGTCCTTATTGCCTGTAATCCTAAAGAAGAGGTTGACCTTATTGTCCACAATGCGAATATTTACACCGTGGATGAAGGCTTTTCCAAAGCGTCTAGTTTGGCCATAAAGGATGGAAAATTTGTTGCCGTTTCCGAAGACGGGGATTTGACTGAACGGTTTATGGCAAAAAGCCAGATAGATGCTAAAGGGAAAACCATTGTTCCTGGCTTGATTGATGCGCATTGTCATTTTTACGGTTTAGGCTTGAATCAGCAGGTGGTAGATTTAGTGGGTACGAAGAGCTATGCAGAAGTGGTCGAAAGGGTTCTCGCTTTTCATGAAAAAAATCCTTCCAATGTGGTCCGCGGCAGGGGGTGGGACCAAAATGATTGGGAGGTTAAGGACTTTCCAAGCAAGGCGCAATTGGATGAGCATTTTCCTGACATTCCAGTAGTGTTGGAACGGGTGGATGGCCATGCCTATCAAGTCAATCAAAAAGCGCTTGATATGGCTGGAATCACCAAGGAAACGCAAATAGAAGGTGGTGAAATCGTTAGAGCTGAAGATGGTAGTGCTACTGGTATTTTGGTAGATGCTCCCATGGGATTGGTAGATGCGGTAATGCCGAAACCCACTAAAGAAACCCAAATCATCGCCTTACAACAAGCAGATTCCATTTGTTTGGATTACGGATTGACTACAGTACACGATGCGGGATTGCATCGAAATGTCATTGAATTGATTGATAGTCTGCAGCAAGCAGATGCCCTGCAGATTCGAATGTACACGATGGTGAGCAATACGCCTGAAAACTTGGACTATTTTCTAAATAAAGGCATCATCAAAACCAACAAATTGAATGTACGTTCCGTGAAAGTATATGGAGATGGGGCATTGGGCTCAAGAGGTGCGACCCTAAAAGAGCCGTATTCGGATAAGGAAGGGCATTTTGGGGCTATGATTACACCTGCCGATGAAATGGAAGCCCTGGCACAGCGTATTGTAAAAACTGATTATCAAATGAATACCCACGCCATTGGCGACTCCGCCAACATTGTGGTTTTGCGCGCGTATGAAAAAGCGCTCGAAGGACAATCCGATAGAAGATGGCGCATTGAACATGCCCAAATCGTTTCGCCCATTGATTTTGATTACTTCGAAAAAGGCATCATTCCCTCTGTACAACCCACCCACGCCACAAGCGATATGTACTGGGCCGAAGACCGAATAGGGGAGGAACGCATGCATGGCGCCTATGCTTTTAAAACCTTGTTGGATAAAGCAGGTACCGTCGCGTTGGGAACGGATTTCCCAGTGGAAAAAGTTAGTCCTTTTCTAACCTTTTACGCAGCAGTTGCCCGAAAGGACCTTGAGGATTATCCCGAAGGCGGTTTTCAAATGAAAGATGCTTTATCACGGGAAGAAGCGTTACGCGGAATGACCATTTGGGCAGCGCATTCTGGCTTCGAGGAAAATGAAAAAGGAAGTATTGAGGTAGGGAAAGTAGCCGATTTTGTCATTTTAAGTGAAGACATCATGACGGTGGCTGCAGAAAAGATTCCGAACCTTGAAGCCGAGCAAGTTTTTTTGGGGGGTAAGCAGATAAAATAGGTCAAGCTCCGATAACACCTTGATTTCCAGATTACACGGTAAGTGGGTATAGATTCCCTGCCTTGAAGTATTGTCTAAAAACGACCATCCGTCAATTCTAAACCATCATTCATCAATTGCACGTGTTTTTCTTAAATAATTTGAAAGAAATTACTTTCAATTATTGAAATTGACACCAAGAGCCTATCGACCTCTATTGCTTGGTAACTCAAATACCCAAACATATGAGGTCAATTGGAAATCGCAAACTGCTGCTAGTGGTAATACTTTCGTTGCTGTTTCAAGCCTGCCTAAAAGAGGAAGATGCAAATGAAATTTCTGAAAAACAAATGGAGGACTTAGAGGCGAAACCTATCGTTCTCGGCGAAGAACTTGACATTCCTTATACCACTGCTAACATGAAAGTCGCCCTTAACAATTTGCGAATTAATATTAAAGGCAAGTCCAAAAACAGTAGGCTGTCCAAAATCTTTAAAACCGATAATGAAATAAAAGTAGTTCCTTCCCACTATTACTATCGTTTTTTGCCTAAAGATAGCGTAGAACACGAGCTGATTCTTCAAGACACTATTCTCCAGGTGTCTACCGTACCCTTGCATTACGAGATTGAAGAAGATGGCGATTTTTATGACGACCCTTCGCTTGAAACCGACGAGGAATCTGACGCCTCTTTTTATCTTTATGCCGTGGTTCCTTACGACCATACCATCCCCGAAAATATCCAGAGTGAACGTTTGGACGAGTTCTATTTTGCCCCAGAAGATACTAAAGAAGCTTTGGAAGAAGGGGAAATCGCTGTGAAACAACCCTACAACAAAACCACCAAGGACCTCCTTACGGCAGACAATAGCGGCAAAATTTTTGAGTATCTAGAATTGGAAGCTTTGAAACTTACCAACAACCTGGATGAAGATGAACTGGCCGTACTGCGATTTTACCTTCCCAATGACTCCACTTTGACGCGATACAGTTATACCGAGGCCGAACAACTGGGTTTTGCACAAAAAGAACTTATCCTTGATTTGGTCTCTGTGGACGAGATGTTGCAACAAGAAGAACTGACCAGTCGAAGAAAGTGGAGGCCCAGTGGGCGCATAACAGTACAAGAAGATGCCATTAACCGAAGAGTCGGGGTAGCTGGAGCCGAAGTGAAGGTTCGAAAATGGGGCTTATTGGTCATTCGCAGGGCACGTACCAACAGCAATGGCGATTTTAGAACAAGCAGAACCCGAACTAAGCGAGTAAAATATGCCGTACATTTCAATAGCTCCTTTAGATTTCGTGTGATGGCAGGTTCTATTTTTGTTCCAGCCAAACACCGGGGTACCCGAAAGTACAAAAGAAGACCTTGGAACCAGCATTTTTCTTACGGCAGAAGCCAGTTTTATGCGCTGGTACACAATGCGGCCTATGACTACTACACAAGAGTGGTACCGCGATACCAATTGCGAAGGCCACGCTACTGTACTATAAGCGCGAAGTACAATAGGGATGTAAGCTCGCAACACAGGCCTGCCGTATTCGTATTTGCCTCAGATATACGCGTTACCCGAATACGTAATGGGAGATATCGCGGTAGTGATGGTATTTACGCCACTACGGTTCATGAACTTACGCATGCCGGGCATAGAGAGCTTGACCCAGGTATCTTTTCCATTGCGGCCAGAAGCTGCAGACGGAATATGCTTATGGAAAGCTGGGCCGAGGGGGTGGAGACGATTGTGACCAATGATAGGTACAGGAATTTGAGCTCTTCATACTTCGATGACGGTAATGATGATATCGGATGGAATTTTCTAAGGCAACGAGACAGGGTTTTTGAAATGAACGAATACACACCAATAGTTACTGATTTGGTTGATAATTATAATCAATCCATTGAGTATGCATATCTTAATCCAAGACCTCCTAGGGATAGAGTTAGGAATTATACCTTACAACAAGTTCAAAACGCGTTGAATAATTGCAGAACCGTAGATTGTTGGGAAAGAAACCTTCGAAACTATTACCATAATTCGAGTGAACAACATTTGAAAGAACTCTTTGATTATATGCGGGGAGTACTGAACAACAATAATCCCAATAAATGCGATTAATATACATGATTTACTTCATGATAGTTCTATTGTTATCATGCACCGATGAGCCTAATGAAAGTAGTTTTAATGTACGTGTTAAAAACGCTAGTACAGAATTGCTAGAAGTTGAAGCATATCATCAGGCGAAAATTGTTTTTAATGCTGATTTGAGTCCTAACGAAAACAGTCCATCTTGCAGCTATGTTGATGAAAACTTCAGAGGTATTTTTATCGCTTATTGTGGTATTGATTCTATAGCGTTTAAATTCAGTAATAATAGAGGTTACATCTCAACCGATACCAATTCAGGAGATTTCAATTTTTCTAGTACGAGAAATCCTCTTTTGCCAAATGGTGGATTTCAAAAATCAGGAAGTACCTATGAATTTTTTATTACTCAAGAAGACTTTGAAAACGCCTTCCAGTTGCCGGAGTAATGCCTGGTACATGCAGACTGCGATGGCTTATGAACTTACCCATGCCGGGCATACAGAACTTGACCCAGGTATATTTTCCATTGCGGCTAGGAGCTGCAGAAGGGATATGCTTATGGAAAGCTGGGCCGAAGGGGTCGAGACCATTGTGACCAATGATAGGTATTTTGGGATAACGAACTCTTATAGGTCAACCGAGCCAAGGGATGTTAGCGAAAGTTCAGCAAGATGGAACGGATGGAGGCAAGAGCGGAGAGCAACTCAATTTAATGAGTACACCCCTATAGTCGAAGATTTGGTTGATAATAACAATCAAAATGATATTGACGATAATTTTCCTGTTGATGAGGTAAACGGGTACACCTTGAACCGGATTCAAACTGCCCTTAAAGGTAGTCGGTCACCTAATACCTGGCGCATTAAACTCAATACAACTAGACCAAACGGGGTTACAACATCAGAATTGAACACCTTGTTTACGTATATGAACCAAGCTTTAATCAATCCACAGACATGTGATTAAAAAATCGTTCAATGTTGTTTAAAATTAAAAGAAACGCGATGAAGTTTGTAATTAACAATATTTTCATGTCGGTAATTGTCATTTTTATGTTGACATGGAGTTGTACGGATGAAGAGGATGATATTAAATTCAAAAGTGCCTACAGAAACGAATCAACTGTTTCTTTAAAAATTATGGGATACAACTCTTCAAATGAAGAAGTATATAATTATTCATTGATGCCAGGAGAAAGGGGCATTTACTGTGAAACTTTAGCTCCTAGTTTTGGTGGAGCAAATTGTGGTGCGGACTCTATTTTTGTTAGGTTTGAGAATGGTAGAGGTTACATTTGTGTAAGCAGACCGAACGCCAATGAATTTTGTTTTGAGAATTCCCCGTTAACTGGTGTTAAATCAGATTTCAACGAGGTTTCTCCAAACACTTTTGAATACGTAATTACCCAAGAGGATTTTGAAAACGCCTTCGAGTTGCCAGAGTAATTCTTAGTACATGCAGACTACCACCGCACACGAACTTATACCCATATCGGGCATATTCTCCATTTCTACCAGGAGCTGCAGAAGGGATATGCTTATGGAAAGTTGGGCCGAAGGGGTGGAAAGAGTAAAACAAAAAAGAGCCTTTTTAAGGCTCTTTCGTAATTTCATTTTCGTGTTTACTAGAAGGTTAATGGAACCGCAACACGTGTGGTGCCCCATCCCATAATCATGTGAACGCCATTGTCTACATCCTTGTAGGCGATAGAGAAAGCTTCCAATGACTCACCATCTGAAGAAACCCCTCCAGTAACACGCACTACATCTGCAGCACTGTCATACGAGTAGGCGCCCCATTGGTTCAAGTTGGAATTCAAAACGATGGTCCACTCACTTTCACCAGGAATAGTGAACAAAGCATACGTTCCAGCTTTAACATTTTTTCCACCAAAAGTGGCATCTTTATAAAAGGTAATTTCGGCAGCTTCGTTTGCGCCAGTTCTCCATACTTTTCCTGCCGGTGCCAATTCGGCAAGGGTTCTCCCTTTCAATTGTGGTCGGCTGTATACCACTCGAACCGATTTATCAGACTCGCGGTAACTGGTTGGATAAGAAGCAATATCGGCAGGACTCTTATCCAAACCACTAAATTTTTGAGCTGTCATTTCTGTTGTAAGCCCAACAGACAAAGCACATAAAATAAAAAGAACAATTTTCTTCATGATGTTGTTTTTGAAGTTTCAAAACTAGGATGTTCCCCCAGCTTATACTTCTAAAGAGACGTTAAAATTTAACAACCCTTTCAAAGTGAAACAAAATCTTTTCAAAACTTAGTTCTGGATTGAAATTAGATAAGAAAGTAAGGTTTATACTTTCAAATTGAAATAGGTTTTATGTTTTTTGTTTTATAATTAAAAGAATGAATGCAGTTTTGTAACACTAATTGATATTAAGAAAAGAGATATGTGCGGAATTGTATGCGCTTTTGACGTAAAGCAAGATACTGAAGAGTTGAGACCCCAACTATTGGAGATGTCAAAGAAAATACGGCATCGTGGTCCAGATTGGAGTGGAATTTTTTCAAATGATAAAGCCGTATTGGCCCATGAGCGTTTGGCTATTGTTGACCCCACTTCGGGGAAGCAACCCCTATACAGTGATGATGGCCAGCTAGTTTTGGCGGCCAATGGCGAAATCTATAACCACCAAGAACTACGGAAGCGATTCGAATGGAAATACGAATTCAAAACCCAATCGGATTGTGAGGTCATTTTGGCCCTCTATAAAGAAATGGGTCCTGATTTTGTGGATGAAATGAACGGAATTTTTGGTTTTGCGATTTACGATGCGGCCAAAGACGAATATTTTATTGCCCGAGACCATATGGGGATTATTCCCCTATACATTGGCTGGGATCGCAACGGGACGTTTTATGTGGCTTCCGAATTGAAAGCTTTGGAAGGCGTTTGCAGTAAAATTGAATTGTTTCCTCCGGGACATTATTTGCACAGTTCCGATGGAGAATTCAAAAGATGGTACCAAAGGGATTGGATGGAATACGAAGCGGTCAAGGAAAACGAAACCAGTATTCAAGAGATTAAGGATGCTTTGGAAGCTGCCGTTCATCGCCAATTGATGTCTGATGTGCCATATGGCGTATTGCTTTCTGGCGGATTGGATTCTTCGGTAACGTCGGCAGTGGCCAAGAAATTTTCACAAATGCGAATAGAATCTGGAGATACCAAAGAAGCTTGGTGGCCGCAATTGCATTCGTTCTCTGTTGGATTGGAAGGTTCTCCTGATTTAGCTGCTGCTCGAAAAGTAGCAGACCACATAGGAACCATCCACCACGAAATAAAATTTACCATCCAAGAAGGACTGGATGCCATCAAAGATGTGATTTATAACCTAGAAACCTATGACATTACCACGGTGCGTGCGTCTACACCCATGTACCTCATGGCCCGTGTCATCAAATCCATGGGTATTAAAATGGTATTATCCGGTGAAGGCGCTGATGAGCTTTTTGGAGGCTATCTGTACTTCCACAAAGCACCAAGTCCAAAAGATTTCCACGAAGAAACCGTACGAAAATTGGACAAACTTCATATGTACGATTGCTTGCGAGCCAATAAATCCTTGGCAGCTTGGGGTATTGAGGGTCGTGTACCTTTCTTGGATAAAGAATTTATGGACGTCGCCATGCGTATCAACCCGAAAGACAAGATGATTAACGGGGAACGTATGGAGAAATGGGTAGTGCGCAAAGCTTTTGAGTCCTACTTGCCTGAAAGTGTGGCTTGGCGCCAGAAAGAACAATTTTCGGATGGGGTAGGCTACAGCTGGATTGACACACTGAAAGCTTTGGTCGAAAAAGAAGTATCGGATGAGCAACTTGAAAACGCTCGCTTCAAATTCCCGATTCAAACCCCGACCTCAAAAGAAGAATATTATTATCGTTCCATTTTTGAAGGACATTTCCCTTCAGATGCTGCCGCATTGAGCGTGCCACAAGAACCTTCAGTGGCTTGTAGTACCAAGATTGCCTTGGAGTGGGATGAAGCCTTTAAAAACATGAATGACCCTTCAGGAAGGGCTGTGGCGCACGTGCACGAGGATGCCTATGTGAAATAGCCACACACAAAAAACAGAGCGGTAGGTAGGTGACGCTTTGTTTCATTTTCAATTAGTCGGAAAAGCCCCTTTTTTAGGGGCTTTTTTGATGCAGAATATCTGTTTTTAAAGTAAGATGAAAGGTATCTGTTTTTCCACAAAAAAGTGTTGATAACTTGAGTACTTCAAATAGCCTCAACCCCTTAATTTTGCTGGGTTTTCCTTATATTTGTAGGATTTGAAATTTTCATAGCAAACGAGATAATTTATGAGCGAAGAAGCTAAAAAAAATCAGTATTCCGCGGATAGTATCCAGGCCCTTGAAGGGATGGAACACGTACGGATGCGTCCTTCCATGTATATCGGTGATGTTGGAGCCCGAGGTTTGCATCATTTGGTCTATGAAGTGGTGGATAATTCCATCGATGAGGCCATGGGCGGACACTGTGATACTATTTCGGTAACCATTAACGAAGATAACTCCATTACCGTTCAAGATAATGGTAGGGGTATTCCGGTTGGATTGCACAAAAAAGAAGGTGTTTCCGCTTTGGAAGTGGTTATGACCAAGATTGGGGCAGGGGGTAAATTTGATAAAGATTCCTATAAAGTTTCTGGTGGACTGCATGGCGTTGGGGTATCGTGTGTGAACGCGTTGTCCAACCATTTGAAAGCTACCGTGCACCGAGAAGGCAAAATATGGGAGCAGGAATATGAAAAAGGTAAGACCCTATATCCTGTAAAAAGTGTTGGGGAAACCGATATCACCGGAACGATAGTGACATTTGTTCCCGATGATACGATTTTCACACAAACTCGAGAATATAACTACGACACCTTGGCGAATCGTATGCGTGAATTGGCGTATTTGAACAAAGGGGTGACCATAACGCTTACCGATAAGCGAAATAAGGACGAGAAAGGTGAATTTGTTGGGGAAACTTTCTTTTCCAATGAGGGATTGAAGGAATTCATCAAATTCTTGGACGGAACCCGTGAACCGCTTATCCAGAGTGTAATTTCCATGGAAGGCGAAAAAAATGGAATTCCGGTAGAAGTAGCCATGATTTACAACACAGGGTACACTGAAAACTTGCATTCCTACGTAAACAACATCAATACCCACGAAGGGGGTACGCACTTATCTGGTTTTCGAAGAGGCCTTACTTCCACTTTGAAAAAGTATGCCGATTCCTCGGGAATGTTGGATAAACTGAAATTTGAAGTTTCTGGAGATGATTTCCGGGAAGGATTGACAGCAATCGTTTCGGTGAAAGTAGCAGAACCACAGTTTGAAGGCCAGACCAAAACCAAATTAGGAAACCGTGAGGTGACTAGCGCGGTAAGTCAGGCGGTTTCCGAGATGTTGACCAATTACTTGGAAGAGCATCCTGATGATGCCAAATCGGTGGTGCAAAAGGTGATTCTTGCTGCTCAAGCAAGACATGCTGCTGCCAAGGCACGTGAGATGGTACAGCGTAAAAATCCAATGGCAGGTGGTGGTCTCCCTGGTAAATTATCGGATTGTGCTGACCAAAACCCCGAAAATTGCGAGTTGTTCCTTGTTGAGGGAGATTCTGCGGGCGGAACGGCCAAAATGGGTCGTGACCGTAATTTCCAAGCCATTTTGCCGCTTAGAGGTAAGATTTTGAATGTGGAAAAGGCCATGCAGCATAAAGTTTTTGAAAATGAAGAAATCAAAAACATGTACACCGCTTTGGGCGTGACCATTGGTACAGAAGAAGATAGTAAAGCATTGAATCTCGAAAAGCTACGCTACCACAAAGTGGTTATCATGTGTGATGCCGATGTGGATGGTAGTCACATTGAGACGTTGATCTTGACCTTCTTCTTCCGATACATGCGCGAGCTCATCGAAAACGGACATGTTTACATTGCTACCCCCCCGCTGTATTTGGTGAAAAAAGGAAGCAAGAAACGTTATGCGTGGAACGACGAAGAACGCGACGCGATTATCGAATCCATGAATGGTGGAGCAGGTATCCAACGTTACAAAGGTCTCGGTGAAATGAATGCCGAACAATTGTGGGATACAACCATGAATCCCGAGTTTAGAACCTTGCGCCAAGTGAGCATCGAAAACGCAACGGAATCCGATAGAATCTTCTCTATGTTGATGGGAGATGAAGTGCCTCCGAGAAGGGAATTCATTGAGAAAAATGCCGTTTATGCGAACATTGATGCATAATTAACCGTTATTTTACAACAAAAACTCGCCCTCAGCAGGCGAGTTTTTTAGTTTTAGGAAAAAGTTTACAAAATGAAGCGAATTATTTTGGGACTATGTCTGCTACTCAGCGGCATGGTAAAATCGCAAGACCTTAATGATATTTTTGTAGCGGGTGTTGCTGATGCAGAACGTTTTTCCAATGCATATTTTGCTCCCGTAGCAGAATCTGCAGTGTATAGTATCTCCAACGGATGGTACAATTCAGGAAAATCAAAGCCTTTAGGGGGATTTGAGATTTCCATCGTGGGAAATATCACCGGATTCAAAAACAAGGATGATAAACAGTCCTTTATTTTGGACCCCGCGGATTATGACAATGTGGATTTTGTTGTAAATCCAGGGCAAGCTAGACCCGTTTCTACCGCCTTAGGGGATATAGAAGGCGTCTTTATCGTAGTAGAAGATGAAGATGGTTTGTTTCGCGAAGAAATAGAATTGCCTGCTGGTTTGGCCGCGGAAGACTTCAACTTTATTCCTTCAGGATACATTCAAGCTGCAGTAGGTTTAGTTAAAGGCTTGGAAGTAAAAGCGCGCTTCTTGCCCAAAATCAAATTTGATGACGATGCTGAAATCGGTCTTTTTGGAGCAGGTTTGCAATATGAATTCACCAAATTACTTCCTGCAGATAAAATTTGGCCCGTTGCCATTTCCGCAGTTATCGGATATACCAACTTAAATGGGGAATACGACTTTACTGATTCCAATGTGATTGATGGTTCCAACCAACGCATTGATGCCAATATGCGCTCGTGGAACATCAGTGCTGTAATTTCGACTACCAAGATTCCCGTAATCAATTTTTACGGTGGTTTGGGGTACATTACCGGCAAGTCCGATATTGATGTATTGGGTACTTATGAAGCGAATGGCCCATTCTTATCCGTTGACGTTACCGACCCTTTTACGGTTGCTACGGATGTCAGCGGTGTAAACGCCAATTTAGGGGCCAAAATAAAATTAGGTTTCTTCCGATTGAATGCCGAATACAACTTGGGTGAGTTCAACACCCTTACCTTCGGATTGAATTTCGGATTTAGATAAAAGCAGAGCACCCCGCTCAAAGAGCGGGGCGCTAGATTTCCATAGAGTGCAGGTCTTCGTTACTCTCTAATAGCGAAAACTGCTCCGTTAGTAAGTGAAAGTATGTCCGTGCCGTCTTCTTCAACGAGGTTTACGGCTACCTCCTCAACATCAGTACCCGTATAGGTAATGACATATATGTCGTTATCATTAGACCATTTAAAGTCTGTGTAGAAAACCAATTCGTTGTTCGAATAGGCTTGGTATCTACCTAAGTATACATCATTGAAAATCCACTCTTCGCGGGTTATCGATGTGGTCCTACCATTCGTTTCTAAAGTGTTGGAATTCGTCCAAACCCCTAAAATGGGGTCGTTGTTTTCTGGAATGTCCGAGCAATTGCTCACCACCACCAACAACACGATGGACAAAAAAGAAAAGAGCTTCTTCATAGGTCAAACTCGTTACAATAAGATTTGGGACTAGGAGAACGACCTTTTCACGTGAACTATTGTGCAAAAACCCGACAATCTCTCCCAAAAGCGTGTTTTACTCGATAAAATGTATGTTTTGTTAACACTTTTGGGGATTTTACAACATTTTGGACTTGCTACACAATGTCATCTTGTACCCTTCAAAAAACCACTTTTCTAAGCCAAATGCCTTATTTTTGCATCAGAAAAATTAAAACGTAAACCATGAAAATAACCGTTGTTGGAGCAGGTGCCGTAGGGGCGAGCTGTGCGGAGTATATTGCAATGAAAAATTTTGCATCCGAAGTAGTTTTATTGGATATCAAAGAAGGATATGCCGAAGGAAAAGCTATGGATTTGATGCAAACCGCTTCCTTAAACGGATTCGATACCAAAATTACCGGAAGTACCAACGATTACAGCAAAACAGCGGGTAGTGACGTTGCTGTAATTACCTCTGGAATCCCAAGAAAACCAGGGATGACCCGTGAGGAACTTATCGGAATCAACGCTGGAATCGTGAAAACGGTTTCACAAAGTCTTTTAGAGCATTCGCCCAACACCATTATCATCGTGGTGAGTAATCCAATGGATACCATGACCTATTTGGTGCACAAAACCACTGACCTTCCCAAACACCGAATCATAGGTATGGGTGGAGCTTTGGACAGCGCACGTTTCAAATATCGCTTGGCCGAGGCCTTGGAAGCTCCTATTTCTGATGTAGACGGTATGGTTATCGGAGGACACAGTGATAAAGGTATGGTTCCATTGATTGGACATGCCACTCGTAATAGTGTAAAGGTCTCTGAGTTTATCTCACAAGACAAAATGGACTACGTGGTTCAGGAAACCAAAGTTGGCGGTGCTACCTTGACCAAATTGTTAGGTACCAGTGCTTGGTATGCGCCTGGTGCTGCTGTTTCTGGTTTGGTACAAGCCATTGCATGTGACCAAAAGAAAATGTTTCCTTGCTCTACCATGCTTGAAGGCGAGTATGGTTTGAACGATATCTGTATCGGAGTGCCTGTAATTTTAGGAAAGAACGGAATCGAAAAAATCGTTGATATTGAATTGAGCGATGCGGAAAAAGCCAAGATGCAAGAAAGTGCTGAAGGTGTTTCCAAAACCAATGGTTTGCTACAATTATAGTAGTTAATCTCATATAAAGATTGCCCTTTCGAACAAGTAGTAAACCATTGGTTTTGGAAACACCTTCAGCACTTTCTTGCATCTTGGCTTTTTCCGCATCGCTCAA
>JBCBPD010000096.1:0-14599 GCA_039820925.1 Bacteroidota bacterium | reverse complement strand
ACACCTTCTACTTTAGATTCTCTGATTTTATCCAATAAGTATTTACGTTCCTCCGAAAAGGTGGCGTAGTTTTCATAATCCGCTTCGGTACTGATGACTTGCCCACCAATGGCCACAAATTTAAAGGGGGCTCGACTAGATGATAAAGCGTTGATGAGCCAATCGATTTGTTTCTTTCCCAAAAGCTGTCGTTCTGTTGTGAAATTATCATTGGAAGTTCGGTAATATCGATTATCCAAAAGAAAAAACTCCAAATCAGCCCATTGGAAAAATCCAGTAATTCCACCCTGGTCAATTACATCGAAATTTGGATTGGCCCAAAAGAGCTTGAATATTTCAGCAGTGGTATCCTTTAGCCAAAAGCTACTGTCCGCATTGTTTGGTCCATAATCATGGTCGTCCCAAATAGCATAATGATGTGTGCTGGCCAGCAAGGGTTGAAGCTCCGGTAGTGAACGTGTGTGCGTGTAGCGATGCAAAATGCCCGTTCGGGAGTTCCAATCGGCTTCCCTTAGATAGGTGTTGTCTCCCAACCAAAGCATAAAATCAGGTTGCTTCCCATGAATGGATTCAAAAATTTCATGTTCACTGCCATAAGGCTTTCCCGGTCGGTCAAAACGGGTTTCATTCACGTAGTTACAACTTCCAATAGCAAAATTCACTTCTGGTGGGTCAGTTCTCCATTGCCAAAGCGTCTGGGATTGAAATTCCATGGGATACTCCCGTTGAACGATTTCCCCGTTAACGTAAACCATATAGTTATAGGTTTTACCGGGTAAAATAGCATCAGCGACCAATCGAGCCACAAACCCGTCTTTTGCTTGGGTTACCATGCTTTCGGTTTTAAAACGCTTGTCCGGGTCTTCTGGGTCAAAGTATTCAAAATAGACCTCAGCAGATTCTGTAGTTTGCACCCATAGTAGAACTTCCCGCATAGTAGAATAGCCCACCATAGGACCAGATTGAACCATATCTTGGGCCATCCCTAAAAACAAGTTGGCAAAGCATGCCATGGCAAATAAAAGTCTGTGCTTCATGTGAGGTAGATTTTGAAGATTTGTAACCGACCGTAAAAATAGAGCACAGTTTGCCATTCTTGTTCGTAAAAGCTAAAGAAAGTATTATGATTGGATTAAAAAGATACTGGAATGCCTGTGAGAAACCATTTCAAGCAGAGATTCCCAACAAAATGTGTTGTACCCTTTGAAATAGGGATACAAACTTTTCTTTTGAACCACCGCGGCAAAGCACATCCCTGCTCTGAAACGAATGAGCAGGGTGACTTTCCATAAAGGCTATGGCGGCCTCCAATTGCATCACTAAGACCTTGGAGTTTACTTTTTCACCTGCCCAAAGAACTCTCTCAACCGATAAGTCAAGGGAATCAAGGCCACAGCAGTCTATAACGCAGTGCTCCTCCAATAACTTCCAGAACCTTCTTGTCCCTCTCAAGTGGGAATCCAGTTGTATTCTGGGTTGGGCTGTTCTTGTTTCCATGACAAATTGTTTTGAAAACCGCCCCAAAACGGGACGGTTTTACGCTTTTTTCCGCTTCTTTTTCGGAAGCTTTTTTTTGATACGGTTGATTTCATTTTCCGCAAAGCGGATGAAATCGTTGTTGTATCCGAACTTTTTTGATTCCTCGAAAGCCTTAATGGCCTTTTTATACTTGCACTTACTCTCGAACCATTGTCCAAGCAAGATGTGAAGCGTTCCTTTATCCGTCGCTTTGACGGTAAGGGCGAAATCAATCAATTTTTTAGCTTCCTTATAATCTTCGTTCCAAAGCAAGGTTCTGATATAGTCAGGATAAATGGTGGGCATGTCCATGTTGCTTGCCATTGCTTCGGCGTAGCACGCTTTGGCCGCTTCGTATTCTCCTAACTGTTCCATGTAGATTTTACCCATCAAGCAAAGGGCTTGTACGTTTTTGGCATCATACGACAATGCGTACCCCAATGCTTCTATGGCTTCATCTAACTCATATGGATAAGCCTCCAATGCTTTGAACAAGTATCTATTGAAATTTGTGTTTTCCATGACAGTTTCAGTTTGTGCGGTTTTGGAACGCCAAAGCGACCTGAAAACCACTCATTTGCACTAAATTCTCGGACCGTATATCCAATCGGGATATAAAAAAATCCGAAACGTTCGTTGAACACTTCGGATTCTCCAGTCGCTTATTGGGCGTCTATGGAAAAAACCGAAGCCTTCGTTTGGATAGTATTACAATCCATGGGCTTTTAAAACAATTTCGATGTAAAAGCATAGCTTCGTATTATTTGTTGTTCTTTCGTTTTGTCGTTAGTATCGACGGCATAAAGATGTGTTATTTTTTCTTTTTGACCAAAAGAAATATAATTTAATTTATTGATTTTCAAATAGTTAAAAAAAATTTAAACAATAATAGGCCTGTCCGCAATCGCGCAGATTTCTAACATTTTACAATCACCTGTGGTTCAATTGCTTGCTGTTTCAATCGATTCTATGATGTCTTTTTACGTTTCAATATCCTCTTCAAAAAAATTACATAAAAAAAGCGCCCAATTCAATTGGACGCTTGTACTTTGCTTCTCTGATATACTTTTTCAAGGTATATCCCTGTATGCTGAATACATGACGTCCCTTCGCAAAGTAGTAATCACCCCTTCACGCAAGTCCTGCTGATAAAACAGTCCTTTAGGCTTGTAATGTGTTTTTAATGTTTTCATATTCAGTACAAAGATGCATTTATTGGACAAAAGTTTCAGAAAAGGGAAAATATTTCGCTACCCAATTTGAATCTTATGATGTAGAACAGTAGCTAAAACATGCTTTTGTATTGGGTTTTGCATTCCTTTTTGCGAGGATTTTAGTTGGGTTACCCTAGGATTGGAATAAAATCCAAAAAAAAGCGGTTGTTTATATTTTGGTAAGGGTCTCATCAGGAGTATGTATTTTGTTTTTGAACCGAGGATTGCTGCGCAGAAACATCACCTTTGGTCTTTCTCCACCTTGGAATCGGTAGCAACATTGGAATACGCGCCTGATAGCTTCTGTATTTTTGACCAAAAGCCCGGACCAAATCCCTTTCTTCAAAATAAGTTCCTATAACCACATAGATGCTAATGGCTATAGCAAACGCCAAATGGGTGAAAGTCATGTTGGGCGTCGCCCACATCCCTAATAGCATTCCGAAGTACAAGGGGTGACGTACGTACTTGTAAAAAGCTGAAATCCGAAATTCAAGTTCGGTGTAAGGCTTGTTTTGGAGTTCCAAAAAGGTCTGACGGAGTCCAAATAAATCAAAATGATTGATAAGAAAAGAGCTTATGAACAAGATGGCCCAGCCTAGAAAGAAGAAACCATAAATGACATAATACCAAATACTTTCTGATGAAACCGCCCAGATAACACCTCCTAATGGCTGCCATTGAAAGACTAGGTTAAACAGCAACAAACCAGAGACCAAAACAAACGTGCTTCGCTCTGCGGGTTTTGGAAAGTAATGGGTAAAGAAGTCTTTGAACCACTTTCGGGCCATAACACTATGCTGAACCCCAAAAAGGGTAATCAACAAAAGATTGTTCAGAATTGCCATAAGCGGGGAAAGGGTAGGCTCACGGTCGATAGCAATTTCGGGAATAAGTCCGCTTACCGAAGCAATCCAAAAAAGAATGGACCCAAAAGCGATAGCGTACGCGATAATCGAGTAAATAAACATTGTGATTTTTTTCATGACGTTTTTGATTTTAGAATTTGAGGCAAACCTAGTCATGAGGGGTAGCCCATACCTAAAAAGGAACGGTTACAAATGGGTTACGACGTGGAAAAGGTAGGGTTACAAATGGGTTACCAAATACAATATTTTGGACACAAAAACTTGATTTTCAATAAATTGAAATAAAAATCAGAAAGTTCGTAAAAAGGCGCTCAAATCATCATCTGGCGAAAGGTTTAGCTTCTTTCGTAAACGATTACGACTCATTTTTACGGATGCTGGATTGATATTTTGAAGGGTAGCAATTTGTTTGGTATTCAAATCGAGTTTGATAAGTGAGCAAAGTCGAATATCGTTTTTGGTCAAGCTCTCGAACTGAGAGCTTAGCTTGTCGTAGAAAGCCGTGCTAATGGAATCGATTTTGTTATAGAACTCATCACTGCCTTTATGAACCCAGATTTTATTTTTGATTTCGGTTTCCAGGTCTTTTAAAGCAGATGTCTTGCTTTTCCCTTCCGCCCTTTTGTAATCATCCAGTTTTTCCGCTAAAGACTCAGCCCATTCTTGATTATTGGAAATGTTGACGGCCAAATTGGTCAAATCTTTTTCCTTATAATCCAATTCCGTGGTGAGCAGGTCATTCTCCAAATCTTTTACCTTCAGATTTTGACGGTATCTCCAATAGAGAAACCCCATCAATCCTAAAATTCCAAGGGCTATTATAAAGGTCCAATAGAATTTCTTTTGTTCTCGATTAAGGTCCTTTTCATAGGCTACTTGCTGCTCAGATTGCAGCTTATGAAAGGCGATACTATCGGCCAGCTGCTTTTTCGCAAAGGTGTAATTCAGTTCTTTCCGGGTTTGTTCTTGGGTTCTTTCCTTGTTGAATAGGGAATCCTTTATGGTTTCGTAGCGCTTAAAATAGTTTACCGCGCCTTTATAGTCTGCCAAGCCTTCCAAAGCTCTACCGATGCACTGGCAAGCTTCCTTTTGGGCGTTTAAAGCTGAAATGGCCTCGGTAATCTTTAGACTACTCATGCAATCATTTCTCGCATTTTCAAAACGGTTCATGGCCAAGTAGGTTTGACCCCGGTTCAAATAGGCTTGTGCTAAGCCGCCTTCATCATTGATATCTATTTTGATTTGAACACTGGTATCTTGATAGGACAAAGCCTTGGGGTAGTCCTGTTTTTGGGCATAAATCGAACCCAGATTAATCAAGGCGCGGGTCATTGACTGTAAATCACCCAGTTTCTTGGCTATTTGTGCACTTTCTTCCAAATAGTAAATGGCAGAGTCGTACTGTTTTTCGTTCATGTGTACCAAGCCAATATTGTTGTATGCTGCAGCAATTCGGTACTCATCTCCCAACCGTTTTTTGATTTTGAGGCTTTTGAGGTAGTATTCCAAAGCTTTTTCATTGTTGCGCCAGTCGTTATGCACATTGCCCAAGTTGTTGGTCGCCAAAGCAGCACTGTTGTCATCTTCTATTTTTTCTGCGATGCGAAGGGATTCCAAAAGATAATCTTGTGCTTGAGGATATAATCCCATTTCGTAGTAGACCGTCCCAATATTATTTGCTGTAAGTGCTTGACCCGAAGGGTCATCCAATGTTTTGAGAAAACCATAACTCTTTACAAAGTATTCTTTGGCTTCGGGAAGTAGGCCCTGCATGGCATAGGTATTTCCCAGATACCGATTCGCGACGGATTTCCATTCGTTATTATTTGCTTTTTCCGCCATGGAAAGCAAGTTTTCACCTGTTGCGCGAGCACCTAACAAATCAGAGCGCACCTGTAATTTCAAGTAGTCCGTTCCTGCCCAGAAACGAGCGGAATCGGAAGCAGTTGGGTCAGTAAAGCGTGCCTCTAATGCTTTGAGTTCAGAAGTTTGCGCACCAAGGTGCATTTGAATCGCCAGCGTGAAAAAGGCGACGCGAATGATTGGTTTCATGGTTGATTGTTGCTGTAGCTTCTTAAAAGTAAGAATTCTTTCAAAAACGACTGCTATTCAGATGATTCCATCGTTTTTGAACCAACCTAGAAGGAATGAAACAAACTTGTTTTAGGGTGCTTGAAGGGCTTCTATTGCTGCCAAAATAGTCTTCTTGTCCTTTTCCAAATCATTGGCTACATGTCGGAAAAATTCTTGTCGGTCCTTGGGATATTGTAAATCATAATCTACAGGGATTCCGATGTTTTCGTAAACGTTGCCTTTAAGGTCGAGATTGATTTCATTGGAAATAGCAAAAGACCATCCGTTGGGCAAGGTTTTTTCAAGAGCGGTTGACATAGCCCCCGAAGTGGCCGAACCAATTCTTTTAAAATGGGGGAGTGCCAAAGTCGCCATGGAGAATGCTTCGGCTGCACTTCCCGTTTGTGGGGAAGTCAAAACATATACGGGTTTCAGGAAAGGTTTGGTAACCCCCTCAAGATATAATTCCAAGGGAGGGGAAAACTGATTGCCATAACGCAGTTTTTGATTGGCGATATGAACTTTTTCACCTACAAAATGTTTTAGGATGGCGTAGCTTACCGCGTCTTGCCCTCCGCCATTAAAGCGAACGTCCAATACTATGGCATCTAAACTGCGTAGGTCGTTCATAACCTTTTCCATTACGGTTGCAACGGCCTTGGCTTCTTGTTTGATATAATCCCCTTCGTACATGTTGTGAAAAGTTTCCACATAGGCATCCACAAAACCGTTTTGGTCAATTAAGGCCTGGGGAATATCAAGGTCCGCATGCAACCACATGGTCATGATTTGGACATACCCTAGATTTTCACTCATTTTCCCCCATCGGATGAGTTTAGCGTCTTCGGTGAGTTCCTCTTCCATATGACTTTTTGCCACCATACTTGCGATTTGCAAATCACCGTATTCAGGTAGTGTCTCTCGGGAATCCTCTTCGGTGCTTGCTTCGGTTTCTTGTGCTTCTAATGCTTCATATACCTCGTCAGTAGCTTCTAGGTAGGCATGATTATCATTCAGAAGCGTCAAAGTTTCATCAATTACTTGGTATAGGTTGACTTGGGTAGTATCTCTGATGATTTTATCTTTTTGTGCCGCATATAGAGCGTCCCATTGAATTCCATTTAACTCAAAAAACGCGTAGTGTTCGTTTACGGTTTCGGCAAAAACCTCAAAGTTAAAGAGGGTGTTCTTTTGTTCCGAAGTGCTGTGCGGAGTGGCGCATTGCCTCAAAGCATTTTCATCTCGTACAAAGCGATAGGTCATAACACCTTTGGTCAAGGCAAGGGTGTCGTTTTGAAGCTGTAAATCACCTAACATCTCGGATAGTTCAGCTGTTCGGTTTTTCAGGCATGAGATTTCCGTGACATCGAACAAGGTATATTCGGTACTATCTTGAATTTGAAGGACCCATCCAGAACCCAGGGATTTCCATGTACCATTTAGGGATTTTGGAATTTCTTTTGATTCTTCGCAGGATATGAAACCGATACAAGTGCATACGGCAAGCAATAGGTTATTGATGATGTTCCTCATAGCGTTTATGGTTTTTGGGTATTCGCGTCCAGCCAACTTTGGGCTTCACGGGTGTACCAGTTTGTTGAAAAGTTTTCGGCTTCAGTGATGCGTTTGTAGTATTCGGCAGCATTTTCATTTTGACCTGAGATACTATGGAAATTTCCCAAGTAGTAAAGGACATAGGGGTTTAGTGGGTCCTTTTTGAGCAATACCTTTCCAATTTCCAAGATTTGGTCATCAAAGAGATTGAAAGGACCTAGTTCCCGATGATATGCCACTGTTTTTAGAAAAAGAAGATTGTGTAGCAAAGCAAGGTTGGCGTAGTCTTGATAGTTAGGATATAATTCGAAAAGGGTTTTCAATCCTTGTTTACTTTTTTCAAAGGCTTCAAGTTGATAGCGGGCCATGAAAGATGCTGCCAAAGCGTCCGAACGAAGTTGTTCTCGTTGCAATAGTCTTTTCGTCTCCTTATTTAAAGATTCTTCCTTATCAAAAACGAAATGTTGGAGAAAAGCCATAACAAATCGAGAGGAGGTGGCATGACCATAGATGAGTCGTGCTGGGTCGCTTAACAAATTGTTATTGGCCATGAGTAAGAAGGTAAGTTGTTCCTCAGGCACTTTAAGCCACAAACTAGAGTAACAATCATATTGTCCGTAGCCCCAAAGGAGCTTCTTGCCTGCGAATGTTTCGCTGAAGATTCCCAATCCATAGGGGAGACCCGGTCGAAAGGGTTCTGTCATTTGTTTTTTGGAATCTTCCGAAATCAAAAGGTTCTGGTCAAGTGCTGAATCCAGTTTGGCAAGGTCTCTTACGGTGGAAACCATCCCGGCCGCAGTCGAAAATCCATAGTCGATGAATCCGGGTTGAATGCCCTCTTCCAAGAAATAAGGCTTGGCCATGACCTCTTTTCGATTTATTACAACCAGTGAATCTTTCATGGGATAGGTGTGCTTTAGTTGTAGTGGTGTGATGATAAGGCTATCCATGAGCTTTTCTAGTGAAGTATTGCCCGATGTTTCCAATACTTTTTTCATGGCACCAAAACGAAAGCTATAGTAGAAGTGCTCGCCTGGAGGAGTTCCTTGGGACGTATGTGACAATACCTGCGAGACCGTTACCGCGTTTTCGAAGGGCTTTTTTTCGAAGAAATCGTTCATGGGGGCTCCCAAGTCCAACTTAGCGTTCTCTGCGAGGTACAATGCAGTGATTCCTGCAAAGATTTTGGTTAAAGAAGCTATGGGGAAAGTAGTATCAGGAGTTAAAGGAGTCTTCGCCTCATAATCGCTAAACCCTAAATATTCTTCATGAATGATACTATCGTTTCGCTTTACCAACACCGCAAGTCCAGGAACGCTAAAATACTCCTTCAGGGATTGCATGGTATTTGAAAATTCCGCATTTTTCTTGGCTTTGATAGGAGTCTGTTGGGCAAACGCTGTGTTGTTGAAAGATGCCGATATGGTCAATAAGCATAAAAAAGTCTTTATGGCTTTCATTTTCATCAGTTGGATTTAAGGAAGTGTTTTTAGGTAATCGGATGGCAAAAAACCATTAACCTTTTTAAAGGCTCTTGAAAAATGGCTCATATTATTATAACCGACCATATGGCCAACTTCTGAAATCGAATGTCTGCGTTCCCCGAGCACTTCAAGGGCTTTGAGCATTCGTCTTTCCGTAATTTCCTGAAAAATACTTTTTCCCAAAACCGCTCGAGACAATTTTTGTAGTTTACTTTCGCTGAACCCTACTTTTTGGGTCAATAGGTTTAAACTTAAGAGCTCTCCCAAATGCTCATCCACAAAAGTCATTAAATCGAAGAGACGAGAGACATCATTATAGTTTGAAACTCCAAATTCCAGATTCTCTCCTCTATTTTTTAACTGTGCAAAAAAGAGCGATAGGAGTTCCAGTGTCTTGCCATGCAGAAAAGACTTTCGAAACTCTTGGTTGGGGTTGGATTTAAAAATTTGTAGCAGTAACGCGGATAATTTACTCTTTAACCGCTCGTACATAAAAAATGGTGCGGCCAACTCTAATTTCTCAAAGACACTTTGAATTTCAATTTGGAAAAAGTCTTTGAGCCAAGTTTTATCCATTACAATATGGAATTCTTCGTTGTAGAATCCAGGCGGAAAAATGGCATGGGATTCAACCCCAGCAGAAGCAAAGTAGGCACCATGTACCAAACCGTTGTAGTTTTCAGTTGCTACGCGGCTATCGGTAACATTAAGTTTGGCCACACCGGTCAAGTGAAAATCAAGAATAAGCAGATTCTCAAAGTTGCTTCCAAGACGTTTGACTTTAAACGCCACACTGGGTTCGAATTTGCTGACTTGAATGGATAGGCCTTCGTCTAAACGATAGAATTCCAACGAACCTTCCATGATTTCGTTGGCTACGTTAAACTTATTGCCTTCGACTGGGACTTCCATTAACTGGGCAATATTTGCCGCAATAGATGTCATGTGGTCGATTTTATATGCAATTTCTAACATTTTGTAGTTCGGGTTGGATAAGTAAAAGAGGCAAAAAAAATGGTTTTGTTACTCAAAAACTGTTTTGGGGTATTGTTAACTGGAAAGGCATAGACTTTTTCAAATTGGTTTAGCAGTGGCATGCAGGGATTATAAATATATTTGAAGGCAACCTATTCCTTTTAACAAAAATTGCTTTTGTCATGTCGCGCCCCGACTGGAAAACCTTGACTACTGGAGACCAATTCAATCAATGGTATTGGTCCAAAGAAGAACTAGAGGACATCTGCAAACAGATGGGCTTGCCCTATTCAGGTAGAAAGTTTGATTTGCGTGATGGCATCATGTATGCCCTGGACAATGACGGAAAACGTCAACCAAAGACTAAGAAAAAAAAGTCCACTTCATCATTCAACTGGGCGAGGTCCCCGCTAAGCTTGGATACCCCAATTACGGACAATGTTTCATTTGGTCCGAATTTCCGGAGTTTTATGAAGTCCCAGATTGGAAATCGTTTTTCTTGCCATAGCGACTTTATGGATTGGGTAAAAGCTTCAGCAGGTAAAACACTGGGAGATGCCATCAAACAATGGTATTACTTGGAAGACCGGAAAAAGAATCCTGAATTCAAACGTGAAATCGCAGATAACAACATGTACGCCCAATACGCTCGTGATTTTTTAGCGGATAACCCTGGCCTAACCTTAAAGGATGCAAGTAAATATTGGGGCTTAAAGCGTAACCTGCCTATGAAAGATGGGTTTCTTCGTTATCATAAAAATGATTTGAATTTGGAGTAAAAAGCGAGCGCTAGTACTTCCACATTTTCTTTTTGCTCTTAATTTGTAAACACCTTTTCAATGTATTCGTCAATCCAAAATTGGTATTGGTGAATACAAAGTGCCCATTGGTTGATTCCTCGGAAAAATATCTTTCAAACGCACCTAAATTCGTCTTCGAATGGGAACAATAAATGAGGTTGAAGAAATGCTTAGTTCAAAAACCTGGTAATCATTTGTGCTCTTTGTAGTGTTCTTTACCGTATTAACAGGCGAACTAAGTTTTCCGTTGCGCCAAGGAGTTTTGAGGTTGAGCTCCTTGGTTGTAACGGTTCCTCAGAAAGAAATTGATTTTGAATTCGTGACTTAATCTACTTGAAAAGAACCACAAGCCCATGTGGTTCTTTTTTTATTTCCATACTTAAAAAACTCCGTTGATAACTACCTTCTTGTCCACTGTAAGTTTTTGGTCAAATACGCTACTTTTGTATTAGAAAATACAATGTACTTAAATACCATGTCAGATACAGTTGAAAGAATCAAAACCCTTATAATTGGCTCAGGTCCAGCAGGATACACTGCGGCGATTTATGCAGCCCGTGCAGATTTAAAGCCAGTGATGTATACAGGAATGGAACCCGGCGGTCAATTGACCACCACAACCGAAGTGGATAACTTTCCGGGTTATCCAGAAGGAATCGATGGGCCAACCATGATGGTTCAGTTACAACAGCAAGCAGAGCGTTTTGGAACGGAAGTTCGCGTGGGAATGGTAACTGCTGTGGATTTGAGCACAGAACCCGGTGGAATACACCACATCACAGTGGACGAATCGACAAAAATTGAGGCGGAAACTGTTATTATTTCTACAGGTGCTTCAGCCAAATATTTAAATATTCCGAGTGAGCAAAGACTTCGCGGAGGAGGTGTTTCGGCATGTGCCGTTTGTGATGGATTCTTCTATAAAGGTCAAGAAGTAGCCATTGTTGGCGGTGGAGATACCGCTGCGGAAGAGGCATCTTACTTGGCCAACATTTGTAAAAAAGTAACCATGTTGGTGCGTAAAGACCATATGAGAGCTTCCAAAGCCATGCAACATCGGGTGAATAGCCTGGAAAATATTGAAATCCGTTACAATACGGAAGTAGATGAGGTTTTGGGCGAGCAGGTGGTTGAAGGCTTGCGCATGGTGAACAACAAAACGGGAGAGAAGGAAGATATAGAAATCACGGGTCTTTTTGTTGCCATTGGACACAAACCCAATACCGATATTTTTAAAGGACAATTGGAGATGGATGATACCGGTTATATCATCACCGAAGGAAAATCCACAAAAACCAATATTCCGGGTGTGTTCGCAAGCGGAGATGTGCAAGACAAAGAATATCGCCAAGCGATTACCGCTGCGGGAACCGGTTGTATGGCTGCCCTAGATGCGGAACGATACCTAGCTACTGTGGAACAAAAAGTGATGCAGCCGAGTTAGGGTACTACATCCCTTATAAAAAACAAAAGCGCGGAATTTTCCGCGCTTTTTTTATTGTTTTGGGTTCAATTAGTCTATACGAACGTAGTTTTCCGAGGAAGTTCGATTTCCTTCATCATCCAATGTGATTTGACTGAACCGGTCTTTTTCCAATTGTAATTCGAACGTAAAGTTGCGCATGGTATCCAAAGCTTTCATCATGGCATCATCACCATACTCAATGGTTTCAACCAATTCATCTTTGGAAATTCGATAGGAACCATAACCAAAACTACCGTGGGGGTCATCGGGTACATACCGCGTCCACATGATTTTTCCTTTGGAATACATTTTTACTTGCCGATAACCTTCATCTTTCTGAATTGTGTCGGTAATGGCTTCGCCGTCATAACTGTAGAAACTTTCTAGTTCCCAGGTACCCTCCATGGTCTTTGCTGCTGTGTTGGGTGGACTGGTAGTGGTTGTGAATGCCGAAATCAGCATTACAATCAAAACCAGACCTACTATTTTTTTCATTGGTCAACGTGTTTTTGTGAAGTGATTTTCTCCTTAGAAGATACGATTTTTTTTGCAAATTCTTGCTGGTAATGACTTAGCAATCACCGAAGAATAGCTTGTTTTAAGGCGCATCAATTGAGAGAGAGGCAAAAAAAAGCCCAGTTTGTTAACAAACTGGGCGCTTTGATTGGTTATTGGTTTGGGTCCGTCTAATATTTATGGACGCTTCCTGAGGAAGACTTTCTTTTTTGAACGGAAGCCTCTCCAGTATAGGAGATATCTGCTCCGCTGCTGGCATTGGCTACAAGGGTTTTGGAAACATTTACATTGATATCGGCACCACTGCTGGCTTCTGCATTACAGTCTTCTACCTGTAAGGCCTTTGCACGAATATCAGCGCCACTGCTGGCATCTGCAACCAATTTTTTGGCTTCGCCTGACACGCGAATGTCTGCTCCACTACTAGCATCCGCAATTACTTGTGTTGCTATCAGTTCGACCTGCAAGTCTGAACCGCTACTGGCATCCAATTCGATACTTTCAGAAGACACCACGTTCTGAACGATTAAATCCGCACCGCTAGAGCTTTTAAGCCCTTCAATTTGTGGTAGGGTTACATAAACGTTTTTGGTGGCGCGTCCAATGTTCTCAAGCGTATGGATTCTTAGCTTTCCGTCTTTAATGTCTGTAGCGATGAGGTCAATAACATTTTCATCGGCTTCCACGGAGATGCTAAAATCTTTGTCTTGCGTTACGAAAACATCCAAACCTTCGGATGCGGACACTACATCAAATTCCTCGGAAACCGAACGTTTTTCTTCAACGACCTCTCCGTTTCCTTTTTTACCGCTGCCAAAATTCACGTCGAAGTTGCATGAAGATGCGAAAAGAGCGACGAGTAGTGCTATGGCTATTCTTGCTAGTGTTGTCATGATTGTTTGTTGTTTTAAATGATTGATTAAAATTCAGTATTGTTTGTGTGTTTTACTAGTATGTTTTGCCGAGTTGTAAAAAACAAGGTCTCAATTGTCGTTTTTGTTACCCGCTTGAATTTTGACTCCGTCTTCATCGATTTTCATTTGAAAGCCTTCATCATTGTCTTGAATATCAATATCCACGCCATCTTCATTAATAATGATTTTACCACCTTCTGCTTCATCGGCATCCATCTCATCCAATGCTGGGCAGTCCAAACATTTAAGTTCTCCGTCTTCGCCCATCATCCAAGTATGGCCTACCATACTGCTACGGTACAAATCCCTGTCATTGGCGATGCCACGTCCGATATGACCTGAGGTCGACCGGTCTAGTTTCAAAACTTGTCCGGTAGGAACGTAGATTGTGGTAAAAACTCTTTGTTCACGTGCCTTGTAAGATACTCCCGTAGTAAGGTGGTCATCCAAAACGATTTGCGTTGAATCCAAAGCGTAGCTGTATTCGATGTTCTTAGCTCTTTCACGAGCTTCCGAAGTTGACGAACCGTGCGCATCTTTTCTAATGTTCATTTTGATGACATCATCATCTGCCTGACGAATTCGGAAGTACACATCATCTGAAACCAATACGCGGTCGTCATTTTCATTTACACCCAATGTCATTCCCCCAAAACTCATCTCCCCCCAGTCATATAACAACTCTGAATCTCTCATTTTCACAACTAAGGTGTCTGATGAGTTTTCAGGAATGATACTTTCTTTAATGTTTACACTACCCACATTTGCAAATTCGGCCGCCTGGCGTACTCCCATTGCGAATAGACCTCCAATGGAAAGCAACCACAATCCCAGAAGGGAAAATTTAGCGATGTTTCCAATGGACTTTAGGTTGTTCACCAAAATCTTCAAACCTAAATAAAGCAGGAAGAAAAACGGGATACCCACTACAAAGAAGACCAATAAGGAAACCAACCAAACTGGAGCTCCTGTATTGTTTATCATTTCATAGAAGTCTATGCCCGGTACATTAACAAAGTCTAAAATACCTACGGTGAAGAACCCTACAAACAAGCCAATGAGCGTAGAAGCACCAATGAGAATTAATAGGATACCTATAAACTTTCCTATGATTTTAAAGAAGAACATAATAATGTCCCCTATGGTATCGAAAAAGGTCTTGGAGCCGCTTTTGACCTTTGTGCCGACTTTTTCATAATCGACGTTTTTTACTTTTT
>JBCBPD010000095.1:0-14610 GCA_039820925.1 Bacteroidota bacterium | reverse complement strand
TCTCCTGGCTGATTAGATTAACCGAAAATAATAGTGTACCGATAATTAAAAATTTTTTCATGATTTATAGTTTTTGGTTCAAGTATATAATAACTCTTATAGTAGAAAGTAACTATCCATAGGCATTTTAACGCCAGAAGCAAGTTGTAGGAAGTGAATACTTTGGAGTACTTCAATATAGAAATTGAACAGAAAAACGCTTTAAAGAAAAACCTTAGAAATTCTAGGGTTTTTCTACTATTTCGAGGTGTTTCAGGTAGTTTTTATTAACAATCTAGGTTTTAGGCCATTCCACACACATTCCACTCCCCTCCTACCTCGGGTCGTGTAAAAAGTGTTCCATTACCTTTTTTTGGGGAACTTTTAGAAGAACTTTTCAGGAGAATCTAGTGAAGTGAGCTTTGCTTTTCCAAAGCAAAGAAACATAACGCAGAACATTATGGAACAGAGGAACTTTCCCGTAATTTGACATTATGTAAAATTGCTTTGGAAGTCGTTCTACCTTTGGATTTCCTTACCTCAATCGGCCAGTAATGAAGTAAAGTCAAGGTTTAAAAAAACTATTGGAATATAATTTAAACCTTGACCTTAACTCCAGCTTTAACTTTATCAAACAGAAACCACAATTATATCCTCAGGCTGATGTAGCAAGCTCACGGTATTGTTTGATACGCTAACGATATCATCAAAACCTGTTGACTTAAATTCTGAAAGTATAAATACACGTTCCTCACGTATCGACTCCATGTATTCCTTGAATTCGTCTAGGCTATCTGGATTCAGTGTATCTGAATCTCTACTATACTTTTCAAGTCTCCTCCATAGTTTTGGAAAAATAGGTGGCATCGTCAATAGTGAGTCTGGTCCAGAATAATCAGCTCCCATATTGGTAAGGTCGGCCCCCCAAATATTTAAACCAGAGCTTCTAGCTTTGGTAACAGCTTCGGTTAACACCCGGCGTAATGAAAAGAACAAAGTGTCATAATACAACGGGTAGGCGTGACCTAACTCAAGCTGCTTGTAGTTGATACTATCTTTTAGTTGTTCACCCTCCAAGAAAATACTTGCCCCATCGGGTTGTGTAGTTGTACCGGCATAAACAAAAGCAATAGGCCGTCCGTTCGGGCCTATTTGATTTGCCAATATAAACCCTGGTGCGGTTCCTGTTCCATCGGGCACGCCGCAAAGCTCCAAGTTACTTTTTGTGGCATCTGAGGAAAATGGGTCGGCGGCCTTGGACTCCATTGTATCAATTCCTTCAAACCGGAGTTGAATGGTGCCATTGGTCTGATTGATTTTTGGTTGTCTTCCCCTACGCTTTAGCATAAACAATGGTGTAGGGTCTACTGGTCTAAATCTCATGGAGTCTCCATCCGGTCTACCGGCTTCAGGTACAAACTCTCCTTTAATAAGTGTAAATGGCATACTGATATATATTTAGTTTAAGATGAAAATCGATGTGCATCAAAACTTCAAATTTTAACCAATAGTCTATATACCCATTAAGGGGTATTTCTAAGGGGGGAGTAAGTAGTAGGAAGTCAATTCGTTGGAGTACCTTAATTTAGAGATTGTAGCTAAAAAATCATTACATAAATACCTTAGAAATTCTGGGGTTTTTCTACTGTTTCAAGGTGTTTTTAGCAGTTTTTATTAACAATTGAGATTTTAGGCCATTCCATACACTTTTACCTCCCTACTCTCCTATTCCACTCAAAGCACTTCGAAGGATTAAGTTATAGTACTAAAGAGTGTATTATGGTAACTTGCTCATTTCTTTTAAAAACCAAAAGGACCCCAAAACATAACGTTCTGAAGCCCTTTAACCAAACTAACTCTGATGAAATGGTTTACTACTGTTTTCGTTTAATCGAAGGCATATCGAAAGCCTAAAGCGAAAGAACCAGCTTCTATCCTATTGCCTTCCCCTACTTCACTGAGTAGAATGGCAGGTCTCCAACTCGCGGAAAAGGCTAGTGGAATGTCTGGTATTTTAAAATCAAGACCGGTATGAGGCCTTAAGGCAAATTGGGAGTCGGCGTCCTTTATCAAAACGATGGTAGGCCCTATACCGGCCAACCATTGTAGCCCGTCTGCACCATCGAACTCACTGTGGTAAGAATACAGAAAGGTTAATGCGGTAGCTCCGTCCTCGAAACCCAGGTCGAATTGGGCTGCATGATTTTCTGCCAAAAAGTACTTACCACTTGGCCCAACAAAGGTAAAGCCGTCACCAAGGTCTAGTCCCAAACCTACGGCGCCGGTATAAACCTGTGCGTTAGAAGAAAAGTACGCGGCAATCAAAATAACGGATAAAAGAAGTGTTTTTCTCATTTTAAGGTGTTTTAGGGTTGTGGCCCCTTAAAAAGGACCGGCTATTTTAAAACCCTAAAGTATCCATATTGAGGCGTGGAAAAAATACCTGAAAACCACTATATTTTGATGAAAATCTTGAAAAACAGCTCATTTACAGGCATTTATCAAAAAAAGCGCGGGAAAGTTCTTGCGGTATTAAATCAAACCGTTTTCCATAGCAAACCGGACCATTGCCGCTGAATTTGGCACCTTCAACTTCTGCATTAAATTTCTGCGATGAGTCTCTACGGTTAACGGACTGATAAAAAGCTCTTCAGCGATATCATTCGTCCGTTTTCCCGCTGCGATGAGATTGAGGATGTCTTTTTCCCTACGGGTTAGTTTGGGGAGCTGGACAAATTCTTGGGCCGCGGCTTCTGCCAATATGATTTGTATGGTTTTATCGTAGTATACCCCACCTTTAAATACTTGGTGAATCGCATTGGTCAGTTCGTTCGCTCCTACATTTTTGAGCAGATAGCCCTTCACGCCACTATTAATCATTTTCGATACGATGCTACCTTCATTATAGGTGCTCAAGACGATGATTTTAACCTCTTTCCTTCGGTTTAGAATGGGCTGCACCATATCTACACCATTGATGTCTGGCAGATTGACATCCAACAGAATCACGTCCACGGTATTCGCATCTAAATAATCTAGCGTGCTTTGTCCATCTGTAAAACAATCCTTTATCAAAATACCGTCTTCGTCATCCAATAAGGACTTCAGGCCTTCAATGACCATCGGGTGGTCGTCGACTATCAATATTTCTATGGGGTTATGCGGCATCCAATTCAAAATGAACGTTCACGGTGGTCCCTTCCGCTTGAGCACTATGAAAATCCAGTTTGCCTTTTAGATAGGCCACCCTCGTTCGTAGATTCCCCAGTCCCATGCCTTTACTAGTCTGGACATCAAGTGCCTCCTCTGGCATGCCCATGCCATTGTCCTCAACAGTAATATGGATTTGCTTTCCATCTCTAATATATTGTATCAGCACTTCAGATGCCTTTGCATGCTTCACTGCATTGTTTATCAGCTCTTGGATGATTCTGAAGATGGTCACTTGTTGTGAAACCGGAATGCCCTTTTCTTCCCCATAAAACTGTAGCGTAACGGCAGTGCCTCCGCCAGTCATGTTACTACAATAGTCTTTTAAAGCGGCCCTAAGCCCAAATTTGACCAAGGTTTCAGGCATAAGGTTACGAGCAATGGTTCTTAGTTCCTGTAAAGATGCGTCTAAATCATCTACCACCTTTTTCAATCGTTCTTTGGGATACTCTTCGGGTTGGTCCTTATCAAGCTTCGAAAGATTTAAACTAATGCCAGAAAGCCTACCGCCCAAGCCATCATGAAGGTCTATGGCCAAGCGTTTTCGTTCCTTTTCCTGACCTTCAATCATTGCAGAAAATATCTTGTTCTGTTGTTCTTGTTTCAGCCTTTCCAACTCCGTTTCCCGTATGCGTTGCTTGCGTCTTACTTTTCGCAGCTTGTCTCGATAAAACAAATACGCGATGACTCCAGCGAATACCACAACACCTATTACTAAAGCTAGTAAATACCCATTGGAACGTTGCTTTTCCAAGGCGAGTTCGGCCCTATCTTTTTCGTTCTGCAGGCGGAGTATCTGGCTTTCTTTTTCAGCAGTCTGATACTGAATTTCAAGGTCATTTATTTTTTGAACCGTATTTTGGGTTTCGATGCTGTCATAAATGTCTACTGCTTCAACTAGGTCATGGTACGCCTTGTTATAGTCTTTTGCGGCTGCGGCATATGCAGCTCTTTGGTAATAGCCTTGAAAAACCGCGATTCCATTGTTACGGAGTGTTGCATTTTTGATGTATAAATTGATATGACGCCGGGCCTTGTCATGTTGCCCCATGGCACTATGAACCTTGGCCATGCGTTGCAGAATCAAACCGTATTGCAGCGACAAGCTGTCATTTGGAATGAGCGACAAACTTTGCTCAAGTTCGGACAGAGCAGGTTTGTATCGTTTCATTTCAAGGTCCAACTGACTCTTTTCAAGATGATAATGAAACGCATCAAAGGTATTGGGGTTATTTTCTAAGTGGGATTTCGCTTCCTGGAAATATTGTGCTGCCAATTCAAGGGAATCCAAGCTTTTGTAAACACTTCCCAGTTGTATTAGATTGAAGATTACTTCCGCCGGATTATTGAGTTGCTGGTAAACCTCGCGTCCCAGAAGAAGGTTCTTTCTGGCCTCTTTAGGGTCTCCCAGATTTATGTACTTTACGCCAAGATTGGTATAGATATTCGCCAATTGAAACCTATCCTTGATTTCCTTAATCATGGGAAGCACCTCATAGGTAATCTCCAATTCCTTTTCATTCTGTCCAAGGAAACCATAGGTTATTCCCAGATTATACTTTCCAGAAGTCCATATTTTTTTAAGTTTGGTTGAGGGTTCTTTGGCCAATAATTGACTTGCTAAGGAATCTCCTTTTTGCAAGAAGTCCAATGCCAAATTTGGTTCAACGTACATATGGGCCCTGCCAATGAGAAAGTTGGCATGCGCAATGCCCAAATCATAATTGATTTTTTGACTGAGTTGTAGCGCACGGTCACCATAGCTGAACGTCTTTACGGAGTCAATACCATCATACCCTTTTGTGAGGGCGCAGAGTACATCTACTTTTTCCCTGCCCTCTGGGGTTAAACGCAGTACTTGCTCAAGGCTGTCCAGCTCGTTTTGACTCGGACTTTGCGCGACCGATGAAAGAACAAATAATAAGGAAAAGAGTAAAATCAGAATTCTTGACATCACCTTTTTTCCTAAAATATTCATTCCATAATGAACTGCAAAAGGTATGGAGCGCTTAGTAGTAAAATATACTTGAAAACCATTAGGAAAAAGATGAATATGAGCTAGGGTTGCACGCAATCACCCCAGTAGCACAACCGTTTGTTCATTGGTTATTATTTCAAATCTGACTTTATTAGGAAGATGCACCCCCCAAAGTTTTGTTTAGAATGAAACTTCCTGAGAGCTGATAACTTAACTCTCAAGAAGTTTTTCATTTTTCTTTTCCATAGCGATTATCGAAGAAACCTTAATTCAAATCAATCACCCTGAGCGTTCCCCCTATTTCATTTACGTACAAAACATTCTTATCAGGGTCAGCTGCGATTCCGTTGGGTTCATCGAAAGAAGCCCCGAGCAGGCTACCATCCAACGAGCTTTGCGTACCTGAACCCGCAATAATGGTAGCTTCGCCCGTCAACGAAACCTGGTATATCACATGCTCGCCTATTCCAGTCGCATAGATGAAATCATCCAAAAAAGTGAGATATCCTATAACGACCCCCTGCCGAACAGTTGGTATGACGGCCAGTCGCTCCACAGTTTGGTCTGTGGCTATTTTTAGAATAGCACCAGTACTAAAATTACCGACGTAGAGATTGCCATCATCATCGAAAGTGATACCAACCCCACCGGTTAATCTATCATCATCAGCATATATGGTTATTTCGCCATTGGTGTCGATTCGATGCACACCAGCAAAATCAAAGTTGGAAACATACAAATTACCTTCGGCATCTATTGCAATCCCTGAAGGGAAACCCGGCAAGGTTGCTATTGTGGTTCGGTTACCATCTGCATCTATGCGTATCACATCGCCTTCGGTTTCAGTGGAATTAGGGTCAGGCCGTCTCACATTATGAACTACAAATGTATTTCCAGAACCATCGGTCACGTTTCCAGTCGGGGCTTGAACATTATCTACCGCTACCTCAACCGCTGCGGATTCAGGGTCTACCCTTAGTACTTGAACTCCCATGAAATTATTGAAATCACTAGCATAAATAATCCCATTGGCATCCACCGAAAGCCCGTCATTGGCTCTGAAACTGCTTAACAAGGTTCTGACTTTATTTTCCACGGGTGGTGTTGTATCTGGATTTTCAACTACGTCGGGCTCAACCGGAGGGGCTTCGTCCGTATCAGACGAACAAGAAATTATAGGCAAGAACATCAATATTATTGAGAGCATTTTTATTCGCTCTCGCATGAAGGGATTCACTGTTTTCATAACATTGCTTTTAAAGGTTAGAATTGAAGCAATCTTACGTTGAATCACGGGTTGGAATCGACTTTGTGTATACTATCGGACAAATTGAATTCCCCGGTTGTTGAGTAACACTGGCCACAAAAGAGCGTTTGAAATCGGCAAAGCATATTCTATGCTAATTTTCAGTTAATTATAGCGCTATTCGTACTAAACACACCTCGTAATTTCTTATCTTAAAGGGAAAGCCAAAAGCACTACATTTTCTCATTTTGGCTTCGCAAAACACTGACAACTATGAAAACAGTTTTTATTTCCTTCGGCTTTCTTTTCGCTTTATGCTCTAATTCCTATGCACAAAATTTAACAGGACAATGGATTGTGTCAGAAGATAAATATGCTGGTTTGAGCTATACGCTAGTGGAAACGGAAGACGGCTTATGGATGAAGTCCAATGATGAAATCATACCAAATCAAGCGTCGTTTTATGCGAAACTGAACGAACATCAATACGCATCCGAAGAGCAGAATCATACCCTTAGCATTCTGGATGATGACCAAATTCAGAAAACCACCTTGCCCAATGGCGAAACAAAAAATAGCATCCTTTTTACTAAAGTAAATGACGCTACAGAACCCGCATCTGATGCCGTTGCCTCAAGTATTGCTTGGCGATTGGAACAAAACTATCCGATGGAGGTCAAAGGCTGGAATAGTTCCATGATATACCAAGAGTCCTTTATTTTCAGGAATGTAACTGTGAATTTATCCTATGAAGGCAAGCTAACTATAAAAGGTGGCCAGTCGACGTTTCGGTTTCGAGGATTTACGGGAAGGCTTTTTGTGGATTTGATTGATAAAGAAGATAATACCATTGCCAGAGTTTACTTTAAAGCACAAGAAGTGTCCCCAGAAATTGGTATTGGGGGTTCAATGGAAGGAACCATAAAGTACGAAGATGTTCAAACTCTTAATTTTGAAAAGTATCCAGAAATTCTAATCGCTACTACTCGCCTATCCCTTGGTGCGGAAAGAACAGACAAAGGGCGAGAAATCATATACAATGAGATGGTGCTAAACCAAATTTCTAAAGACATGGAACGAAATGGTATTTCGCTGAGTAGCAGTACACAGCGTCCTTAACGTCATTTTCAAACCCAACCACAGTTCGTAGCAAATTTCTAGCTTTATATTCCCATAACTAACGGAAGTAATTCTATTGAAAAAATATGCTCACATCATTGTGATTATTCTGATTGCAATGGCCGTAGTAGTTTATTTAAAACTGACTCGAGCCGAAATCGAAAAGGAAATCATCAAAAACAAATACGTGACTACTGGATATGTTTTTGACGAAAAGTATGGGGCGAGAAATGTTTCGATAATTTATAGCTATCAATTCAAAACCGATACGCTAATCGCTTCGTATCCGGTTGAAAATGCCAAAAAACATATGAATAAAACCTATGCGGTACATTGTGATTCGTTAAAAGCAGAAAATCACATCATATTTCTGGAATCCCCTATTGAGGCTTCTTCCTATGAATCAGGTCGAATAAAAGAAGTGCCGTACTGAATTATTGCTCCGGCACAATTCGGATAAGTCTACCGGGGCCCTCTACTACAATGTACAAATAGCCATCCCGACCCATTTGTGCGTCACGTACTCTACCAATACCTTCTAACAATACTTCATCCCCAATGACCGTATTGCCATTCATCTTTAAGCGATGCAGGTGTTCGAATTTAAGGGAACTCACAAACAAATCATTTCTCCAATTGCCATAGTACTCCCCAGAAACAAAGTCCATTCCGCAAGGCGCAATGGAAGGGGTCCATTGGTATACGGGTTGTTCCATGCCGTCCATCTCGGTTAAATCGGTAAAGCTGGAGCCATCGTAATTAATACCATATGATATTATAGGCCATCCGTAATTGTTTCCAGGTTCCAAAATATTGATTTCGTCTCCGCCCTGAGGACCATGCTCACCTTCCCAAATTGCACCTGTTTCAGGATGTAAACTCATTCCTTGGGGATTACGTGTGCCATACGTAAAAATGGAGTTGACCACACCTTGGGTATTATAGAATGGATTGTCCGTCGGAATTAGACCATCATCATGAATGCGATGGATTTTACCAAGACCATTATCCAAGGGTTGTGGATAATCATCCCTTCGTCCCCGGTCACCTACAGAAACGTACAAATAACCATCCGTATCAAAGGTCAATCTGGAGCCGTAGTGCAACCCACTATTCAAATAAGGAAGTGCGGTAAAGATAGTCTCTACCTGGCTCAAACTGTTTCCATTGAGTACACCTCTTGCGACAGCAGTGGTCAATTGGGATGAATTGTCTGGATTGGCTCTGGAATAAGACAGATATACCAAGGAATTGTTTTCGAAATTCGGATGGATGATAACATCTAGTAGACCGCCCTGGTTTTCAGCAACGATGTTGGGAAGGTTTCCAACTTCAACGAGTTGACCACTATTCCGAACCAAAAACAACCTTCCACCTCGTTCGGTTACCAAAATCTCACCATTCGGAAGTTGTTCTATGCCCCAAGGCACTCCGGGAATCTCATCGGTTAGGGTTTCCAAGCGAAAGGTAAGGTCGTCTGAAGAAATCAACCCTGATAAATCAGGGTTTTCCTCTTCCAACATAGTTTTCGTTTTTCCTTCTATTTCAGTGAGGATGTAATTGGTCAACTCGGCTATTTCTTCTGCACTAAAAGTATTTACATAACCAGGCATTCCTGTATTTGGATATCCGTTTGTTATGGATAGATTAACTTCTTCAGAAGAACTGCCATAGGTCCATTCGCGTTCAACGAAGGAACTCATATTTTGCCCGTGACAGCCACCGCAATGATTTCGGTATGTGAGTGCCACTCCGGTTAAATCCACCGTTTCGTCACCGGAATCGATATCGTCAGTAGGCGTCTCTGAATCCTTCGAACTATTGCAGCTCATCAGAATACAGAAGAGTCCAATAAAGACGAGTCGTACCGGTTTTTTTATTTCAACAAAGGAATGGGCAAAAAGCGTGATAAACTGATTCGGGGCTAGTGAACTCATGACTATCAATTTTATACTATCTACGTAAAAGCTTAAAAAACAGATGACTTTACGCTTCGGACTATAAAAAAGGAACGTCTTTTATCGCGGTAAAGTATTTGAAGAACTCGTATAAAATCAATAGGTTATCAACAATCTAAGACAGTTGGCTTATCAAATCTTGTCATTGAAGCGCATAAAAAAACGGAAACCGTAGATGCAGTTTCCGTTTTGATGGATTAAAACTATTTTATGAATATGCTATTCCAAGGACTTTGCTTTGGCAAAGGCTTCTTCTGCTTGTTGGGTTTGCCCCATACCCTTTAAAGCAGTGCCAAGGCCTTTCCAAAAACTGGCATTGTTGGGAAAACTTTCCACAAAAGTGCCAAACACAAATGCTGCGGGTTGATATTGCTGCTGGTCCAACAGCATTTGTCCTATTTGGCTAAATTCTTGTTCAAAGTTGATGTGTTGGTACTTCGGGTCCCGAATAATAACAGCGGATTCGGTTTTGAGCTGTTCCAACTTTCCTTCCATAAAAAGCTGTTGAAAATATCCCATCGGGTCAACCACCGTCGTAGTTGGGTCTATGGTTTCAATGAGGTCTAAAACCGGGTCTTGGTTGCTGCGGTACTCTTCAAAAGTGGGCTCTGCATAAAAATTAGGGGCAGTACCTTCAGCGTTTTCCCATTGGGGCTTGTCTTGCCACCATGCATAGGACAAGTAGGCCTTAATTGCTGAATTGGGCAACTGTACCGTCTTGGTATCCCCATAAAAGTTTTTGTTTTCTGAAGTACCCTCCCCTACCAGAATGGCTTCGGTATAGGTTTCCACTTCATTGGTCAGATTTTGACAAGCTGAAAACGTGTTACGCCCAATAATATAAAAGAAGTTTCCTTGCTTGTTTAAGTTGGGGCGGGCCATGATGCCTTTTATAAAGTGAATGTTGTTATAGTTGTTTCCCCCACCGTTCAAACGAACATCATAAATCAATTTCTCAACACCTTCCTTATCAATAAATTCAAAAAGGCGAGCGTAAAAAGCCTTAAGGGTTTCATCAGGATGGTCAAATACTGAACTTTGTCGAACGTATAAGGTCTTGGTTCCTTCCAACAACTCGAAATAAAAGTATTTGTCATTGAGATGCTTGAGATAGTTAGGGGTTTCTTCCGCATTTCTGGAACTAAGCCAATTTTCATTGGGAATGGTGTATAGATATCCGCGGGACATATCCTCTAAAGGAATGGCCGAAAAACTATGGGTAAAACGCTTGCCCTCTTTCTCAAGTTCCAAACTCACCTCTTTTTGTAGCGTCTTAGTAACGCCTTGAGCATGCAACACCGAAGGAACGGTCAGAAATCGAAGCCCAAATCCCTTGAAGTACTGGTCATTTTCTGCGGGAACTACGGGCCTTATTTTCGCTAAAGCCTCTTCAACGGGCAACCCATTCACTCCGACAACTTTAGCGCCCAAGGTTTCGGAATGATTTTTATGTACTCCTTCGATGTAGATACCATCTTTAAAGTGATATAGGTTTACGGGAAGAACCGCGTCTTTGGCTAAGGTGCTAAATGGAATTTGCGTATGGCCATACCCAAAGGCGGATACCATTCGGGTTAGTCCCACTTTAATTTCGTGCTCAGACAAAGACGGAATCGTTGCGCGCAAATCAGCAGCTTGTTCATCCCAGGCTTTCTTAGTGATTTTTTTGAACAAAAAGGAATATTCTTGATGGACTTGTTGTTGCAGATGGTCCAAATCAGCTTGCCACTGTGCTGGCGTAAGTTTTTCCTGCGCTATGGAACAATTGGTTAGCGCAAAAAAGATGATACAAAAGAGTAGCGGTTTTAAGATGGTAGTTTTCATGATTCTGATTGATTTTAACTATTTGAACGCAAGAAGCATGCTTTGTTACAGTAATCCATCTGTATTTTTTTGAACCATCGTATTCCTTGGCTGAATTGAGATTTAGGACTTTGGATTTAGAACTTACACCTCTTTATTCTAGGGTTTTGAGTTCTTATGGACTTTGCTTTCCAGTTCAGTTTGCCAGTTATCCAATAAAGTTTCACATACGCTATTGAACTGTGTTTTCATAAAGGGGTGCAACACAAGGCTATGGATTTTTCGAGTGTAGGTGAATTCAAAAATCATGACTACCCTAGTCTGTTGCTGTGAAACCTTCTCTACTTTCCAGGTGCCTTGGAGCTGTTTTAAAGGGTACGGATAATCTGCAGCTTCTGTATCTACTTCAAAAACATATTGCTCGCCCTCTTCCCATAAAGTGGCTACTTCAGTCCAATGGTCTGTTTTGTGGCTACATCTTCGCACCATTCCTTTTCCTTGACCAGACAGTATTTCCACGCTATCGATGTTAGGGGCTACTTGATGGTAATTGGCGACATCCGCCACTACTTTCCAAACCTTTTCTTTGGATGCAGTTATGGTCCGTTCGAATCGCAGCTGTTTGTGTCCGCTCTCGCCAACACTATCTGTTTGGCTTACCCCAATGGACTGTCCAATTCCGAAAATCAACACAATAAGCGCTACTAGAGTTATAATCTGATTGCCTAGTAGTGAAATAGAAAAAGGCTTGGTCCATAAAATGACAATACTTGCCAATACCCAAATCAAGTCTTGGGCAATAATAAAAACGACTGACTCTAGGTTCGGGCTTTTGACCTCCTTAAAAATAGCATACGAGAAATAAGTAAGGCAAAACCGATAATCAGGAATGGAGTGGATTTTTCGCGTCCAAACCATTGTGCTATCCTATTCCGAAAAAGCAGCAAAGAGAGACCAGAGGCAAGTGAAAAAACTCCGTTACACAACAAGGTGATTTGCAATAAATTCATGTTCAAAGGGTTTTTGTTTCACAAATCTCCTTCGCCCTAAGCTATTCCCTCTTGATAAATGTTAAGAAGTAGTGTGCGCTATATTTTTTCGCAATCTGCTAAGGGATTCTGGAGCAATCCCGAGCATTGATGCAATATGCTGTAATGGAACATGGTTGAAAAGTGCCGGTTCGTCTTGAAGCAATTTTTTCAAGCGTTGTTCTGCAGTTGTATGAAGTTGGTTGAACATGGATTGTTCCAACAATGCAAAAGAGCGTGCCAACAATAAATTATCAAATTCAAGCCATTTCGGTTCTTGTTTACATAGCTCAAAATGTTTGTCACGGTTAATGGTGTACAGCGTACAATCAGTCTCCGCTTGAATGTTCCAATAATTTTCCGATTCAAAAACAAAACTGGACAACGAGGTAATAAACTTCCCCTGACTAGCAATCCAAAGGGTAATTTCCTTGCCATTGGCGATATCATACATTCGCAAATAGCCTGAATCGATAAAAGCCATTTTACGACACAGCTTTCCCGCTTGGAGGAAAAAAGCACCCTTTTTAAGCTCCTCTATCTCAAAGGCTGATAAAATCGAATCCAGAGCTGCATCACTCATGTGGATTTGATTTTTAATACAAGTTCGGAGTTGCTTCATTCTTTTATCCTGATGGTATTCAAAAACGCTCCTACCACTAACCCTTAAAGTTAGAGGTAAAGAAATCAATACACTACCAGGATTAAAACTACTATGGAAAAATCAAATTATCGAGAATAGAGCAGTGTATTATTCTGGAATATTGATAGTCCAACCATAGTCGTTTACCAATTCTTCCAACTGCAGAAGCTGTCTATCTATAATCACGGCTAAATCATTAAACCGAATCTCTCCATCCATTTTTGGGTTGTTGTTTTGTCCTTCAAAAACAGCATCCAACAAATCAGCTTCATCCAAGAAACGAGCGTTGGTTAAATCGATATACTTTATTTCATCCCAACTTGTGGGTGCTGCCACTTGTTTCAGATGCACCGATGATAAATCCATGTATTCCAATTTGGATTGTTGGGTAAGGTCCAATTCATCAATGTAGTTGGCATAGAGGTTCAAGGACTTCAATTCAGTGTTATTGGTAAGATTGAGCTCGGTCAAGTTATTGTTGGTAATGGATAGACGCTCTAGATTAACCAAGGCATCCACGTTGATTTGTTCCAATCCGTTAAGCTGTAAAATCAAGGTGGTCAAGTTTGAATTTTGAGACACATCCAATGTACTCATTTGATGCCCACGAATGTTTACGTGATACAGTTCCGGATGCATAGCGAGATTTAGGTTCTCGATGGTTCCCGTGACCCCAAGAAATCTCAGTTGGTTCAGGGTCGAGAGACCTTTGATTTGCGTATCAAAATCATTTCCTATCACCAATATGCGTAGTAACGGATTTTTGGAAAGGTCAACGGATGGCAAATTTCCGAAACGCGCACCCAAATGATTCAAATTTGGGAACCGTTCAATGATTGGGTCAATGGTTAACAAAGTATTATCCCCCAAACTGAGGTAGGTCAAATTTGGTAAATCTTCTAAATCAAGGGTTTGAATCTTATCCCCTCTTCCGTTACCCGTAATTTGCAAATTTAGTCCAGTGACCTCAGTAGCGTCCGTTGTACTCAAGGTTATGGTATAGTCTCCTGATGCTTCATAACGATGTTCAATTCTATCACTGGCACTTTCAATCTCTAACGGTGCTTCAGCGACTTCGTCAGTGCCATCACCCCAATCAATATGATACAACGAACCATAGCGTTGTAATACGGTTAGGTCAATAAAACGAAACTGGTTAGACCCTTCTGAAGCCGATTGAACGTTGAATGTAGCTACGGTTTGCTTTTTGTAATGCTCAAACTCAAGGACCAATGGATTGTTCAGCGTGTAGGTCAACAAATCTTCTTGGGAAGCATATATCTTAATCCTTCCAAATGTTTCATCTTCCACTTCAAAGCGATAGGTACCTTCTGAATTCAAATCAACTTCAATTTCTTGCACTGTATTGTACGGAATATCACTTTGGCGACTGATTTTTCCGGTTTCGGCGGTAACCGTCAAATCTCCTAGGGCCGAAGTATCTGAATTGGTTTCGATTCGTATCGGTAAGAGTTGAACCGGATTGTCTTCAACCGGAGCTTCTTCGCTTTCACAAGAAACTAAGAACGCAAAAGCAGTGAATACAATAAGTTTGATGGGGGTTTTGAGGTAAAATCGCATAATCTGGTCTTGGTTACTATGAAAACGGGGATATGCTACAATTAGTGCCTAGACACAGCAACTGG
>JBCBPD010000094.1:0-14929 GCA_039820925.1 Bacteroidota bacterium | reverse complement strand
GTGGTAAAACCGTTGTGTTCTCCGAGATTGCGCGGCAATATATCCTTAGAACGGGAAAGAAGGTCATCGTTTTGACCACCACCCGTAGGCAATTGATACAAGATATTTGTGCCTTGCGGCAGGTCGTCAATATGCTGGAAGATTTTCTTTAAATCTTCTTCTTGATAATCGTAAAGGGTCTTCTTTTGCTCGGGTCTTCGGACTTCCAAAAAAACAATCTTAGGTTTTCTAAAACATCAAACCTTGCAAAATTACTTCATTTTTAAAGCCTTTTGCAGCTTTAACATCCTCTTAATATCAAAATAGTATCAACAATGGTTTTTGTGGTCAAAAATTGAGGAATTCCAATTCTTTATAACATTTTGATAACTATAATTAAAGGGGCTTGCATATTGGGGAATGTTGGGCTAATATCAAGGCTTGAAAAACCTAAAAGAACAACCCCGATGAGGCAGCTCAAAATTGTAAAGCAGGTCACCAACCGCGAATCCAAATCACTTGACAAATACCTTCAGGACATCAGTAAAATCGATTTGATTACTGCCCAAGAAGAAGTGGAATTGGCGCAACGCATTAAAAAAGGAGACCAACTTGCACTGGAGCAACTTACAAAAGCCAACCTCAGGTTTGTGGTTTCCGTAGCAAAGCAATACCAGAACCAAGGGTTGACCCTACCCGACCTGATTAATGAAGGAAATCTCGGATTGGTAAAGGCTGCCCAAAGATTTGATGAAACCCGTGGATTCAAATTCATTTCATATGCGGTATGGTGGATTCGACAATCCATTTTGCAAGCCTTGGCGGAACAAGCGCGGGTGGTTCGTCTACCTTTGAATAAAATCGGAACCATAAACCGAATTAAGAAGACCTTTTCGTATTTGGAACAAGCTCATGAGCGTCCGCCTTCTGCCGAAGAAATTGCCAAGGAGTTGGATATGACCATTACAGAGGTGAGGCAATCCATGAACAATATTGGACAGCATGTGTCTATGGATGCACCTTTGAAAGAGGGAGAAACCTCTAGTTTATATGACGTTTTGAATTCCAACGAATCACCGAAACCGGATAAGGATTTAATGAACCAATCCTTAAACACTGAAATCAATAGAGCACTGGACACGTTGAGTCCACGTGAAGCAGATATTGTGCGGTTGTATTATGGTATCGGAGAGGAACCGTCAATGACTTTGGAAGAAATTGGTTCCGCTTTTGACCTTACGCGAGAAAGGGTACGTCAAATTCGGGAAAAAGCAATTCGGAAGTTGAGGCATGCTTCCAAAAACAAAAACCTAAAATCGTATTTAGGATAAAAAAAAGGGAACCGAAATGGTTCCCTTTTTTAATTTTTGGGGTAGTTAAGTTGGCTAATATTAAAATCCGTTAGCATTTGGTTTAAGCTCTGGATAAAGTTCAAATACGCTGTGTTTTCTGAGTTCTGCTTGTTCATGGGATTTTGATTTAGGAGTTTTTTATAGATAATCGAGTTCAACCAACTCGTTCATGCTCAATATTTCATTTAGCTCTTGAAGAAATGACAAATATTCTTCTCCGTAGGTATCGTATAACATAGCTAAGACTGGTTAAAGTTTTGGGTTATTAGTATAACGTAAACGTACTGGAATCATTATGTTGGCGCAACAAAATGTGGTGAACTAGTGGTTTACTGTTGTGAAAGTTTGCATCTGTATTAAAGCCGATTTCAGGCTATTTGTCTAAAAGTAGTTCGAGGGACAGCTCAAAATCCAATTCAGGTTCTGAATCTATTTTTGGTGGATGGATATCGAACTCTTCGTATAAAAAGCAAAGACTCATTGGAAGTTTTTCACTGGCACGCGCTACTGCCTCAATACGAGCCAACAACTTCGTTTTGACCCAATAGGCACGATTACTTACCTCGACGGATTCCATGCATTCCAGCTCTTCCAACAGTGCGATTTCCTTTTGGTCACCCAGTTCCAAAACTTGGTCCAATAAAATCAATTTGGAATCGTCATCCGAAGCATAACGAAACAACTGGAAGAAAATACTGTGGTAATATGCTGGTAAAAACCCGTTGTCCATAGTTTATATTACTTCATACCGCGCAATTGCATTTGCTGCATAAGCTCCTCTTCTACCTTGGGGTATTCTTGTAAAAATTCTTGATATAAAAAGTTCAAATACTTTATGTCGTTATCCGTTTTGCAGACTTTTGACATTTGTTCCGTGATTTCCAAAAGGGTGAGACTGTGCATCATCCGAAGGGATTGCCCAATTTTTTGGCAGGCAAAATCAATACCAGAAACATACTCGTTTTTCAAGTGTACCGTTGTTTTTCCAACGAACTCCAAAATATTCTGCTTGAACAGGCGAACCAATTCTTCCAAAAGGTCAAATTGTTCCATGCATTCTTCCCAAAGCGGTACTAGATTAATTCGGGTCTTTGGACTGCTATGAAAGTGGCGTTCAAAGGTTTTCCCTTTTGAAGGTAGGTCTATTTCTTTTGACTCAAAATCCAAATTCTTGATGTTCCGCACCAACTCCGCTTGTTTTGCGGTAAGCTGGGTGTTCTCCAATTGGAGTATGAGTTTATGTAAGGCTACCACAACTTCGTAACCTACGGCAAAGGCTTTGGTCTGCTTTCGTTTGGTTTCTGTTTCAGGCATGGTAATTCCAGCACTGGCGCACAAATCATTCAATTGTGATACTGGAGGTGTTCCAAATACCTTGTCTTCCAATCCAATTTTGAAGGTGTTGAAGCTCTTTTTCAATTCTCCTGCTTCCACGGCATTCAATTCTTCGTAGGAAAAATGGTCTAGACCCATTTCTAATTTTTCCAAATACCGCAATAACTCGCTTGTTCCCAAAATACTACTATCAATGTGTTCCCTTAAAGATTGGAATTCAGTGTAATTGAAACAATAAAATGTTCCAATCCCTCATATTCTTGTTGTCAAAGTGGAATTATTGTAGGTTAAATGAAAAGGCACTTAAAAAACACTAACGTTAGCCCCTAAGTTTTCTCGCTCTAAACGACTGGATTAAAGCTAAATTCATGCCTAATGGAATACGTTTTGATTGTGAATTTTTAAAGCCCATTCAAGTACTTATCCGGCTTCCTTTTCTTGTTTCGCCAGACGGTCTTTTACAAATTCAATTTTGGTTTTGCCGTGAGGCGTCGGGTTGCCATTTTCATCAAGGTTGACCATGATAATATTATCCACAGTAACAATGCTTTCATGGGTCATCTTATTTCGGACTTCGCAGTTCAGTGTTATGGATGTGGTGCCAAACTTTACAACTTCAATCCCAATTTCAATGATGTCGCCCTTTTTGGCATTGCTCATGAAATTGATTTCTGAAATATATTTGGTTACGATTTTTTTGCTTTCCAATTGGATGATGCTATACAAGGCCGCTTCTTCATCAATCCAAGCCAAGACCTTGCCGCCAAACAAGGTTCCATTGGCATTCAAATCTTCGGGCTTTACCCATTTTCTAGTATGAAAACGCATCTCTTTTCTTTTCAAACAAAATTATAGAATTCGAAAATTGCTGAATTTTCTTTCCACCTTTTAACAGAAAAAATAGCATTATCGTAAAGTCTGTTAAGGATTAAATAAACTTTTCTTAATTCACTGGGGTAAAAAAAATGATTCAGATAATTTACTACTCGAATCAAACCAAAATAAACATGAGTGCCTCAACAGAGTTTTACTCAGACCCCACTTTTACCGTTTTTAAAGTTCCAGATTGGCGAGCCCAATTCTATCGCTATTTGTCCGTTGATGTATGGGGATTTTTACCCAGTTCATGGCAAAGGGCAATTTCAGCTTGGTACAGCACCTTTTATGTGACGCCCTTTTCAAAACGGATTATCAAACCTTACATCAAATTGAACTATTCCGATGGTGATTATTTGGACAAGTTCAAACCACCATTTGGAAAAGAAAGCTTTGACAACTTTCAGGACTTTTTCATCCGTGAATTCAAAGATTTACCTGAAAATGAAAGTCTTCAAGTCTGGCCCTGCGAAGGTTTGCTTTGTGATGAGAGCAAAGTGGAAGATTTGGAGTTCGTTAAAGTAAAAGCAGATGTCCGTTCTGTAAATACCGTTTTCGGGGTAGACCGAAACACAATCCCGAAAGAGTATACTTTCACGAATGTTTTCCTTCACAATAAGAACTATCACCGCATTCACTCCCCCATCAATGGTACGATAACGAGAATACAGCATGTTCCGGGAGACCTTATTGTACTTCGGCCATGGATATATAAAGAAAACCCTTCGTTGCCTGCCTTTCGAAATGAACGCTACAATTTGGACATTGAGGATGAAAAAGGTAGAATTTGGTATTTATCCATTGTTGGCGGACCAGCAGTTGGCACTATTGAAATGGGAAAGAATATCCAAATTGGCCAACACGTCCAAAAGATGGATGAGCTTGCCTTGTTTTATTTAGGTTCAACCTGTTGCATGGCTGCGCCTATTCCACCGAGATTCCACATAAAAAATAGTTTTGTAGAAGTGGGCGGAACCTATTAATCTTAAAATAAAGATGGGGTATTCGGTTTATTCAGGGTCTGCGGCACCTGTAATCCCGCATCGAAGGCGCCATTCAAACTTTCAATAAACCGCGCTGACAATAAGGGCGATTCCAACTCTAGATTTTGATGCACAAAAAAATGGAAATTGGTGAGACCCATGTTTTTCCATTGGGCTATACGGGCTATCCAATCTTCCAATCGGTCATAATCCGTTGGATGATTCGCGCCTACGTAGCGAATGAACGCTTCGTTGTTCGTTAAACGCATATGCATTAAATCACGTCTTCCTGCAGTATCTACTAGTACATTCGCAATGTTGTTTTCTTGTAATAGATGATATAGCTCTTGAGATACCTTTTCATCATTGAACCAGTCCGTATGGCGAAATTCCATAGCCAGGGGAAACTCCTTCGGCCAATACTCCACAAAACGCACTACTCTATCCCAATTCTTTGGACCGAAGTTGTTGTGCATTTGCAAAAAGATGGTTCCTAATTTTTCTTTGAGTAGCGAAGTCACCTCTAAATAACGGTCCACCGTTTCGTAAACCTTGTCGTTCAGGCGTCGTAAATGACTTACTTCATTGGTGATTTTTGGGAAAAACTTAAATCCTTCAGGTGTTTTGTCATACCACTTTTCATATTGCTCCGCCGGAAAGATGCGGTAAAAAGTTGCATTCAGTTCAATGCAATTGAATTGTGAGGAATAATAGGCCAGTTCGTCTTTGGTTCCTCTAGGATAAAAGTTTTTTAAGTCCTGTCGATTCCATTTGGCACAGCCCACAAAAAAATTCGCCGTTGCATTGCCCTCATATCCCGACAACAAAACACCCGTATCGGGATGGTCAGCGGGAATAGTAAAATCAATATTTTCGGGATGGTCTACTTTTCCAAATTTCATAGGTCAAAAGTGCTTCATTTTTAATAAAAGTAAGGGTTTCCCATACATTTTTTTACTTGTGCTGTAACAATATCCTTACCTTGACTACTCATATCAGAACCCTTTAATTGAAACCCTATGATAAAATTGAAAATTGCCCTATTGTTTATCGTGTGTGCTAGCATGAGTTTGCAAGCACAAACCGCGGATGAAATCCTCGACAACTACTTCGAAAACATAGGCGGAAAAGAAACCCTGAACAGCCTGAACGGAATGAAAATGAAAGGTGTTGGTAAACAACAAAATTTTGAGTTCCCTATTGAAATTGTTCAAATGAAAGATGGCCGTCAGTACTTTAGTGCAGACATCCAAGGAAAGCAACTAAAACAACAGGTTTTTGACGGTACCGTACTTTGGAGCACCAACTTCATGACCATGAAAGCTGAAAAAAGTGATGCGGAGCAAACCGCAAATTTCAAGTTGAACACTAATGATTTCCCAGATTCTTTTATGGATTACAAAGAAAAAGGTTACACCGTTGAGCTTTTGGGGAAAGAAACCATGGATGGTGCCGAAACCTTCAAAATCAAATTGGTAAAAGAACCCGTGACCGTTGATGGGAAAGAGGAGGATGACATCTCTTTCTATTATTTCGACACTGAAAACTTTGTTCCTATTGTAGTGGAATCCAAAATTACTTCTGGACCTGCAAAAGGAAAAACCGCTAAATCGACGATGAGTGATTATCAAGAAGTAGACGGAATTTACTTTCCTTTCTCCACCTCTCAGTACATTGATGGAAACTTGGTTTTCACCATGGAAATGGAAAATATGGAGTTGAATCCAGAAGTGGACAATGCCGTATTTGCCTTCCCAGAACAAATGACAGAGGAAAAATAAGTAAAATAGAGCCCTTTCTGGGCTTTTTTTAATCACTAACGACTACAATGAAAACAGTACCCTATTTCTCATTGCTGTTCGCCCTGGTGCTCTGTACCCCTGGGCAAGCACAGCAAACGCTGGAATCTATTTCCGGTAAGGCCCTTTTTGGGGATATGAAAGCAAGACACATTGGCCCCGCATTGATGAGCGGGCGTATAAACGATATGGAGGTTCACCCTACCAACAGCCGGGTTATTTATGCCGGTACCGCTGGAGGGGGCGTTTGGCGCTCTAACGATGCTGGCACCACCTTTAATCCCATATTTGATGAGCATTGTCAATCCATTGGAGCGGTTGCACTAGACCCTAACAACCCTGACAAGGTGATTTATGTAGGAACCGGCGAAACCTGGACGCGAAATAGTGTTTCCGTAGGTTGCGGCTTGTTCAAAAGTACCGACGGAGGTTCAAACTTCAATAAAATTGGTTTTGAAAACTCAGAACGCATCGCCAACATCATTGTGAATCCAAAAAACTCCGATGAAATCTATGTTGCGGTTTTAGGAGCCCTTTGGGGGGATAGCGAAGAACGCGGTGTATTCAAGTCCACTGATGGTGGCACCACTTGGAACAAGCAACTCTATATTGATGGAAAGACCGGTTGTGCCGATTTGGCCATGGACCCTTCAGACCCAAATACGCTTTATGCCTCTATGTGGGAATTTCGTAGAACGGGATGGTCTTTTGAATCTGGAGGTAAAAACAGTGCTCTCTATAAATCAACAGATGCGGGAAAGACTTGGAATAAGATTCATAAGGGTTTCCCCGAAGGAAATTTGGGAAGACTTGCGATTGCCGTGGCACCTTCAAATCCCAAAGTATTGTACACTGTGATTGAAGCTGAAAAAGATGAACGAAAAGGAATCTACCGTAGTGATAATGCAGGGGAAAGCTGGGAACAGTTAAACAACGACTTCGGCATCACTGTAAGGCCATTTTACTTTTCAAGACTTACTGTTGACCCAAGGGATGAAAATGTTGTGGTAAAAGCTGGGTATAGTGGTTCCATTTCAAGAGATGGTGGAAAAACGTTCAAAAATCTCGGCAGAATGCACTCCGATATTCATGATATTGTGTTCAGTATCAAAGATTCTGACATCATGTACGTGGGTACGGATGGTGGAGTGTATCGTACTTGGGATGGTGGAACAACTATGGAGATTGTTCAAAACCTTCCCATTTCACAATTCTATCATATCAGTGTAGACGACGCCGAACCGTATAACGTATACGGAGGATTACAAGATAATGGTAGCTGGTACGGTCCCTCTTCCTCCACCGGAGGTGTAGAAGCCAGGGATTGGAATTCCGTAGGATATGGAGATGGTTTTAGAGTGCTAAAACACCCTACCAAGAACATTATTTATTCTGAGATGCAAGGTGCTGAAAACGTATGGCGCTATGATGCAGACAATCGTTTGGTGAAAACCATTGAGCCACTTCCCAAAAATGATGAAGTCAAACTTCGTTTTAATTGGAACCCACCAATGGCCGTAAGCGAGCATCAACCCGACCGTTTTTACATGGGAAGTCAATTTTTGCATCGTTCAGAAGACATGGGTGATACATGGGAAATCATTTCACCTGATTTGACCACCAATGACCCAACCAAGCAAAATCAAGAAGATTCCGGAGGGCTGTCCATGGACAACTCAGGAGCAGAGAACCACACCACAATATTCACTATTGCAGAATCTAGCTTGGATGAAAACGTGATTTGGGTCGGTACGGATGATGGAAATGTACAAGTAACTCAAGATGGTGGCAAAACATGGTCCAATACGACAGCTAACCTTACGGGTCTCCCAAAAAATACTTGGTGCTATCACATCGAGGCCAGTGTTTTTGATAAGGGAACAGCTTATGCCGTTTTCGACGGACATACTCAAAATGACCAAAATCCCTACGCCTACAAAACCACTGACTTTGGCAAGACCTGGACCAGTATTGTTACCGACGGTGTGGAAGGTTTTGCACGAAACATTCAAGAAGACTATGTAAATCCTGATTTACTGTTTTTAGGTACCGAATTCGGGTTGTACATCACTATGGATGGTGGTAAAAATTGGAAGAAGTTTACCAATAACATGCCTGCAGTAGCGGTCCACTTTATCGATTTACAAAAAACCACAAACGATTTGGTCATGGGTACCCACGGACGCGGTATCATTATCATTGACGATATTTCTCCGCTTCGTGAAATCAATGGAGAAGTATTGAATTCCAATGTCCATTTCTTTACTTCCAAAGCAACCCCTATCAATGAAAAAGGTGGTTTTTCCGGTAGTTTCGGAAATGAAACCGAGTTTGTTGGTTCAAGCAAAAGTACTGGGGTACAACTCAAATACTTCTTGAAAAAGCGTCATACTTTCGGAAAAATGTCTTTGGACATCAAAGATGAGCAGGGAAATATTGTTGCTGACCTAGCACCAGGTAAGGCCAAGGGAATCAATATCGTGACTTGGAACGCCAACCGAAAGCTTCCCAAAACAGCAAAGGGAAAAACCTTTACGTTTGGAGGGTTTACTGCACCTAAAGTTCCTGCGGGAATGTACACTGCCATACTTAAGAAAGGCAAAGAGACCTTCGAACATACTTTTGAATTGGTGTACGATGAGGCTAATAACCTCTCTATGGAAGACCGAAAAGTCAAAAACGAAATCACTTCACAGTTATATGATATGACTCAAGATTTGGCGTATTTGATTTATGAAATGGATGAAATCATACAAAGTGCTGAAAGCAATGGCAACACTAAAACCGCTGAGAAGTTGAATTCCCTCAAGGAGACCTTGGTAATTACCACAGGTGACAACTATGTGGGCTCGGCTGAACCACAGTTGCGCGAAAAAATGGCCAAGCTCTACAGCAAAGTAGCTTCGAGTTATGATAAGCCAACTGCTTCCGAAATGGAAAACCTAAAGGTGATTTCATCTCGGTTTGAAAGCGCCAAAGCGGACTTTGCTAAAATCAAAAGCAAGTATTTGAAGAAACAACCTCTTGAACTGAAGACGTTCGATGAGTTCTTGGAAAGCAAGTAACAACAAGCCACCTTCGGGTGGCTTTTTTGTTTATAACAACGTTGAAAACTAAAGCTTGGAGTAAAGATTCAAAATTGTAATTGAAGTACTTTTAATAAAACATCACCCAAATGGATTCAAGGTCCACTAACCTTAAGGATATTCGTCCTGAGATTCCTCAGGCGAAAATCCATGACAACATGAGTGCTGAAGAACGTTTTCAAAACGAAACCCTACGGCCCATTATCAAACTCCAAAACGATTTGTTGATAGAAGTGTTCAAGAATTACATCCGAAAGCACAAGGGAACCTTTTATGAACTTCGCTTAGAACAACGTCTAGCCTATATCGAAAAATCGATTCAGAAGGATATCAAATTTCGAAACTCCCTCAAAGGAATTTTAATTGGACAGTTCACCCTAGAAGAGTATCAAAACTATATCACGAACTCGTCACGGCTCAACAAACGCATGATGAATATGGTTATTGAGCGGCTTAAAAGTCAGATACAATTACTGGAAGAAGTATTAGCTTAACAAAGACTCTCCGTTAAGGTTTGTCGTCAGGACATCGCTCATTAGATTAAAATATGGGCGTATGGCTTGAAAAGATTTATCCACTTCGTTTATGAAATCCACGGAACAAACCTCGTCATCCGTGAAAGTTCTTGAAAAGTAAAATTGCTTGTGTCGAATGTAGGTAATATGTTCGTGTTCTTTGTCAAAACCTTTTGGTGCCGTTTTAACCGTTTCTCCCTGAAGTTTCCCCCAAACTTTGGTAAACGAAGTATCCTCTATTACTTCAATAAAGTCAGAAGCGTCCAACTCCAATTCTTTTCGAATTCGAAACAAATCTTCTTTGTTGGGATTGAAAAAACCTGCTCCTAAAAAAGTTTCTCCCGGCGCAATTCGAATGTAGTATCCGCCTCTCAAATGTTCCCCCCTACGAGAATAGGAACAGGAAAACTGGGTTTTGTAAGGGCTTTTATCCTTCGAAAAGCGAACGTCACGGTAAATTCTGAAGATTTTCATTTTTTCAATATCGTCATGAACCTTAAGCTTCTCTTCCAAGCCAGAAAAGAATTGCTTCATCTCGCCAGACAAAGCTGTAAACTTTGGTTTGTGTTCTTGAAACCAGTCACGGTTATTGTTTTTGGCCAAGGTTTTCAAAAATGCCAAAGCGGGTTTGGGTACTACAAGGTCTTTCACTTTTGGAGTTGTTATAATTTGTTTAAAGTTATTGAATTCGTCCTGGTTCGGGGATGGTTTTGGCTACTTTTAAAGTCTAGAATTTGAATATGGAGCGTCAAGAAATCATCCAAGCCCTGAAGACCCATAAAAAACAACCCTATTTAGACTATAGGTTAAAACGATTTACAGAAGAATTCACGGATAAGTTGTTTTATACGCTTTTTGACGTGAATACTCCAGTGGAAGAAAATCTAGTGGAATTGGAAACTCAATTCGAAACCTTGGTCGACCTAGCTTGTTGGGATTCAGAAAAACCCTGTAAAAAGCTATGGACTTCTTATGTGGCAAAACTTCCTTCCGTATTGGAAAAACTGAATTGGGACGCCGAGGCAATCTTGGAATGCGACCCTGCTGCGCTTTCCATTCAAGAAGTCTATATGGCCTACCCTGGGTTTTACGCCATTGTGATTTACCGCTTGGCGCATGAATTGTATCAGGAAGGATTTCCTTTGGTACCCCGCTTGATGACCGAATATGCGCATCGACAAACGGGAGTTGATATCAATCCAGGAGCACAAATCGGCAAATCCTTTTTTATTGACCATGCTACGGGAGTAGTTATTGGTGAAACCGCTGTGATACACGATAATGTGAAAATCTATCAAGGGGTAACTTTGGGCGCTTTGTATGTGGCAAAGACGCTTAAGGAGCAAAAAAGGCATCCGACCATTATGTCCAACGTGACTATTTACGCGAACGCTACCATTTTGGGTGGAAAAACGGTGATTGGAGAGAACTCTGTGGTGGGAGGTAATGCATGGCTCACTGCTTCAATCCCGCCAAATTCAAAAGTCTTCCATACTCCAGAGATTAAAATTACGACTGTAGATGCTCAACCCTAGTATTTTACAACTTGTGGGAAACACGCCCCTGGTTGCTTGCCGAAATCTTATTCAAAATCCAAACGTCAAGTTGTATTTTAAGCTTGAAGGACACAATCCGGGTGGGAGTGTAAAAGACCGACCCGCCTTGAATATGATTCAGTCCGCTTTGGAAAGAGGTGAAATAGATACCCATACCAAACTGATTGAAGCCACCAGCGGGAATACCGGAATTGCCTTGGCGATGATTGCTGGAGTATTCGGTTTGGATATCGAATTGGTGATGCCCGAAAACGCAACCAAGGAGCGCGTTCAAACCATGCGGGCCTATGGCGCAAAAGTAACTTTGACTTCCTCTGACGTGGGTATTGAAGGTGCAAGGGATTATGCCGAGAACAAGGTAAACCAAGAGGGATACTTCATGATGAACCAGTTCGCCAATCCTGATAATTGGAAAGCCCACTACAAATCAACAGGGCCTGAAATTTGGAAAGACACCGCTGGAGAAATCACACATTTTGTTTCCAGTATGGGTACGACTGGAACCATAATGGGCACATCTACCTACTTAAAAGAACAAAATCCAGATGTTGAAATCGTCGGCGTACAACCGACCGAAGGTTCTCGAATCCCAGGGATTCGGAAATGGCCTGAAGCTTACCTTCCTAAAATATTCAATCCTGAAAAGGTAGACCGTATTATGGAAGTAACCCAAGATGAGGCGGTAACCATGGCCAAACGCTTGGCCAAAGAAGAGGGGGTTTTTTCAGGAATGAGTAGCGGAGGGGCAGCTACTGCGGCTCTGAAATTGGCAGAAACATTGACGGAAGGGGTTATCGTTTCCATAGTTTGTGACCGAGGCGACCGTTACCTTTCTTCCGATATTTTTGAATAGTGCTTTCCTTTTATTCCAAAGTCTTTTGTAGCTGTTTCCAATATAGGGGAAATGCACTTAAGTTGTTGTGCCCTCCATCGGGAATAGTGTAAAAGGTTTTCTTTTCATGCGGAATACTATCAAAAAGTTTCTTGCCAGATTCGTAGGCCACTACCCTATCTGCGGTTCCATGAAAAATCGTAATCGGGACGTCTACTTTCTGAATAAATTCATCAGAACGCATTTTATAGCGTAATAAAGATTTTAAGGGCAAGAAAGGAAACCGCGCTTGGGCCACATCTGCGAGATTAAAAAACGGCGTTTCCAAAATCAGTTGGTTTACCGGATTTTGTGATGCAACATAAGTAGCAATGTTTCCGCCAAGAGACCGACCATAGACTACGATTTCTTCTGGGGTATAATGATTTATAGCCCAGTCATAAAACAGTTGAGCATCCTGCTGAAGTGCTTTTTCCGACAGACTTCCCGTGCTTTTGCCATAGCTACGATAATCCATAATAAGAACGTTATAGCCCAGCGGTAAAAGTTCTTCCGCAACAAGTCCCCAACGAGATAAATCCCCAGCGTTTCCGTGAAAATAAAGAATCAGCTTATTGCTATTGGCTTGTGTAAAGTGCAATGCATTAAGATTCGCACCATCTTTAGCCATTAGGTTTATTTCTTCAAATGCACTTTGAAATTGAAATTGAAAGTCAGGGTCTAGTTTGGTAGGCAGAAAGATGAGCTTTTCTTGTAGGGCGCTAATCATGAACAATAGGATTGAAAATATACCAATACCCCATAATAGAATCTTTTTAAACCTTCGCATTACTGGGTTTTGAAGAATGTTTGACGTTGATGCTTGAACCTTCAAGATTAATCGCTTTCGGTTTTGAGGTTATGATGTCACCAAGCATGTGATGATACGACTCAAACGTATTGAGATTCTTGTGCCCTCCTCCTATTACGGTATACAATCGGGTAGTTTTAGGGTTGATTTTGGAAAGCTTTACGCTGGTTTTATAAGGAATCAAACGGTCATCCGTTCCGTGAATGATATGAATTGGGCACTTTACATATTTCAACCATTTGTAAGTAGGCATGGGGAATTTAATGAGTAAGGAAAGTGGCATAAACGGAATATATTTCTTGGCTACTTTGCTCAAACTGTAATACGGCGCATCCAAAATCAGCATCCGCGGGTTGTTCATGGAAGCCAGCTTTGCAGCAAAACCTGAACCCAGTGACCTTCCATAAAGAATGATGTATTTCTCAGATACCTTTTCCCGGATTTTATTGTAAATCACTTGCATATCCCGTTTCACTGCCTTTTGGGTCCTTCTCCCCGTACTTTTTCCAAAACCCCGATAATCTACCATAATCACATCGTAACCATGTCTAGTGAAATCCACTGCGAACTTGCCCCAACCCTTTATGCTTTTAGAGTTTCCTTTTAAATAGAAAACCACACCTTTCGGAGATTGAGCTTTGAAACGCAACCCATTGATAACGGCTCCATCCCTAGTTTCTATATTGTATTCTTCAAATTCTTGATTGTTGTAGTGAAATTCAAAATCAGGAGTCAGCTTTTCGGGTTTGAATAGAAAATAATCTTGCAAGAAATAAAGCAGTACGCTCAAAACCACATAAGCGGATAAAACAATCAAAGCAAAAAATATCCAGTTTTGCACGTACCGTTGATTTAGTTTAAAGTACAAAAAATTGCAAATACAAGATTTTCAATGCTTTTGATGCATTTTTATTGCCTCTAAAGTGTAACAATTCTTGTAAAGTCTGGTCTTATTAAGGTCATCAACCAAAAAATCAACCATGTCAATAACAAACAGTTCCAAAACTGCCCCTCAACGTATTGAAATCATTGACGCTTTACGTGGGTTTTCCTTAGCGGGAATCGTAATCGTCCATATGGTCGAAAACTATATTGGTGGACCTGCTCCCCAGGAGTTTTATGAAGGCGTAAACCAAGGTATCCCTGACGCTATTGTTTCGGGTTTCAACGGTATCTTTTTGAGTGGGAAATTCTTTGCGTTGTTTTCTTTCTTATTCGGCGTTAGTTTTTTTATTCAAATGAATAATGCGGAAGCCAACGGCTCCTATTTCGGATGGCGTTTCGCTTGGAAGATGGTCCTTCTTTTCGGTATTGGGTTCGTGCACAGCCTGTTTTATGCAGGAGATATTCTTACGGTTTATGCCATGTTGGGGCTTTTGCTGATTCCCTTTTTTAAAGTAGGAAACAAAACGATTCTTGTCGTGGCTGGCCTTCTTCTTTTAGGTGTAGGCCGTTTTGTTGTTTTTGGCTTGACTCAAGGAGTAGATTTTTTCAGTGGTGTGGGCATGACTCCTGAACACCCACATACCTTGGAATATTTGAACACCCTTAAATCAGGTACTATTGGAGAAGTGTTTTCCATCAATGCTACAGACGGGCATTTTAGAAAAATGAACTTCCAATATGGGATTTTCGGACGCGGTTATATGACCTTGGCATACTTCCTTATTGGAAGTTCATTTTTCTAAAATGCCCGTCTGTAGCATTGATGGAAAACACTTCTCCAATAGTACCTGATTTAAGGGTGTTCAAATATTCCAAGGTAT
>JBCBPD010000093.1:0-15049 GCA_039820925.1 Bacteroidota bacterium | reverse complement strand
AGTCCCATTCGAATCAATTTTTGCTTGAAGTGTTTTCCGCTATTTTCATTACAATCTGAGGCTATATCGCTATCTTTGAGTATCTTATGAAAGGACAGATTGGAGATTGTACTATATGAGCGATGATTTGATTTAACCTCCTTTAGCTTGATGCCGCGGCGATTCAACCTCTTCAATAGCTTGAAATCCTTTGGAGATAGCCAACCGCCCTTGGAGTGTGTATTCAGTACCTTAATCCGCTTAGACTTTCTCTCAATCTGCCTTTCTTGTTTCTTTAATCTCGAATGTATTCTGACAAATGCTGAATAGAGCTTTGTGTCGATGAAATTCTCATACACTGTAATTGGAATTAGTTTCCTCCTTCCAAGCTTGGTGAGATACTTATCACTCCATTTCCTGCCGTGAACTGCCACGTTTCCATTTTTATGGATTTCGACAAGGCCTATTTCCAAAAGAAGTGGCAGGTGTTTTTCCACTATGGTTCTAGACATTCCGGTAGCGTCTTGTATTAACCTCACGGTCTTTTTTTTGCCGCTTTTTTTGATTACCTCGGAGGTTTTGGAATTTCTTAATGTTGCGAAAAAAGCCACCAATCCATCACCGCCCATTCGGAATAGATAATCATATTCTAGATTTGTCAGATACACTCTATTCATTTCTAAGCCATCATGATTTTGGTGGCCATTCCCTTTACCTGTTCCTTGGTCAACACCTTATTACTGAGTAACCAATTGTCTAGGTCTTCGCGTTTGAAGTAGATGAGTTTGCCTTCTGGTTTGTAATGGGGGATTTTTTTTTTGGCGGTATGCTGATACATTCTGGATTTAGACAGTCCACAATAGCGAGATGCCTCATCGAGATTAAGAATTGGTTTTAGAAACCAAGTGTCATTTGTTTTCATTCTGAAAGTCTTAAAATAAGTTATGGCCCTGCGCAAAAGCCGCCCTTAACTATTAAGGACAATCAAAAATCATAAGAATTAGAAAGAATAAGTGGGTAGGGTAACCCTAAACTGTTACCCTGATTTTTCCAGCGCGGCAGTGAGTTCACGCTTAGCAATAAGGAGTGTTTCTGGAAACTGAAAGCGCCTAAGTTCTAAAAACCTAACTACGTTCCTTATGATTCGAATAGCGTTGGGCCTGGTTTGCCTATACATGTCATCAGCGAAGTTTCTTCTGTATTCTTTTGCAACATTGTTTGGGTCTCCGTTTTTACAGATTTCAACTACCCTTCGAAAGCGCTCAGAATCATGTTTCGCGTTGACTACAATAGAGTCCTCTTTGGACATCATCAGATAGATTAGTAAGTAGGCCTTTTCACTAACGCTTAGTAGTTTGGAATGAAAATCTTTTTCATCCTTGATTTCCTTTGTTTCGCGCAAAAAGATGGCCAAGCCAAAAATGTTACCTAGGGTGAACAGCAAATCGTTTCCAGAAATCCTTTTTAATCCGTAGATGATTTCATCCAAATTGATGCTAAAATATATCGCCCCGAAATTTTTATTTGCTTCGAAAGTAATTTCTCCAAGTGGGTCTCTTGCTCCTAGATAACCATCTAAGAAATTGTGTATCTGCCGTTTCGTGCTGAAACTAACCGAAGAGATTAGCCAATTATCGAACAGAGCATCAAGAAGTTGAAATTCATCAATTTGGTGTAATACCGTAGTTTCATCACTGGCGTTGTAACCCTCAGAAGATATAGCCCAATAATTACAATCAGGTATGAATTCAATAATACTTGGGGTTAAAATAGTTGAAAATTGTAACTGCTCTATTATTGATGAGAGTTCATCGATTGCATTCTTTCTCGAATCCTTAAGTACATCTTTCTTTCTGCTTTCTTCAAAACTATACTCTAGCTGTAAAGCATTGAATTTGTTTTCAAATACATTTTGTCCATAACAATACAGAACTTTCTTAAGGCAGCTTTTTTTCTGGTTCATAATTCAATCAAAGGCAAATTGTCGATAGCTTCATCTTGGAGCTTCTGGACGTGGTTTAAATATTTGAGCGTTGATTTTGTCGAGCGATGACCCATGGCATCCGCTACGGTTTTCAAATTGGCTCCGTTCATCAATAATAAGCATGCAAAACTATGTCTCCCGCAATAAAAGGTAATACTCTTATCGATTCCAGCTTTGGAACACCACAATTTAATGTTTTTGTTTACCGCATTGGTGCTTATTTTCCGCAACCTGAAAACATAGGGAAAAGGACCATCAGGTTCGCCAATGATGTTCAATGCTGTTGCTGACAATCTATTGTTGATTCGCTGTCCGGTCTTTTTTCTGTGACAAACTAATCGTCCATTTTTGACATCAGTCCACTTCAAATCACGAATTTCCGCGAGTCCCAGAGAGGTAAAGCAGGACAGCAGAAAGGCTCGTTTTACTTCTTGGTTGCCGCATGGAGTGTTGGCCAAAACCTGAAGTTCTTTGGCTGTCAGCACCGATTTCTTTAGCGTATCGTTTTTGTTTGGGTTTTTGAATCGAATTTCATCGGTTGGCATCTTATTTAAAATTCCACGTAGTTCGGCGTCTTTTAATAGTTTTTTGAATCTTGTCCAGTAGTTATGAGCAGTCTCTCCAGATAACCCTGCATAATGGTTTAGGTAATACATAAAGTCCCTCATCATAATTGGAGTAATATCCCTTACCCGTAGTGGTTTGTTTTTTGAAAAACTTAGGAATTTTAATACGGATGCCTTGATAATTCGAGAGTCCTCATAAGGATATTTTTCAAGGAAAGATTCCTGAAAATCTTTGAAGCTGATGTTTTTTATATCATCGGGAATTTGGTCGATTTCTCCTTTCAGAAGTTGCATCTCCTTCATAGTTCGTACATCTCTGGCCAACTGCATTTTCTCACCCCGGTTTTCATCACCCTTATAGATAATGATTTTAAGTGATTCCCTCCACCTCTTACCATTATGGCGTATATCCAAGTACAATGCGGTTGCCCCTGACTTTAAGGGTCTTTTATAAATGTTAATTGACATGGTGTGACTAATGTGTGACTTAAAATTGATAAGAAAGAGCAAGAATAAGCAGGGAGGGTTACCCTAAAAGGCTACCCTAATCTTTCTGAGAGTTAATAAACCTTACTTATTCTTGCTTTTGGTCGTAGAAGTGCGTTTCCCACCCAAGGTACAAAGGCCAGAACAATTTGTTCTGGCTTTTTTCTTCTTGTACATCGTCAATTTGTTCCAATATTTTCTTAACAACAAAAGTTATCCACAGACTTTTTGTGAATTTGAAATTTCCTAAAAGTTTCTAAAAAGTTGAGAAAACCTCAAAAAAACAACCTAACTCATGTGACTTTTTGTAAAAAGGGGGTCTTACTTACATAAGAAAATCATTCTTTTGTTAAGAAAATTCGGGTTAATATTTGCTTAAAAATGTTAAACTTTAAAGATTCCATTCATCGATTAATAGATGATAGGCATCATTTTATCGATGAATGACAACAATTATTGCCTACAATCTAACAATCGAATTACGTTTGAATATTCTTACATTTTGATAACCACATTTCATTGTACATGAATGATTTAAAAACCAACCTCGATAAAAGACTCTTTCTTGTTCTTTTAATTTCCTTGTTATCGGGTGCCCATTTTACTGCAGCACAGAACTGTACCGTGAATGCGGGAGTACCCGTTACCGTCTGTGAGAATGAAACGTTCAATTTGGCTGGTGCAGCCTCTGGTTTAATCCAAAATGGACCTACTTGGGTGCAGGTTTCTGGTCCTACGGCCATTATCGTCGACCCAAGCGATTTAGCCACCGAAGTTCAGGGACTGGTCGGGGGTAATACCTATGTGTTTAGGCTAAGAGCGCGCTGTACTGACGGTAGTCGTCAATTTCAAGATGTCGAGGTTACCGTCGAACCAATAACCACGGCAGACGCTGGAGATAATTTGGAATCATGCCCTGATAGCTCGGGAACGATTGTTACAAACGCAAATACACCATTGAACGGTGGTGAGTTGGGAACATGGAGCGTAGTAGGGGCAAATAGTGCTGGAGTCATTATAGATGATGTGAATGATCCTGCTACCAGTTTGACATTACCAGAAAGTAGTGCAGGAACCACAACCCTTCAGTGGACCATTCGAGGGCCTGACTATGCGCCTGGTCAATTTTGTGAATCAACTTCGACCATAACAGTGACTAACTACGGGGGTGTTGACCCAGTGGATGCAGGCCCAGACCAAAGTTTGGATAACTGCTATACCATAACACGATCCACGAATTTGAATGCAACTTTCGGGGGTAGTGGTATAAATGGACAAATAGGTACTTGGTCTTTCGTGTCAGGACCGAATACTCCGTCAATTGCCAATGCAAATAATGAAAATACACAGGTTTCAAACCTTGCGGAAGGGACCTATGTTTTCCGCTGGACCGTCGCAGGTCCTTGTGCTTCCGGACAAGATACGGTAACCATTACTGTAGCGGAGGCCACGCAAGATGTATCTACTGCATCGATTGATAGTGATAATATTACCATTTGTGACCCTACCATTATAACAGCGACCTTGGTGGGTTCTCAACCCCAATTTTCAGGAGAAACCGTACAATGGACACAAGTAGGTGGTCCTGTTGCTAGTATTTTGACCGATACCAATAGTACAACCCAAATAACCGGTTTGGATGGCAGTAGTACTTATCAATTTAGATATACCATCACCAATGCCAATACAGGATGTGATGACTCGGATACCGTTACTGTAAACTATGCTCCTAATCCAATCTCAATTCAGGCAAACAGCGGGAATGATATTGTGGCCAGTTGTGGTGCTACCGGGGTAGACATCCCTTTTGTCACTAATGGAGAGGGGTCTAGCACTTACAGTATTATTAGTGGTCCATCAGGTTCTGCATTGGTAAATCCCGGTTCCTTTACATCAGCAGGGAGTTCTCCATTAAGTCTCACTTTTGATTTAGAGGGAACTTACACCGTGTTGTTTAGAAGGGCTTTAGGGGGGCAATTGCAAACGGGTTGTGATGAAGCTACTGACGCTATTAATGTTACCATAGCGTTAACACCAACGGGGGCAAACGCGGGTACAGCCCAAAACTTGGCATGTAATGTAACCTCTACTACCGTGGTGGGAAATCCAGTTTTGGTTGGAGATGCATTATGGTCACAATTAAGTGGGCCTAGTACAGCCACGATTGACGACCCTTTCGCGCAATCTACAGATATTTCAAATTTGGTTCCGGGGATATACACCTTTCAATATGCCATTACTGGTGGAAATGCTTGTTCTCCTTCGGCCGAATCAACCGTTCAAGTTACCGTTTCAGATGACACTCCAATTGTAACAGATGCAGGTCCAGCACAAACCGTTTGTTTTGGGTCTCCCGTAGAGTTGACAGCTGACGCGCCAACTTCCGAAAATTTAGTTGGCACCTGGACGGTAGATACAGCACCAGGGGGTGCTACCATCGTATTTGAAGATGAAAATGAACCGAACACTTTGGTTTCGGGCCTAGACGACCCAAATGAAACCTATGTTTTCCGTTGGACGGTTGAAAATCCATTGGACGCCATATGTCCTCCGGCCGGTTTTGATACGGTGACCATTACAACCAATAGTACTCAGGGACCTTCCTTGGCAATTGCTGGTCCCGATCAGTGTTTATCATCAGGAACAGGAACGGTTATTTTGGCCGGAAACGCCCCGGGAACAGGGGAAATTGGTACATGGACAGCTAATCCTGCTACTGGAATAAGCTTTACGAACGCAAATCAATTTGACACTGACGCAACCATTACTATAGAACAGAGTTACATTCTTACTTGGACCATCGCCAATACTACGCCGGGTTGTCAGACGACCTCTGATGAAGTCGAGATTAGTATTGGGCCAGATGCCGTTGCGGATGCCGGGTTAGATCAGGCAGTCTGCGCAACTAGTGTAAACCTTGATGCTTCCGGTTCTCTAGGTACCGGAGGCTCTTGGCAACAACTTTCCGGACCGGGAGGCATCACTATTGCTGATGAGACCAGTCCAACCACCCAAGTAGATTTTACGTTCTCCGGACAGTATGTTTTTGAATGGACGGCTACAACAGGAACATGTTCTTCCGATACCGCTACCGTAACCATTGAAGTAGGAATTCCGCCAACCACTGCGACGGTATTGACAACAACAGAAACTATATGTTCCGCTACCCAAATAGTTTTAGATGGAAATGCGTTTGATAGTAATATAGAAACAGGCTATTGGACCCTTCAATCAGGTGCGCCTAACACTCCAACATTTTCTGATGTCAACGACCCGAATGCTACAGTAACCAATTTAGTTTCTGGCACATATGTATTCCGATGGACCATAGCGGGAGATATCAACTGTCCGCAAACCTTTGCCGATAAAACAGTGGACGTTTTTGTACCTGCCGATGCGGGTAGCGATTTAGACTTGTGTGAGGTCAATGAATTTTTGTTGGAAGCCACCTTCGGTTCCACAGGTACCTGGACACAAATAGATGGGCCCGGTGTAAATGGGAACCCCGGTACTGCGGCTACCATTTCACAAACCCCTGCAGATAGCAATGTAGCTCAAGTAACTATCATTCCCGGGAATACATATGAATTTGAATTTACGACAAATTACCCTGGTTCTACAGGATGTGGAAATACCTCAGATCAGGTTATTGTGGAGTCCAGTGCTAAGCCTACAGTAGATCCTATTGCTGGACCCGACCAAGTTTTGTGTATCGGGGATTTCGCACCAGGAAGCGAAACCATTACCCTTGCAGGGAATACCCCTCCAATAGACGTAGATACTGCCACTTGGAGTATTTTAGAATCTCCAGCCGGAAGCGTGGCCGCTTTTACAGACAATACCAATCCAACGACAACATTTACTGGACTTACTGTTCCAGGAATTTATGTGCTAGAGTGGAATTTTGCTGCTGGCAATTGTTCAAATACAGCTGATGTAGTTCGTATAGAGGTCTTTGAAGAGTTGGTTGCCGATGCCGGACCCAATCAGGCCAATGCTTGTCAACTCACGGCACAATTAGCTGCAGTAGCACCACCTTCTGGAGCAAGAGGAACTTGGACGCTAACAGGAACCCCTCCGGGAGGGAGTCTGACCATCGATGCTGCGAATAATGCAGCCACTACTTTATCAAATGTTACCCTTATTGGAACCTATGAGCTAACGTGGACGGTAGACTACGTTGGAGCTACTTTTACAAATTCTCCTTCCGCTTGCGATCCCGATGTGGATATTGTAAATGTAACCTTCACAGCTGAACCACCTTCAATACCCGAAGCGGGACCCGACCAAGAGTTATGTGATGAAGCACTAACAAGTATGGATGCTGATGTGCCTACCATTGGAACAGGAACATGGACCCAAACGGCCGGTCCTGGTGTTACTGACCCGGGCACGCCAGCCAATATTATCTCTGAAAACTCGCCTACATCGACCATAAATAGTTTACAACCTGGAACCTATGAGTTTACGTGGTCTGTAGAAAGTGGAGGATGTATCGAGGTAGATACTATGGAGATTATCATCCATCAAGACCCCGGTGCTGCAGATGCTGGCCCTGATCAGTCTTTTGATTTGTTTACTTCGGTAACATTGGATGCTGAAGCCCCTGCCGCCGGTATAGGCGTATGGTCCCAGATATCCGGACCGACAACTGCTGGTTTTGTTGACATCAACGACCCTAAAACAGAAGTTTTTGGAACAGCAACTGGTGTCTATGAATTTCAATGGACCGTTTCCAACGGGAATTGTGTTGTGACTTCAGATATTGCAGAGGTCTCTATTGAAGGGGTGGATTTGGAATTGACCAAAACGGTTTCGACACCTACTGCTAACCCAGGAGATGTCATCACCTTTACCATTGATATTTTTAACAACGCGACACTTTCTACTTTAGATGCCCCAGGCGTTGTCGTAAGGGATGTTATTCCTTTAGGCTATACATTAGTTCCCGGTACGGTAAGTAATGGTGGGGTGTACAATGTTGGAGACTTTTCGATAACGTGGTCAAATCTAACTGTGCCCAATGCAAGTACTTTAAGCTTGACCTTCGATGTTACTGTTAATCCAACAGGAGATTACACAAACTCTGCTGAAATTACGGCAAGTGATTTCTTTGATTTCGATTCTACCCCCAACAATGGAGTAGCTACCGAAGACGATCAAGATTCGGTGAGCATCTCTTTAAATGAAGCTGACTTGGAACTTTCCAAAGACATCAGTGGTGGTTCAAGTTCAACTCCAGATGTGGGTGACACCGTTGTCTTTGAATTAGAAGTAACCAATGATGGTCCACAGACCGCAACAAATATTGTGGTAGAAGATATAGTACCTTCAGGATTTACCCTTGGAACCATAAACAACGGGGGAACAAGTTCAGGAAATACAATTTCTTGGAGTATTCCTTCCTTGGCCGTAGGTTCTACAATTGTTTCCTATGAAGTAACAGTGAATGCCCCAACAGGTGCAGCTAACGAATATACCAATACCACTCAGATTGCAGCGGTAGATCAAGGTGACCCCGATTCAGCACCCGGTAATGACGACGGTGACCAAAGCGAAGACGATGAAGATACTTTCACGATAACAGCACCAGATGTTATCGACCTTGAGGTTGAACTATCCGTAAGTGATAGTGCTCCCAGTATAGGAGATGTAGTAACCTTTACAATTGATTTAAGCAATTTGGGAACCACAGACGCTACTGGGGTTAGTTTAGAAAATTTAGTACCTCCCGGATTTGGAAACATTACCGGAATTACAGGTGGAGGCACCTTTGATACAGGAACGGGAACCATTACTTGGAATGGGTTGACTGTACCTATTGGAAACGATACCACAACCTTGACGTTCCAAGCTACGGTTCAAGCACCTACGGGCTCAACTGGAGAGTATACCAATGTTTCCGAAATTACCGCAGCAGACCAATTTGATATAGACAGCACTCCAGATAACGATGATGGTGACCAAAGTGAAGACGATGAAGATTCGGTTTCCATAGCACTTACTGAAATTGTTGACCTTAGTATTGCAAAAAGTGTGATTATCGGTTCAACAACGCCTAATGTTGGAGACGCAGTAACTTTTGAACTCATAGTATCCAATGCTGGACCAAGCAATGCTTCTGGTGTTAGCGTAGAAGATATACTTCCAGCTGGGTTCGCCCTTACAGCAGTCAATGCCGGAGGAAGTATTGCTGTAAATACAGCCCAATGGTCAGGCTTGTTTGTGCCGGCAGGCGGAAATGTGGCCTTAACGTATCAAGCCACGGTGAACGCACCTACCGGTGCCGCCGGAGAATATGCCAACAGTGCACAAATCACAGCAAGCAATCAACCTGACTCAGATAGTGACCCCGCAGTAGGCCCCGGAGTGGACGATTTGGGAGACACTTTGCCCGATGACGATGAGATCACCCTTACGTTGACTCCACAGCAGGCAAACCTTTCTTTGGATAAATCCGTAAGTGAGAGCAATCCCGAGGTAGGAGAAGAAATCACCTTTACCGTTCAAATCAATAATACAGGTCCAGATATAGCGACCAATGTTTCTGTAGAAGATGTTATTCCTTCCGGATATACCATTGTCGCGGGAAGCGTATCCAACGGAGGCATTTACAATTTTGGAGGTTCCACTATTTTATGGGATTTAGCGTCAGTACCCCTTACGGGAACTACTTTGACCTATCGTGCTACAGTAAATACTCCGACTGGAACGGTTGGGGAGTATGACAATACGGCTCAAGTAACGGCCTCAGACCAATTTGACCCGAACAGCACACCAAATGATGGCACTGGTGACGATCAAGACACCGAGTCCATCACACCCAATGCATCGGATTTGAGTTTGGTGAAGACGATTAGCGCAGCTTCTAGTGCCACGCCAAACGTTGGAGATACTGTCGTATTTGAATTGACCTTGACCAATGCAGGTCCAAATGATGCCACCAACGTGGTCTTAGAAGATATTGTTCCTTCTGGTTATACTTTGGGAACTGTAAACAATGGTGGTTCTGCCATTGCAGGAACCTTTATCACTTGGAATATCGGCTCATTACCCGTAGGAAGCACGACAGTTTCCTATGAAGTGACCGTAAATGCACCAACGGGAACGGCAGACGAATATTTGAACACCGCAGAACTTGCTGCGGTCGACCAATTTGACCCCGACAGTGAACCAGGAAACGACGACGGCGACCAAGATGAAGACGATGAAGACTTCTTTGAAGTTACTCCCCAAGTTGTGGATATTGAATTGGAAATTACCGCTAGCGATACAGACCCTGATGTAGGGGACGTGGTCACTTTTACCATCAACCTTAGTAATTTAGGTACTGATGCCGCTTCTGGTGTTTCCGTTGCAGACTTGGTTCCGGCCGGTTACGGAAACATAACAGGAATTAGCGATGGTGGTTCGTTCAGTCTAGCTACGAATACCATTCAATGGTCAGGATTGAATGTGCCTGTTGGTTCCAATACTGAAACCCTTACGTTTCAAGCTACCGTTTTGACTCCTACTGGAGCGGCGGGTGAGTTTACACATATTGCAGAAGTAACGGCTTCGGACCAGTTTGATTCCGATAGCACGCCCAATAATGATGATGGGGACCAAAGTGAAGATGATGAGGATAGCACCACTGCGGCACCACAACAGGCAAATCTTTCGTTGACCAAAATTGTGGTAGACAATGATTTGACACCAAATGTTGGAGAGGAAATCAGTTTTGAAATTACCATTAGCAATACAGGCCCTGACGATGCTACAAATGTTGAGGTTACGGACTTACTTCCTAGCGGATTTGACTTTGTATTGTACAGCGCAACCGCCGGAATTTATAATCAAGGCACTGGCCTATGGCAAGTAGGCACTTTAAATGCCGGAACGACGGAAACCTTGGTGATAGATGCCTTGGTGAATCCAACTGGGGATTATACCAACATTGCAGAAATAACTGCTTCAGACGCTTTCGATATCAATTCCACCCCGAACAACAATCTTGGTGCGGAGGACGATCAGGATGACGTGACCATAACACCAGTAGAAATCATTGATGTGTCTTTGACCAAAACCGTCGATAATCTTACTCCAGAAGTAAACTCCAATGTGGTGTTTACACTTACGGTTACCAATGCAGGCCCGAGTGAAGCGACTTCATTACAAGTAACGGATGTAATTCCGTCTGGATTTGCCTATCAATCAGATGATGGAGGAACCGACTATGATGATGGAACGGGTATCTGGGATATTGGAAGCCTAGCCAGTGGTGCTACAACTATCCTTAATATTACGGCTTCAGTCAATACCACTGGAGTGTACTTAAATACTGCCGAGGTAACACAGCACGATCAAGTGGATGTGGATTCTACACCCAATAATGATGTTTTGGCTGAGGATGACCAAGACCAAGTTGAAGTTATACCAATCCAGCTTGTTGATATTTCGGTTACCAAAACGGCAGATGATTTGACCCCCAATGTGGGTGACCCAATCGTGTTTACGGTTACGGTGACGAATGATGGTCCAAGTGATGCAACCAATATTGTGGTAACGGATTTCTTGGCTTCCGGATATGAATTTGTCAGCGCGGTGCCTACAACTGGCGTTTACGAACCCTTGAACGGTTCTTGGACCGTAGGAAACTTGGATGACGGGGACACTGAAACTATAGTGATAACCGCGAATGTTCTGGCAAACGGCGAGTATACCAATATTGCCGAACTAACAGATTTGGCAGAAAGGGATATTGATTCCGAGCCGGCAAACAATGATGATACTGAAGATGACCAGCAAACCATTGAACCTGTTCCGGTTTTGGTTTCGGATTTGGAGTTGCGGAAGTCTGTGGACGTTTTGTCACCTAGAGTTGGAGATGAGGTTATCTTCAATATTAGCGTCGAAAACAATGGTCCTAGTGACGTGACTGGCGTGCAAATTGAAGATTTGCTTCCGTCAGGCTATACCTATGTATCCAATAACCGAACGGCCGGGGTGTACAATCCAACAACTGGAATATGGCAGTTAAATGGAGTCATTCCTAATGGAACGATTGAAACTTTGAATATTGTTGCTTTGGTCAACCCGACAGGTGACTATTTTAACGTTGCGGAGGTGTTCTCGTCCAGCAATCTTGACCCAAACAGTACACCAAACAATGGTGTGGTTGCTGAAAATGACCAGGATAGCGCAGGAACAACGCCGATACCGGTTGCAGATCTATCCCTAACAAAAACGGTAGACAACGAGACACCTGATGTCTTGGATAATGTGGTCTTTACCCTAACCTTGGTAAATGAAGGTCCAAGTGATGCCACAAATGTTGTGGTTTCCGATTTACTTCCTTCAGGCTATACCTATGTTTCGGATGATTCTGCGGGAATTTATGATGCTGGGACTGGATTGTGGAGTTTGCCCATTGTAGCTGGTGGAACCACACAAGTGCTCAATATCACCGCTCAGGTGAATGCTACGGGAGTGTATACCAATGTTGCTGAAGTTATCTCAGTAACAGAACTGGACCCAGATTCTGCACCGGGGAACAATGTATTATCCGAGGATGACCAAGATGAACAACTAACGAGACCAAGAATTTTGACGGATATTTCTTTGACGAAAACCGTGGATGTCATAAATCCATCGGTGGGGTCGAACATCACATTTACCATTACGGTACGCAATGATGGCCCCAATGAAGCCACAGGACTTGTTATTGAAGATATTTTAGCTTCTGGCTATACGTTTGTAGGAGACCTTCCATCTGCGGGCGTCTATAACAACGTTACCGGAGCCTGGGATTTAGCCTCCTTGGCAAATGGAGCCACCGCTACCCTGGAAATCACCGCTACGGTTCTTCCTACGGGAGAGTACGCCAACACGGCGGAGTTGATTGCCTTGGATACGTTTGACCCCGATTCCACACCAGATAACAACTTGAATTCGGAAGATGACCAAGACACGGTTGTACCCGGCCCTGATGGAATAGCAGACCTTTCTTTAACCAAAACAGTTGATGAAACAGAACCGAATGTTGGAGACGTTGTTGAATTTACCATTAGTGTCTTTAACGGTGGTACTAGCGGAGCCAGAGGCGTAATCGTTACCGATTTGCTTCCCGTAGGATATACGTTCCAATCGTATATTTCAACTGCTGGAATTTATAATGATGAAACGGGAATTTGGTCTTTGAACGGTATAATTCCTAATGGAACAACAGAAACACTTATTGTTTCCGCCTTGGTGAATGCCCCTACCGGAGCAGACGATGAATACCTAAACCAAGCTCAGGTAACTGCCAGTAATTCCGCAGACCCTGATAGTGATCCAAGTGCTGGTTTTGATGTGGACGACTTAAATGATGGTCTTGAAGATGATGACGAAGCCTCCGCGTTTGTGACACCACAAACCACAGATATCGCTTTGACCAAAACGGTGGACAATCCAGCACCAAAAATTGGTGATGATGTGGTATTTACCATCACTGCTAGCAATCAAGGAAACCAACCTGCCACCAACATCGGTATTGAAGAGCAAATTCCTGCGGGATACCAGTTGGGTGCAGCCCAAGCGACCAATGGAACCTATGACGCCGTTTCAGGTTTTTGGGAGATTCCTAGTTTGGATGCACAATCTACAGCTACTTTGACCTTGACCGTTGAGGTTTTGGATGGGACAGATTATTTGAACACCGCGTCCTTATCTTTTGTGGACCAACTGGATGTGGATAACTCAAACGATAGTGCCCAAGCCACCGTCGAACCAAGCTGTTTGAATGTATACAATGAGTTTTCGCCAAATGGAGATGGCGTGAACGATACCTTCGTGATTGATTGCATCACGCAATACCCGAATAACCTACTTCAGGTATACAATCGTTGGGGGAACTTGGTATTCGAACAACAGTCTTATGACAATGATTGGGATGGTACTTCAAACGGAAGGGCCACAATCAAGAAAGGAGAATTACTTCCGGTGGGAACCTATTACTATGTTCTTAATTTGGGAGATGGGTCGGAACCCAGAACCGATTGGTTATACATAAACAGATAGGGCGATGAGGATGGTAAAGAACAAAAACACACAAAAAATGAAAGGTCAAATCAACCTAGTTTTCTTGACTATTGCACTGCTGATGGGTGTTGCGCTTTATGGCCAGCAAGACCCACAGTATACCCAATACATGTACAACACTTTGAATGTCAATCCAGCCTATGCCGGGTCTAGGGGGCATTTGTCCGCTTTGCTCATGCACCGTTCGCAATGGGTAGGTATTAACGGGGCACCAACCACACAAGTATTGGCGGTTGACGGACCGGTTGGAAAGAATGTTGGATTAGGTTTAGTGTTGACCAATGATGCCTTGGGTCCAGCAAACGAATTTTTTATCGATGGAAATTTCTCCTACACCCTTCGCTTGAATGATACGGACAAGCGCTTATCTTTTGGGTTAAAAGCTGGAGGGAGACTATTCAATGTAGACTTCACCGAAGGAACCACGCAAAATCCTGATATTGCTTTTCAAAATAATATTGAAAACAAGTTTTTCCCTACCATTGGGGCAGGGGTGTATTACCATAATTCCAAAGGATATTTAGGGCTGGCTGTTCCAAACTTTTTCTCTGAAGAACATTATAATGGACAGGAACAAGTAATCGCGACGGAACGTTTGCACTACTTTCTAATCGGGGGGAAGATTTTCAACATGACTCCCGATATACAATTCAAACCTGCTTTCTTCGTGAAGTGGGTGCCAGGAGCTCCCGTCATAGCCGATATTTCCGCTAACGCTATGATCAGAGAAACCCTTACCTTTGGAGTAGCCTATCGTTGGGACGATTCATTTTCTGGGCTGTTCGGCCTTCAGATTTCACCCGACCTAAGCGTAGGATATGCCTACGACCTAACCACCACAGACTTGACCGATTATACAAGCGGAACTCATGAGATATTCTTGAGATATGAATTCAAAACCGTTGAAAAAAGACTTAAATCACCAAGATTTTATTAAAATGCCAAGCTTAAAAACCAACCTCCTCCTCGGCTT
>JBCBPD010000092.1:0-15107 GCA_039820925.1 Bacteroidota bacterium | reverse complement strand
TCTTGATTTCGGCAACCGCTTCCTCTAAATTTAGCGTGCCGTCAAAATGAGTAAACAATTCTCGATAGCCTACCGTTTGTAGTGCATTGAGTTGTCGTAAGGGATAAAGTGATTTCGCCTCTTCCAGTAAACCTTCTTGCATCATAAGGTCTACTCGTTGTTCAATGCGTTGGTAAATCACTTCCCTAGGAGCAGTCAACCCTACATAAATGGTCTTAAACTTTCGGTTTGCCTTTTGAATTCCCAGGAAAGAGGAATAGGGTCTTTTTGTGCCACGACATATTTCCAATGCCCGAATCACACGATGTGGATTGTTTAGGTCTACCCGAGCATGGTAGTCAGGGTCTTTCTCTAAAAGTTCTTTTTGAAGCGCTTCCAATCCATTTGTCTCCAATACCGCATTAAGTTCTTCACGAATAGTCGGGTCGATATCGGGAAATGCATCCATCCCTTGCACCACCGCATCTACATACAAGCCACTGCCTCCCACCAAAATCGCTATGTCATGGTCTTTGAAAAGAACATCCAGTTTGGTTAATGCTGCTCTTTCAAAATCCCCGACACTGAAATTTTCATGCACGCTCAAATGCTGAATAAAATGATGCGGAACGGTTTTTAATTCTTCTGAAGAGGGTACGGCGGTTCCAATGCTCATTTCTTTAAAGAATTGGCGGGAATCCGCGGAAAGGATTTCTGTTTTGAATTCTTGTGCCAAACCAATGGCTAAACGGGTTTTACCAATAGCGGTGGGCCCAACAATGGCAATCAAGGTTTTTGGGCTCATAATTCGTGTCCACAGTTGTAACAGTATTTGGCATCGTCTTTATGGCCTTCTGCAGCGCAATTGGGACAGGCCTGCGTGTTGGTGTCCACTTGAAATTTCCCTCTCTGTTTTGAGAATTCAACCGTAACAATTCCGGTGGGGACGGCAATGATTCCATATCCCAATATCATAATGACCGTGGCTAAAAACTGTCCCAAATTGGTTTGGGGTGCGATATCCCCGTAACCGACGGTAGTTAGGGTAACAATAGTCCAATAAATACTTCTGGGGATACTGGTAAAACCAGCTTCATTGCTTTCCACGAGATACATAATGGTACCCATGATGATGGAAAGGATAAGCACTACATAAATAAAAACTGCAATTTTAGCACGACTGGCGCGCATGGCTTCTTTAAGTTGTGAAGCTTCTCCCAAAAACTTAACCAATTTAAGAATCCGGAAAACCCGTAGGAGTCGAAAGGCCCTTAATGCCAAAAGTACTTGAGACCCCGCGAACAAATAGGACAAGTACAATGGAATGGTAGAAACAAAATCAATGATGCCATAAAAACTAAAAATATAGTGCCATGGTTTTTTAATGCTGATGATGCGTGCGATGTATTCGAAAGTGAAAAATATGGTGACTACCCATTCCAAGGTGAACAGAAGGTCGTGGTAGTTTTGGTCAACTTCTTTGACACTTTCCAGCATCACCAATATCACACTGAGTACGATGAGTACGACTAAAACGATATCAAAAAGCTTCCCTAAAGGCGTATCCGCTTCGTAAATGACTTCATGAAGCGCGTGTTTCCAGCCGCGATGCTTTTTTTGGGTGCTCAAATGTTTGGTCTTCCATTCAGGTAGGTTCCTGAATACGGTTGCAATACTTTTCGAATATAGGGATATTATTTTTCAAGCGTATGCGCAGGCGGGTGGTGCTTGCGGAAAGAAATTAACCTTTCACTTCCTCGGAAAGGGGAACAATGGTAAACCGATTCTTTTTTCGGAGATACGATTCAATAATAAATTTTACGTTTTCATCGTGTGCCATTGGTGTCATCAAAGCCGTTAAAATGCCTAATTGGTCCATTTGATGATTTAATTCCGTGTACCCGTATCCTTTCAACTGCCCTTTTTCTATTAGGATAAAACTCTTTTCGCCCACGTCACGCCCTCGGTCTACGATGGCGATGCTTTTAGCACCCAAACTAAACTGGTCGTAGATGGTTTCCAAGGCAGCAGACGCCCCATTTTGGTTTACTAAAGGGTTAAACCCATGTTCCTTTTCGATTCGCGCCAAAAAGTGCTCAGCAGAGGTCTCTCCATTAAAACCGATGCTATTTGAACCGCTTTCATTTCTTTTGACAAGCTTTACTGCCATTTCTCCATTTCCGTTTGACTCGAAATTCAAAGCGTGAGTGAAAAAACTCTTTTTGGAAATCGTGTTGTATCGCGGACGTGTTTTTTTTACTTCGGCATACTCCTTCAAAACGGCTATCAGCTCACTGCCCGTGAGTTCAAAAGTTACCTTTTTCGTCTCTTTTTGAAGCTTTCTTGCGAGTTCTCCCGAGTTGGTGAAATGTTGGTTTACTCTTCGTTGTAAATCCTTCGTCTTACCGATAAATCGAATTTCTCCGTAACGGTCGTGCATATAGTACACCCCAGTCTTTGAAGGTAGGCCAGAGACCATTTGCAGTTGGTTTGGGGAAAGCTCTCCGTGTTCAGCCGCCCGAACTACCTCTTTGATGATGGTTTTGTCGGTGTCTTTGTCCAGCAGAAGCTTGAGCAATTTCAAGGTGGCCATAGCATCGCCGTTGGCGCGATGTCGGTCACTCATAGGAATACCCAATGAACGCACTAGTTTACCCAAACTATGTGATTCCGCATCCGGAAGCAGTTTTTTGGAAAGGTCCACCGTACATAAGGTTTTGCGTTGAAAATCGAAGCCTAAGCGTCGAAACTCTGTGCGAAGAATACGATAATCGAATTGCGCATTATGGGCAACAATTACTGCTCCTTCAGTAATTTCGACAATTCGTTTGGCAACTTCATGAAACTTCGGGGCGGTGCGCAACATTTTATTATTGATTCCGGTAAGTTTCGCTACGAAGGGCTGTATTTCCCGTTCTGGATTTACAAGACTGATAAATCGGTCAACAATGTCGTGCCCATCAAAACGATAGATGGCAATTTCCATAATGCCTTCCTCATTGTACTGACCTCCAGTGCTTTCAATATCGAGAACGGCGTACATAGTGGATACTTTAGGTATACTGTCTACTTCCAAAGATACTACTTCCAATGCGCACCATAGTACTGCCTTCTTTTATGGCAATAGGGTAGTCTCCACTCATCCCCATGGATAGGATATTCACTTCGGGAAGTTGTTTGGTAAGCCAATCATACTTTGATTTCAAGTAGGCAAACTCACTTTGAATTTGTGCTTGATTCTCGGTGAAGGTGGCCATTCCCATAAGACCCACAATACGAACGTTTTGCAGATTGGAAAACTCAGAATCGGTTAAAAGCGCTTCCAATTCCTTATCGTCCAAACCAAATTTGGTTTCTTCTTTAGCGATATGCATCTGTAGCAAACAGTCAATGACTCGGTCATGTTTTTCAGCTTGTTTGTTGATTTCTTTTAGCAAGCGAAAACTATCCACACCGTGAATCAACGAAACGAAAGGTGCCATATACTTTACCTTGTTGCGTTGCACATGGCCTATCATATGCCACTCAATATCCTTGGGAAGGGTTTCCCATTTCTGAACCATTTCTTGCACCTTGTTCTCACCAAAAACACGTTGTCCCGCTTCGTAGGCTTCCAAAAGCGCTTCATTGGGTTTGGTTTTGGAAACTGCCACCAGGGTTACGCCTTCAGTAAGCGTTTGTTTGATGCTTGCAAGATTCTGTTTGATGCTCATTGTAAAAATTTAAAACTCGTAAATGGCCAAGCCGCTTCGTAGTTTGGGTTCGATATAGGTGCTTTTCGGTGGCATCACCAATCCCGCATCGGCAATAGCCTTAATCTCTGAAATGGTGATGGGAACCAAGCTAAACCCCACTTTAAAATCCCCTTTATCAATACTGTCCTTCATTTTAATGATGTTGTGCTTCCCATAGCCATAGGAAATACGTTTGTCGTTTCGAAGGTCTCGTATGCCCAAAATGGGTTCCAAAATCGTCTTGAACAGAATCTGTGTGTCCAATGCGCTCAAGGCATCGGTAAACTCATAAATTGTTTTACGGAGATAAAGGGAATAGAATTCACCATCCAAATACATGGAGAAGTGATGTTTTCGAGAGGGTTTGTATAGCCCATCATCCTTTTTCTCAATCCGAAAATAAGTGTCCAGGGCTATTAAAAACTCCTCGGTGGAATGCCCATTCAAATCACGGACCATTCGATTGAACTCATAAATCTTGATTTGCGATTCCGGAATCAAATAGGTCATGAAAAAGTTATACGCCTCATTGCCGGTATGGGTAGGATTGGATTTTTCCATCCGATGGGCCAATAGGTTGGATGAGGCACTACGATGATGTCCATCTGCAATGTAGAGCGTATCCAGCTTTTCAAAAGCAGCAATGAGTTGGTCCTTATAGGTTGTTTCACTAATCTTCCACAACCGATGTTTCACCTTATCGGTGGTGGTAAACTCATGTTCCGGTAGGGCTTTTTGAATCTCTGAAAAAAGCGTATTGATATCTGGATGGTCCGGATAGGTCATCAACACCGGTTCAGCATTGAAACCTACGGTATCCAAGTAGTCCGCAAACAATTCCTCACGGTCTTGAAGGGTATCTTCATGTTTTTTGATGATATCTTCCCTGTAATCTGAAACACTACAAGCACAAAAGAATCCCAAGCTCAAAAAATCTCCTTTGGATATTTCGTACAAATAGAAACACGGTTCTGCATCGCGTTGGAAAATTTCTTCTTCCAGAAACTCCAAATAGCGATTATGGACCAGACCGAATCGTTCTTTGCCCGTAATGTGCTTATGAAACTTGAACCCTGGGTTGATGATGTGCAGAAACGAGAAGGGATTGAACTCCAAAACCGCTTGCAATTCCTCAGCCCCGTACTCCTCGTAGGAGCGCGATACCACAAAAGGAGCCTTATCCTTCGTGGGGCGAATGGCACGAAATGGTTGGATAATGGCCATTTGCGTTTAACTAAATTGTTTTGAAACCTTTTCCGCTTTTCTGGATTCAGAATAATCGTAAAACCCTTCTCCAGATTTCACTCCTAATTTACCGGCCATAACCATATTAACCAGAAGCGGACAGGGCGCGTATTTTGGATTCTTAAAACCATCATACATGACGTTCAAGATGGAAAGGCAAACATCCAAACCAATAAAATCCGCAAGCTGTAAAGGCCCCATAGGGTGCGCCATTCCCAATTTCATTACCGTATCAATTTCATGTACACCGGCTACTCCATTGTAGAGCGTTTCAATGGCTTCGTTGAGCATCGGCATCAAAATCCGATTGGCCACGAATCCTGGATAGTCATTGACCTCCGTAGGGGTCTTTCCTAGCTTTTTCGAAAGCTCCATAATGGTTTGGGTCACTTCGTCTGACGTACTATACCCTCGTATGATTTCTACCAATCTCATAATGGGCACCGGGTTCATAAAGTGCATCCCAATGACCTTGTCTGGACGCTTGGTCGCCGCGCCAATTTGGGTAATGGAAATGGAAGAGGTGTTCGTGGCCAAAATGGTTTGGGCATCGCATACGCTATCCAATTCCTCGAAAATCTTTAGTTTGATATCGAGATTTTCGGTAGCGGCCTCTACCACCAAATCCACCGATTTTACCCCTTCTGCTAGGGCCGTATGGGTTTGGATGTGCGCTAGGGTTTGATTTTTTTCAGCTTCGCCAATCTTTTCTTTGGCGACCATTCTGTCCAGATTCTTGGTAATGGTGGCCAAGCCTTTTTCCAAAGACGCTTGCGAAATATCAATCAAATTGACCTTAAAACCACTTTGTGCAAACACATGTGCGATTCCATTGCCCATGGTTCCCGCACCAATTACGGCTATCGTATTCATAGCATATTACTTTTTAAAACATTCAATGATTTGCAAGGCCACTTTCAGAGCGTTGGTGCCTTGTGCTAAGCTAACCACTGGGGTGGTATTATTTTGGATGGCATCTGCAAAGGTTTCCAATTCATCCAAAATAGCGTTGTTGGGATGAATGTCAGGATTCTCGAAATAGATTTGCTTTCGTTCCCCTTCAGCATTCTGAAGTACCATATCGAATTCCCCAGGAGTTTCTGGTGCATCTTTCATTTTGACCACCTCCACTAACTTCTCCAGAAAGTCTACGGAAATATAGGCATCCTTTTGGAAGAATCGTGACTTGCGCATGTTCTTCAGAGAAATTCGGCTAGCCGTTAAATTGGCCACACATCCATTCTCGAATTCAATCCGAGCATTTGCGATATCAGGAGAGTTGCTAATCACTGAAACGCCACTTGCATTGATTTGTTTGACCGGTGAATCCACGACACTGAGAATGACATCAATGTCATGAATCATCAAATCCAATACTACGGGGACATCCGTCCCTCTAGGGTTGAACTCTGCCAAGCGATGGGTTTCGATAAACATGGGGTTCTCCACCTTATCCTTTACCGAAATAAAAGCAGGATTGAAACGTTCTACATGTCCCACTTGTCCTTTGATACCGTTTTCCTTCGCCAATGTCATAATGTTTTCGGCTTCTTCCAAGGTGTTGGTAATGGGCTTCTCAATAAAGATGTGCTTTCCTTTTTCGATAGCCTTTACCGCGCAGTCATGGTGCGAAAGGGTAGGGGTGACAATGTCCACTACATCTACTTCGTCCATCAAAACATTCATGTTTTCAAAGTAGGTGTATCCGAATTCGTCGGCTACCTTTTTGGCGTTGATTTCGTCAGGGTCGTAGAATCCAATCAGTTGGTATTTATTGGATTCGTTAAGAAGTCGAAGATGGATTTTTCCCAAATGTCCTGCACCAAGGACACCTACTTTTAGCATGTTTTTCGGTTTTGCCCAAAAATACGGATATGCCCTCAGTAAACCATAAAAATGAGCGGTTGCCCAATGCTATTCGTGCAAAACTATTTAAATTCGAAAACCAGACCGCTAGCATGAAAGATACCTTCAAACATCAGGGCAAACGAAACCAACTTGTCGAAGTGCTTCAAAAAAAAGGCATTAAAGACTCAAAGGTGTTGCAAGCCATCCAAAAAGTACCTCGACACCTGTTTTTGGACAGCGGTTTTGAAGATCATGCTTATCAAGACAAGGCGTTTCCTATTGGAGCTAGTCAAACCATTTCCCAGCCGTATACCGTAGCGTTTCAGACTGAACTCTTACAGGTGCAACCCAATCACACGATTTTGGAAATAGGAACGGGAAGCGGCTATCAAACTGCGGTGCTTTTAGAGCTCGGAGTAAAAGTCTACAGTATTGAACGGCAACAGGAATTGTTTAAAAAGACGAAACTACTACTTGGGCGTATGAATTACCGACCCAAGAAGTTGATTTTTGGTGATGGCTACAAGGGGCTTCCTGAAATAGCGCCTTTTGATGGTATTATCGTTACTGCCGGGGCACCTTCGGTACCAAAAGCGCTACTCTCTCAATTAAAAGTAGGCGGAAGATTGGTGATTCCCGTTGGGACCGATGAACAAATCATGACTTTGTTTTATAGGAAAAGCGAAAGGGAATTTGAAAAACAAGAATTGGGCAATTTCCGTTTTGTGCCCATGCTGGAAAACAAAAACTAGTTGTTGAAGTTCTTTTTGATGCGGGATAGATTTCTTTTGTTGTCCCGGTCCTTGATGGTTTCCCTTTTATCGTAGAGTTTCTTACCGCGTGCTAAGGCAATATTCACCTTGGCCAAACCCCTATCGTTTATAAAAACTTTCAAAGGCACTATGGTCAAGCCGGAAGTGGTTACCTCTTTTTTGAGTTTTTTGAGCTCTTGTCGATTTAATAACAATTTACGCTCTGCTTTGGGCTTATGATTATAGTGGCCGCCATAGCTGTATTCGTCCACCTGCATGTTGATGATGAACAACTCACCCGCATCATTGAATTCGCAAAAACTTTGGGATATAGAAGCCTTGCCCAGCCGAATGGATTTGATTTCCGTTCCGGAAAGGACTATCCCAGCCGTGTAGGTATCGAGCAATTCGTAGTCGAACCGCGCCCTTTTGTTTTTTATGTTGACGTTTTGTTGCATTCGGGACAAAATTAAAACGCTTTCCCAAGAAATGTGTAATGTTGCGTTGGTTTTTACGATTTACCCTTAAAACAATCCCATGAAAGCCATTTTTGCCGCGACCTTACTTCTAATAATCACTTCCTGTAAGTTTTCAGAATCCAAACCGAAACCCAGTGCTCAGGATATTGTAGACCTCGCCATTGAGGCAAGTGGGGGTAAGGGACATTTGGAAAACCAAATCTCATTTGACTTTCGCAATAGAAATTATAAAGGTTATAAGTCCAACAACCAGCGCATTATGGAGCGATTTCAAATTTTGGACTCACTACGAATCTTGGACCGTAAAACCAATCAGTCTTTTGAACGTTTCGTGAATGACAGTTTGATTGTACTGCCAGACTCAGTGGCCAATCGATATTCAAATTCGGTGAATTCGGTGCACTATTTTGCCCGTTTGCCTTTTGGATTGAACGATGCAGCAGTCAAAAAAACAATGTTGGGTGTAGAGGATATCAAGGGTAAAAAATATCATAAGGTCAAGGTAAGTTTTGAAGAAGCGAATGGAGGCGATGATTTTGAGGATACCTACATCTATTGGTTCAATACAGAAACCTATTTGCCTGATTATCTCGCCTATGATTTTCATGTGAACGGTGGAGGACAACGTTTTCGCGAAGCCTATAATGAGCGGTATGTCGAAGGAATTCGTTTTGTGGATTACAACAATTTCAAACCCAAACAGAAAGATGCCAAAGTAGAGGACTTGGGCAAGGCTTTTGAAAAGAATGAATTGGAATTGTTGTCCAAAATCGTTTTGGAAAACGTTCAGGTTTCTCCAAATTAATTCATGTTGAGGACAAAAGAGGTAGCCTCATCCCCAATGATGCGAACAACATATAAACTACTATTGTCGTCATCGGCCATAGGCTGATAATATTCCTCACCCAAGACCTGGTTTGCCATGGCTGGAGTGGTATTGCTGTGACCGACCACAAGAACATTTCTTCCTTTATTGTTCTCCAAAAAAGTAGCAATGTTTAACGTAGCGTAATCAAAGTACTCGATTTCAATTTCTTTTTTGACTGACGTAGGCGCCGCAGTCATGGATGTCCGCTCATAATTGGTAGAATAAATGGCGTCCAACATCACGGGGTCAAACACCTCGGCCCATTTAATGGCCCTTCCCAATCCGTCCTGATTCAGCTCCGGGTCGGTGTTGGAAGAATCGGTTCTATCCTTTTCCGCATGGCGGATAAAATAAAAGGTAGATACCACGGAAGGTTCTTCCTCATTTTCTATATCTTTAGAAGACTCGTTGCAACTGATGGTGCATACAAACAGTAGTACAGCTGGCAATAGGAATTGGTAGAACGATTTCATGTTGGTTTATTGTCTGTTAAGCTAACGTAAATATCCTTAAATGTAGTATAATTTTCAATCAACCTCATGAAGAAGTCTGCCCTGCTTCTTGTTCTTGTTTTTGTATCGTTTCGACTTGTTGCCCAACAAGATGAATTACCAGGTGACCTGCGCCAACACAATCTCACGCAATTCAACGCCAGTCTTTTGAACCCGGCATATCTCTTGGATTTCAATCAACCTAACGCCTTATCCATATGGTCACGTTGGCAATGGCAAAGTATTGATGGAACGCCTACAACGACCTTCGTTAATTATACACATGCCCTTTCGGGAAATTTAGCATTGAGCGGTGGTTTTTTGCAAAATAACACTGGTTTTTTCTTGGATACTGGTGGCAATTTGGGTGGAGCTTACGCCTTCGATTTCAATGAAACGACAAGTTTGGTTTTGGGATTGAATGTGAATGCCTTTCGCCGCGAACTTGCTGATGATAGGATTCTCCCAGACCCGGATATCATAAATCCTTTTGACCAAACCACGGATGACTTTATTCTTTTGGTGAATCCAGGTATTGTCTTGAGATATCAACAGCTTCGATTGGGGTTAGGTCTCGAAAAAGCACTGTTCAACAACTTCTCCAGTGATGAGGATTTTGGTGAAGGAACCCAATTCACCGGTACTTTAAGCAATGACTTTCAACTCAATCTTTCAGAAGGTTTAGGTGAAAGTTTTCTTCGCCCATTGGTTTATCTAAGAAGTATCCCTGATAGAGACACTCAAATTGGGTTGAATGCTCTTTTCTCTACTGAGCGTTTTTGGACCCAAGGCGGCTACAACTCCTATTATGGCTTTTCAGGAGGAGCGGGGATAACCTTGTTCAAAAGTTTGTCTTTGGGGGCTCTGGCGGAATTTGGAACGCAAAGTCCGGCTAGTGATGAGAACACCACCTTTGAAATTCTGGTATCCTACCACTTTGGCAATCCTCACAAAACGGAAAAAGCAGAAGATGAAGAAGTAGAGGAGGAGGAGGAAGTTGTTCCGGATGAAGATGAAGAAAAAGCGAAAGAAGAAGCACAAGCTAGAGAAGCCGAACGACTCGCTAGAGCGCGTGAGGCAGCAGAAAAAAGACGTCTGGCCGAGCAACGCGAACGCGATTCCATAAACCAAGTAATAGAGCGAACCCGAAGGTTAGCTATCGAACAGCGCAAAAAAGATAGTATTCAAAGGTTACAAACCGAGGATGTGAAAATCAACCCCAATGAAAAATACCAAGAGGTTAAAGGAGAAGAAGGTTTGGAACCCGGTTTTTACTTGATAGCCAATGTTTTCGGTACCAAAAAATACTTTGAGGCCTTCATGACCGACCTGCGGAAAAAAGGGTTACAGCCTGGTTCTTTTTATAGAGCAAAGAACAAGTACAACTACGTTTATCTGCAACGGTATAATACCATTCAAGAAGCACGAAAAGCAAGAGATTCAAGGTTCTCAGGAAAGTATAACCAAAAGCTTTGGATATTCCGGGTGCGAAAAGACCCTTGATGCTAAAAGAGATTGGTTTCTTGTTTGACCAAATGCTCCAAATACGTAGCGGTATTAATAAGGTATTTCCGGTCACGGGTCATGCTGGTCATCGCTACCGAACCCTGCAACATGGTAAACAATTGCTTTGCAAATTGCAAAGGTGGTACTGAGAGACGAATCTCATTTGAGTTCACGCCATTTTCCAAAACCAACGCAATTTTACCCTCAATTTCTTTTACGGTTTCCTTCACAGCTGCTGCCAACAAAGGATTGATGTGTTGTGCATCCACACCGACATTTAAGATGGGACAGCCGCCTAAAGGCAAAGTAAACACATCATATTGTTTGTAAAAACGAATCAGGGAGAACGCCTTGTCCATGGCTTTGCCTTCGATATTTAGTCGTGCATCGATTTCCGCGAGTAATTTTTTCTGGTTGAGTTCAAAGGCGGATAAGGCTAAGGCTTCCTTGTTTTCAAAGTTGCCATAAATAGCACCTTTGGTGAGTCCGGTCGCTTCGGTTAAATCGCTCAAACTGGTTCCGACGTATCCGAACTTGTTGAAAATAGGCGCAACCGTTTCAATAATATAGGCTGTGGTTCTTTCAGCTTTCTTGGCCATCTTGGTGTGGAATTGGTGGTAAGGCTAAGATAAGAAAAAGATATACCTTATGGTATGGTATAAAGAAGAAGCCCCAGATTTAACAGTATCCGGGGCATGTTTTCAAGTGGTTTTACTCGTTGACCAATTCGTTTTGGTTGCGAAAGACCAGTTGGTCATCAAAGGAGTCCAACAATACAATACTGTCACCTTTGATGTTTCCTGACAGCAGCGCCTTGGATAAATTGTTCAAGACTTCCTTCTGTAGGATACGTTTTACCGGTCGAGCTCCAAATTGAGGGTCATATCCCTTCTCCGCCAAATAAGCAATGGCTTCGGAAGTCGCATCCAACGTGATGTTTTGTTTTGCGACCAACTTTTTCAATTGGTTCAATTGCAATTCCACAATTTTTTGAATGTTCTCACGCGTAAGCGGTGTAAACATCAAGATGTCATCAATACGGTTCAAGAACTCAGGGCGGATGGATTTCTTCAACAAGCCCATCACTTCCCTCTTGGCCATTTCATTCGCGCTCTCTGGCGTCTCTTGACTTTCATACGATTCTTGTATGATATGACTGCCCATATTGCTCGTCATGATAATTACGGCATTCTTGAAATCTGCGATACGCCCTTTATTGTCCGTCAAGCGTCCTTCATCCAAAACTTGAAGCAATATGTTGAACGTATCTGGGTGTGCCTTCTCGATTTCATCCAATAAGACGACGGAGTAGGGCTTTCTGCGCACCGCTTCGGTCAATTGTCCACCCTCATCATAACCCACGTATCCCGGAGGTGCTCCGACCAAACGACTTACCGCATGACGCTCTTGATATTCGCTCATGTCAATTCGGGTCATGGCATTTTCATCATCAAAAAGATACGCAGCTAAGGTTTTTGCCAATTCGGTCTTACCAACGCCAGTAGTACCAAGAAACAAGAAGGAACCAATAGGTTTCTTTTCATCCTGCAGACCCGCACGACTTCTTCGAATGGCATCGGAAACCGCTTCAATGGCTTCCTCTTGACCAACCACCCGTTGGTGCAGCACTTCTTCCAGCTTTAAAAGTTTTTCCCGCTCGCTCTGGAGCATTTTCGTAACTGGTATGCCCGTCCATTTGGCAACTACTTCGGCAATATCCTCATGGGTAACCTCTTCTTTTATAAAAGTACCTTGGTGCTGTTGCTCGTCCAACTGGTTTTGCAACTGGGTCAATTGCTCCTGGGCTTCTTTAATCTTGCCATAGCGCAACTCCGCTACCCTGCCATAGTCTCCGTTTCGTTCGGCACGCTCGGCTTCCAGCTTATAGTTTTCAATATCTTGTTTCGTCTTTTGGATATTGTCAACCACTGTTTTTTCACTTTCCCATTGGGCGAACAACTCATTTCGCTCCTCCTTCAAATTGGCCAATTCCAAATTCAAGCTTTGCAACTTGTCTTTGTCGTTTTCCCGTTTGATGGCTTCGATTTCAATCTCAAGCTGCATCAATTTACGGTCCATGGCATCCAATTCTTCAGGTTTGGAATTGATTTCCATACGAAGTTTGGAAGCTGCCTCATCCATAAGGTCAATGGCCTTGTCTGGCAAAAAGCGATTGGTAATATATCTGCGGGATAATTCCACAGCAGAAATCACCGCTTCGTCTTTGATGCGTACTTTATGGTGGGTTTCATATTTTTCTTTGATACCGCGAAGGATGGAAATTGCACTTTCCGCATCAGGCTCGTCAATAACGACCTTTTGGAAACGTCTTTCTAAAGCTTTGTCTTTCTCAAAATACTTTTGATACTCGTCCAAAGTAGTCGCTCCAATAGCCCGCAGTTCACCTCGTGCTAAAGCAGGTTTGAGGATATTTGCAGCATCCATAGCGCCTTGGCCACCACCAGCTCCCACCAAAGTATGTATCTCATCAATGAAGAGTACGATGTCCCCATCAGAGGAAGTCACTTCCTTGATAACCGCCTTGAGACGCTCTTCAAATTCACCCTTGTATTTGGCTCCTGCGATAAGAGCACCCATATCGAGGGAGTAAATAATTTTGTCCTTGAGGTTCTCAGGAATATCAGCTTGAACGATACGATGTGCCAATCCTTCGGCAATAGCCGTTTTTCCTACCCCGGGTTCTCCAACGAGCATGGGATTGTTCTTTGTCCGTCTGGATAGAATTTGCAATACGCGACGAATTTCTTCATCTCGTCCAATGACTGGGTCCAATTTGCCACTATCTGCCAATTGGTTGAGGTTTTTCGCGTACTTATCGAGAGCGTTATAGGTTTCTTCGGCACTTTGCGAAGTTACCTTACCACCTTTGCGCAGTTGTTCAATAGCGCTCTGCAAATCTTTTTCAGATACCCCTTGGTCCTTTAGGATTTGGGCAATCTTACTTTTGGATTTTAAGATGGCCAACAAAAGATGCTCGATGGAAACAAACTCATCTTGCATTTTTTTGGCATAAACCGCTGCTTCGCTCAACGTTTTACCTCCTTCACGCGACAACATGATATCCGAGCCTTCTACCTTGGGGAAGCTTTCCAATTCTTTTTCCAACACTTGGAGTAAAAGACTGGTATTCACGTTCAATTTCTTCAAAAGAAAGGGCAGTACATTTTCATCTACCTCCGAAATTCCTTTAAAGAGGTGTTCGTTTTCTATTTGCTGATGACCATAGCCAACGGTTATTTGTTGGGCCTGCTGTATGGCCTCTTGTGTTTTTATTGTAAAGTTATTTGGGTTCATTTTCACTGTTTTCACAATGGATTTCAAGAACCTTACCATAGCGAAACAACTGAAATTTTGTCTGCAAAACCCTTCAAAATCAAGACATTTCGTCAGTTGTAAGGACGTTGCCAATTTTGAGACCTAGATTGTAAATTTGCACTATGGGGATTTTTAATACACTATTCGGAAACGACCAACCCAAAAAGGAAAGTGGGAAAAAAAGTGCTTTTCCTTGGGTGGCTTTGAATGATACAGGACAGTTGGATGCTATAAAGGAGCGTTCGTACGAAACGCCGCAACTCATTTTCAAACATTCTACTACCTGCGGCATCAGCCGAATGGTGTTGAATATGTTCACTGGCTCTTTTGATGTTTCGCAAAAGGTAGATTTGCACCTATTGGATTTGTTATCGCATCGGGATGTGTCCAATGCGGTAGCTTCCAGTTTGGGGGTGTTCCATGAGTCCCCTCAGTTGCTCATTGTAAAAAATGGGGAAGTGGTCTTTCATACCTCGCATGGTGCCATTGCAGACGCGGACTTAATTCCTTTTCTATAAAAAAAGCCCCGATGTTCGGGGCTTGTTATTTTAATCGAATTGATGTTGGTTGATTATCCGTTTTAACCGGACTTTGATATCTTCACCCGCATCATAAACCATTTGCTCATTGGTTGGGAAAGGTACTGCGGCTAAATCCAACAAAGCAATCAAATCGTTTTCCAAAGCTCTTTTGTCACCTTTATAATTAGCGTAGACATGTTCAAAAATGAACTCTGTCGCCAAAGGGTAATCATTTATTTTTTGACCGTTTTTTAAATCCGTTACACTCACCTTGGCCACAGAGTTCATTTTTGAACATGTCTACGCTAATTATAAAGGTGACAAAAGAGCTTTGGAAAACGATGTGAT
>JBCBPD010000091.1:0-15249 GCA_039820925.1 Bacteroidota bacterium | reverse complement strand
CAGGTTCTTACTTGTGGTTTTCCTGATTTCTGCTGTAAGTAAACTTCTTGTCTTGGACTTTTTTTGGGTAATCCAGAGCATTATCTCATCAAGAATTTATACATTCATGCACCAAATTAGTTCCTCCATTTATGAAAAATAACCTTTTGATTCATATTGGCCTTGCGATCCTACGTATCGTACCTTCGGCCTTTATGCTAACCCACGGATATCCAAAACTGCAAAATTTGATTAATGGAAATACCGAGTTTCCCAATCCACTGGGCATCGGTGCAGCACCTTCGCTTTTCCTGACGGTGGTTGGAGAGTTTCTTTGTCCGCTCCTTATCATTATTGGATTCAAAACACGGTGGGCTGCTATTCCTGCAGCACTTACCATGGCAGTAGCTGGACTAATTTTTCATGGCCCGGACCCTTTTGGAAAAAAGGAACTTGCTTTATTGTATTTTATAATTTTCTTGGTGGTTTTCTTACTCGGACCTGGTAAGTACAGTGTAGACCGTAAATAATCATACGAATTGCGAAAGCAATTCCTTAAGCAAATCACGTTGTTGAAGGGTTCCACCCACGCCTTTGCCTTTTAAATCCAAATCGCGCAGGCCAGAAATCAACTGGCTCACTGTTTTCATGGGATAGTTTCGGGCTGCAATATTGAACTCACTTACAAAGTAAGGGTTGATGCCCAAGGCAGAAGCAACAGATTTCGGAGAACGGTCTTTCAAACCATGGTAACGCAATAGCTGTGAGAAAAAGGTGTTGAGCATGGTAACTGTAACCACAAAAGGATTTTCCTTGGGATTGCTGGCAAAATAATCAATGATTTGAGTGGCCTTCTTAATGTTTCTTTCGCCAATCGCTTTCTTTAGTTCAAAATTGTTGAACTCTTTGCTGAAGCCAATGTGCTCCTCAATGTGATTTGAATTGATTTCTTCGGTATTGGGTACAATCAAAGTAAGTTTATCCAGTTCGTTATTGATTCTGCTCAAATCGGTCCCCAAAAACTCTACCAATAACATCGCCGCTTTGGGTTCAATACGATAACCTTTCCCTTTTAAAGTTCTTCGAATCCATTCGGCAACTTGATTCTCATATAGTTTCTTGCTTTCAAACAGTTCTCCGCTCTTTTGAACCGCCTTGTACAATTTTTTGCGTTTGTCCAACTTCTTGTACTTGTAGCAAATCACCAAGACCGTTGTTGGTTGTGGATTCAAAACATACGATTCAAGTTGTTCTATGGTGCGCGAAAGGTGTTGGGCCTCTTTGACAATCAATACCTGAAAATCGGACATCATTGGATACCGTTTGGCGCTACCCACAATTTCATCGATGCTCGTATCTTTTCCATAAAGCACTAATTGATTAAAGCCTTTTTCTTCTTCCGAAATCAAATTCTGCGCAATATGGTCAGATATCCGGTCAATGTAATAGGGCTCCTCCCCCATCAAAAAATAGACTGGCTTTGGCTGTCTCGCCTCAATAGCACCTACAATTTCCTTTATCCCGTTCATATTACAAAAATCACCAACTTTGCCCTATGCAGGCCCTACAGTTTCCTGAGTATGCGTTTCGTTTCAAAAGTATGGAAAATCGACTCTATATTTTTGACATCATCCGCAAAAAATTCATCCTCCTTTTACCCGAAGAATGGGTTCGGCAACACGCCGTACATTATCTGGTTTTCACTAAAGGATATCCCAAATCACTAATCAATGTCGAAAAGAAAATCAACCTAAATGGCATAACCAAACGATACGATGTCGCTGTATTTAATTCGGATGGCTCCATCCGCATTTTAGTAGAATGTAAAGCTCCCGAAATTCAAATCGACCAGAATACGTTTGACCAAATTGCACGTTACAACATGCGCCTCGATGCCGAATTACTCTGGGTGACCAATGGATTGCTACACCTGTATTGTATTCTGGACAAAAAGCATGAAAAGTATTCGTTTTTAAAGGAAATTCCTGATTTTCGCCGTTAATTTGCTGCCGTTTTGGATATCGCCTTAGTCATACTCAACTGGAATGGGGAAGCCTTGCTTGAAAAGTATCTTCCCAGTGTGCTGGACTATTCCAATAGGGCTAGTATACACTTAATTGACAATGCCAGCACGGACGGGTCCATAGCGCTGGTCAAAGAAAAGTTTCCAAGCATCAATATTGTTGAAAACCCATACAATGGCGGTTTTGCCGCTGGATATAACATGGGGTTGAAATCCATAAAGGCAGACATCTATTGTTTGTTGAACTCGGATGTAGAGGTAACACCCCATTGGCTTGAACCGATAAAAGCGGTTTTCCAAAGTCATGATGACATTAGCATTGTTCAACCCAAAATCCTAGACCTCAAACGGAAGGAGTATTTCGAGTATGCCGGGGCAGGTGGTGGATTTATCGACCAGATGGGGTATCCTTTTTGTCGGGGGCGCATTTTTCAAGCCCTCGAAAAAGATGAAGGACAATATGACGATGTTTCTGAAATTTTTTGGGCTACTGGGGCGTGTATGTTCATTAAACGAGAGGTTTTTAATACCCTAAACGGTTTTGATGAAGACTATTTTGCCCATCAAGAAGAAATTGATTTATGCTGGCGGGCCAAAAACGCAGGACACAAAGTGTACTACGTAGGTGAAAGCAAAGTGTATCACCTTGGAGGGTCAACCTTGCATAACATGAATCCGAAAAAAACCTATCTGAACTTTCGGAACTCTCTCTACTCCATTACCAAGAACCTTCCCAGAAGGACCGCTTTCACCATTATTTTTTTCCGATTGCTATTGGATGGTGTTGCTGCTTTACGATTTATTTTGCAATTCAAATGGCAACATTGCTGGGCTATTTTGCGCGCGCACCTCAGTTTTTACAGGAATTTCAGAAGGATGTACGCCAAAAGGGAAAAAGCTAATTTTATATTAAAGTACTACACCACAACATCCATAGTCTGGTCTCACTTCGTACATCAGGTAAAGAATTTTAACATTTTAGTAAAACATTAACGAGAGCTGAATTTTGAAGATTTCCATTTTCTCTAATTTTAGCCGCAAAATTGACCCTGACTACAATAATTAATCTTAAAATTATAATTCCGATTATGAAAAAAGTATTTTTTGGAACACTGGCCATGGCCGTTCTCCTTTCCTCCTGTGTCTCGCAAAAGAAATATGCCGATTTAGAGGCGAAACAAAAAGAAACTCAGGATTTGCTGAACTCCGCAACCGTTAAGCTTAACGATTGCCTTGAAGAAAAAGCTACTGCCAGTAGCCGATTGAAAACTCTTGAAGATCAAAACGCTTTCTTGAAAGCGAATAACCAAGAGTTGATTAACAACATGGGGAACTTAACAACGCTTACTACTAAAGGAGCTGAGAACCTTGAGAAATCTTTGGAAAGCCTTAAAGAAAAGGATTTGACCATTCGCAAGCTGCAAGATGCCGTAACGCGAAGAGATTCTGTAAACCTTTCTTTAGTGCAAAGTTTAAAAGGTGTGTTGGGCAACTTGGATGACGAAGACATTGAAATCAGTGTTGAAAAAGGCGTGGTATTCGTATCCATCTCCGACAAGTTGTTGTTCAGCAGTGGAAGCTACAACATCAACTCAGCTGCAAAGAGCGTACTTGGAAAAGTTGCCAAAGTAGTAAACAACAAACCTGATTTTGAATTCTTGGTAGAAGGACACACGGACAATGTACCTTTCAAGAGCGGTGTATTGGTTGACAACTGGGATTTGAGTGCAAAACGTGCGACTTCAATCGTAAGAACCTTGCAAAACGAATTCAACGTTGACCCAAAACGTATGACTGCCGCAGGAAGAAGTTATTACGTGCCTGTTGCTTCAAATGATTCTGCTACAGAGCGTGCCAAGAACAGAAGAACACGTATCGTTGTACTTCCAAAAATTGACCAGTTCTACAGTATGATTGAAGAAGGAATGAAAGACCCTGCCATCGGCGGTTCTGGAAAATAATTCCTGACGATAGATATTTAGAAAGCGGCCCTTTAAGGGCCGTTTTTTTGTTATAGGATATCTGTAGAGCCCTTACCTTCCCGAACAACCTCCGGGTAGCCGTCGGACAAATCGATGATAGTAGAAGCCACATTGCCCCCGTAACCACCGTCAATAACCACGTCTACTAGATTTTGCCACTTTTCAAAAATAAGTTCTGGGTCTGTGGTATATTCCAAGATATCATCTTCATCGTGAATGGAAGTAGAAACAATAGGATTGCCCAGAGATTCTACAATCGACCTTGCAATTGAATTGTCTGGGACCCGAATCCCCACGGTCTTTCTCTTTTTGAAATCTTTGGGGAGGTTGTTGTTCCCTGGAAGAATAAAGGTGTAAGGACCTGGCAGAGCACGTTTCAAGATTTTAAACGTTGCTGAATCGATTTGGCGAACATAATCCGAAAGGTTGCTCAAATCAGCGCAAACAAAAGACCAACTGGCCTTTGCCAACTTAATTCCTTTAATACGCGCTATGCGTTCCAACGCTTTGGTATTTGAAATATCGCACCCAAGCCCATAAACCGTATCTGTCGGGTAAATGACCAACCCTCCTTTGCGCAAAATATCCACTACTCGCTCTACTTGTCGCGGGTTGGGATTTTCTTCAAAAAGCTTGATGAATTCAGCCATAGCAATACAAAGAAACAAAGATTGTAAATGCTAAACTGGACTTTAACGTATCCTTACTGACCAGAGGATGTAAGAAGAATCGACAAAATGTTGTATTTCAACGATAAACTGCAATATTGAAGCGCATATTACGTTGTTATCCGGAAACCAAATCTTAATGTAATGAACACCATTAGAGGCCGTGTCCTCATTGCTTTTTTAGTGTTGTTCCTACTTATCGGTCCGTTTTTGCTTTTTGCCTTCAACAGTTTGCAGGCAATAGACAATGCAAAAACCCTAAGGGAAAGTGTTGCTGTTTTTGACGGAAATCGTTTGAAAGCGGACAACAAATTCTTTCATATCCTAGATTTTGATACCAAACAAGACGATTTTTATCTTCAGAAGTCTTCCAAATATTTAGAAGAGTACCAACAGTACATTGAAAATGCCAAATCTGCTCTAGCTCAAATTCGTAGTGCAAATTACAGTAAGAATCCGACGGTTGCTACGCGCCTTGACCGAATTGAGTCCAATCTGGAACAATTGAATGGCGATATCATTCATGTATTGGGACTTATTCAACAAAAAGGGTTTAAGAACTTTGGTACCATTGGCAAAATGCGTCGGACCATTCATTTATTGGAAAAAGAAGCGGTTGGCATTGAGTTGCTTGAGATACTACAGCTAAGAAGAAAAGAGAAAGACTTCTTTATTCGAAAAGACTCGCATTACGTAAGACAAGTAAATGCGCAATGTGAAGCTTTGCTGCAACGACTCTCCACGCAAGAAGGACCAGAATACCTCGAAACCCAAAAATTACTAGCGAGCTACCAGCGAAATTTTAACCTCGTAACGAAACTTGACACGGAAATTGGTGATGGTGAAAGTGGTGTCGTGAAAAAAATCCAAGATACCAATACACGGCTGAATGCCAACGTTGCAGGATTATATGAATTGGTAGATGCCGATTCTGAACTCATGATTGGCTCCATTAAATCTTACTTGGTGTTGTTCTTTATCATTACCGTTTTGTTTGCGATGCTATCAGCTTTCGTCTTTGCAGGTCACATTGCAAGACCCATCAAAAACTTGATTTCTGATATGGATTCCATTGTTCAGAACAATTTTGAAGGGCAACTCAGTGAAACGAAAAGTCTCCGCATCACCGAAATTGACCGATTGACCGGGACCTACAACGGACTAGTCAGCAAAATCAGAAATCAAATTGAAACCTTGAGCGAGAAAAACAAGTCCCTTCATTTCTTAAATGGGAAACTTGTGGAATCTGAAAATGAACTTAGGGAAGCTTCTCGTATCAAGGATAAATTCTTTTCTATCATTTCGCATGACTTGAGAGGACATACTGGAAACGTATTGTCTCTAGCCAACATCCTAAAGGAGGACAAGGACAAACTGGAAGAGCAGGAAAAAGAACTGTTCATAAAATACCTTTCGGATGCTTCCCAAAATCTGCAGTTGCTTTTGGACAACCTCTTGAATTGGGCCAAGTCGCAAATGAACGACCATACCCTTTCCAAAAAGTCGTTTGATATTGGTAAAGTCGTTGAAAAGAATGTGCAATTGTTCAAGGAAAATGCGCTTCGAAAAAATATCGCCATTGTTTTCGAGCAGAAAGACATTCCCAAAGTCTACGCTGACAAGAATATGATGGATTTTGTCATTCGAAACTTGCTGTCCAACGCCTTAAAGTTCACCAGCAAGGGAGACCAAATCTTCATTGAAGTGCACGAAGGCATGGACCAACTTGAGATTACCATTCGAGATACAGGCGTCGGTATGACCAAAGCACAAATCAAGAACTTGATGCTTTCGTCCAAAGAAAGTAATTCAACAAAGGGAACTGATAACGAAGAAGGAACCGGACTTGGTTTTGCGATATGCAAAGACTTTGTGGACCGAAATAACGGAGAATTCCGCATTGAAAGCAAACCCAATCAAGGAAGTGCTTTCACCTTTACCATTCCTACCACCCTCACCCGGGAAAGTATCTTGAAGGTATCCTAGTTTTCGAGAAGTTCCAACTTGGCAAACCGAAGCAATAGCTTTTTTACGTCGCCCAATTCAAATTGAATTTCGGCCTTTCTATCATTGCCAATACCTTCTATTTTTATGACTTTACCGCGGCCAAAACGCGTATGGTTGACCAAGCTTCCTTCCTTTAAATCAATTTCGATGGCACTGGTGCCTTCGCTTGGATTGGATAACTGTGGTTTGATTTTTCGAAGTCTGCGAAGCTGCTGTTCACTAGGTTTGGTGGCGAGCGGTGGTGTTCCCTTAATCGGTTTGGTTTGGCGGAGCTTGCTTTTATCTACTTCGCCAAAAATATCGGCATTAATCATGGACTTGTACCGATACCCATCATTGATTGGCGTCAGATTTTCAACATACTGTTCATCAATTTCTTCCAGAAAACGACTGGGTTCCGCGTCTATCAGTTTTCCCCAACGGTATCGGTTTTGGGTATAGGTCAAAAACGCTTGTTTCTCAGCACGCGTCAAGGCTACGTAAAACAATCTTCGCTCCTCCTCCAATTCACTTCTCGTATTCATGCTCATCGCAGAAGGAAACAAATCTTCTTCCATCCCAACGATGTAGACATAAGGAAACTCAAGGCCTTTGGCTAAATGTATGGTCATCAAAGCGACGCGGTCATCATCCCCTACTTCTTTATCCATATCCGTAGCTAGGGCTACATCTTCCAGAAATTCAGTCAAACTCCCAGTCGCATCGGCCAACTCTTTTTGGCCCTCTACAAAATCTTTGATACCGTTAAGGAGCTCTTCAATATTCTCCATACGAGCAATACCCTCCGGCGTACCATCCTTCTTGAATTCAAGTAGTAGCCCTGTTTTTTTAGCGACATGCTCGGCCAGTATAAAAGCATCCGAACTTTCATTCATGATTTGGAAGCTCTTAATCATGGTGACAAAATCCTCCAGTTTTCTTCTAGTACCGGCGTTTACGTTGACTGGAAGACTGGTCAAGTTGGCCATGACCTCAAAAATGGGGCGACCGTATTCATTGGCCGCCACGGTCAACTTGTCCATCGTGCTTTGGCCGATGCCTCTTGCTGGAAAATTAATAACCCGCTTTAACGCTTCTTCATCTTTTGGATTTATGACCAAGCGCAAATACCCCAGAACATCCTTGATTTCCTTGCGCTGATAAAAAGAAAGTCCACCATAAATACGATAGGGAATGTCCCGTTTGCGCAAGGCATCTTCAATAGCCCGTGACTGCGAATTGGTGCGGTACAACACAGCAAAATCTCCATTGGGCATTTGCTGTTGCATTTTTTGCTCGAAAATGGAAGATGCTACATACCTGCCCTCTTCCGCATCGGTAATGCTTCTGTGGATTTTTATTTTATTTCCTTCCTCATTGGAGGTCCAAACAACCTTTTCGAGTTGGTTTTTGTTCTTGGCGATAATCGAATTCGCCGCATTTACGATATTCTTTGTAGACCGGTAATTCTGTTCTAGTCGATAGACGGCCACATCATCATAATCGCGCTGAAAATTGAGAATGTTACTAATGTTGGCACCTCGGAAGGAATAAATACTTTGGGCGTCATCCCCTACCACACAAATATTTTGGAATCTATCGGACAGAGCTTTTACTATCAAATATTGCGAATGGTTGGTATCCTGGTACTCATCTACCAAAATGTAGCGAAATCGCTCTTGGTATTTCATCAATACTTCTGGGAAGCGTGTCAATAATTCATTGGTCCGTAATAGTAAGTCATCAAAATCCATGGCGCCAGCCTTAAAACAGCGGTTAACATAATTTTGATAGATTTCCCCCAATCTAGGGCGTTTGGCCATGGCATCCGCTTCCATCAATTCGGGGTTTTGAAAATACGCCTTGACCGTAATCAAACTGTTTTTATAGGATGAAATTCGATTTTGGACCTGTTTGTATTTGTAGATGTCCTTATCCAAGCCCATCTCCTTGATAATGGAAGCAATCAACCGCTGGGAATCTTGGGTATCATAAATCGTGAAATTACTGGGATAACCCAATTTATCGCTTTCATACCGCAACAGTCGAGCAAAAACGGAATGGAACGTTCCCATCCATAAATTTTTAGCTTCCGAGCTGCCCACAATATCAGCGATACGCTTTTTCATTTCGCGAGCGGCTTTATTAGTAAAGGTCAATGCCAGAATATTAAAAGAATCCACACCTTGTTCCATGAGATGTGCAATACGAAAGGTAAGCACACGGGTCTTTCCAGACCCGGCCCCGGCGATGACCATCAAGGGGCCATCCTTGTGCAAAACGGGCGCGCGCTGCGCATCATTCAACTCCTGTAGAAAACTACTCAAAAGCAAAAAATTTAATAAGTGAAAATAGCCAATTGGCTACGTAACCTAAAAACATCCTTTCAATACTTATAAACATCGAAAAAAGTTCTGAAGGAATTGGATATATTTAAGCTTTTAAAGGTCTATGCAAAAGATTTCTTCTTTCCTTTTAGGCATCCTATCATTTGTCGCAACGCAAGCTCAAGAAACATCAAAAGGTCCTGTAATCAAGGATTTTGGACCTGTCTACAAAGTGGAAAACCCTAGCTTTCCGACCCAAACCCAAGGTAAACTCAAGGCAGTTTTTGATGTAGTGTATAGTCCTGAAGGGCAAGGCCTATTTAATAAAAGTATTGAGACAGCTGCCCGCTTTTTGAACATGCATGCCCAAAATGGGTTTGCCCCCGAAAAGTTGCATGTGGCTTTAGTGGTTCACGGTGGTGCTACTCAAGACCTATTGAACAATACCTATTTTGAGGAAAATTTTTCTACTTCCAATGAGAATATCGACCTCTTAAAGGCACTCATGAATACTGGGACTGAAATTATTGTTTGTGGACAATCCTTGGCCGCAAGAGGCTATCGAGCTGAGCAACTTGTCCCAGGTGTAAAAGTCGCGTTGTCTGCTATGACTGCACTCATCCAATTACAAGAAACTGACTATCAACTCATAAAATTCTAAACTTTTTGAAGATGAATCGAATCGTACTTCTCCTCCTATTGTTGTCCGGTGCAAACCTTTGCGCGCAAGGACCCAACCTTACCAAAGACATTGAAGCTGTGGAAAGCAAGGTAATCGAATGGCGTAGGGATATCCACCAGAATCCAGAACTCAGCAATCGAGAGTTCAAGACTGCAGAAAAAATTGAAAAACACCTTCGGGCTTTGGGCATGGAAGTCCAAACTGGAATTGCGCACACAGGAGTTGTAGGTATTTTAAAAGGTGATACCGATGGAAAAGTAGTTGCACTTCGAGCGGATATTGATGCCTTGCCGGTTACAGAAAGAAATGACCTTCCTTTTAAATCTGAAGTGAAAACAACTTTTCTTGGAGAGGAAGTAGGTGTCATGCACGCCTGTGGACATGATACGCACACGGCCATTTTGATGGGGGTTGCCGAAGTGTTATCGAAAAACACTTCTCAAATAAAGGGTACCGTGAAATTTATCTTCCAACCTGCAGAAGAAGGTCCCCCTCCTGGAGAAAAAGGAGGTGCTTCCCTAATGGTTGAAGAAGGTGTTCTTGAAAACCCTAAGGTGGATGCCATTTTCGGATTGCACATCAACTCTCAAACGCCGATAAACACCATTCGCTACAAACCCGGAGGTAGTATGGCCTCAGCACAACGTTTTGTGATTGATGTCAAGGGCAAACAAACCCACGGTTCCCAACCTTGGGGCGGTGTTGACCCTATTCTGATTAGTGCTAAAATAGTAGATGGGCTACAAACCATTATAAGCCGTGAGGCGGAATTGACCAATGAAGCCGCGGTAATTACTGTAGGGAAAATTACCAGTGGTGTGCGATACAACATCATCCCCGAAAGTGCACAAATGATTGGAACCATTCGTACACTAGACTACGATATGCAAAAGGAAATCAACAAAAGAATGGAGGAAATGGTTCCTGCTATTGCCAAAGCCTACGGTGGAGAAGCAACCATAGACATTCAAACCACAACGGCTATTACTTACAATGATGAAGCCTTGACCCAACTGATGGTTCCCTCACTAGAAAAAGCGGCGGGAAAGGAAAATGTGAGCATCCATAAAGCCATTACCGGCGCGGAGGATTTCAGTTATTTTCAACAAAAAGTACCGGGTTTATACTTCTTTTTAGGTGGCATGACCCCTGGAACGCAAGAAGCGTACCCACATCATACGCCAGACTTTATAATTGATGAAGATGGCATGTTGCTCGGCGTCAAAGCAATGACCCAATTAACCTTGGATTATTTAAATATGTAGCCACTACGCTCAAATCGTATTACTTTTACCCCAACCTAAGACGAATCTCTTATGATGAAAAAACTACTTTTCTTAATCATTGCGTTTACCATTACCCTTTCGGGACAGGCGCAACGAAAGAGTGAGCTTTTTGCGCAAATAGAAACGCTTAAAAGCGAGAAAGACTCCGTAACACAAGCGTTGGCGCAAGCCAAAAGGTCCATTTCAGCCGCGGAGGCGAAAGCTGAAACCTTTGAAATGGAAAATAGCAGTTTGCGAGATGCCAACGCGACCTTGTTAAAAAACCTCACTAGTTTTTCCGAATTATCGAAAAAGAACACTGAAAATGTAAACAAAACCCTTTTAGCGCTTCAACAAAAGGAGCAACAACTATCAGGGATTAACCAAACCATTTCATCAAACGATTCCACTGCAATTGTGATGCTGGGGCGCGTGCAACAAACACTAGGTGATAAAGGCAGTGCGGACTTTTCGGAAGGCGCCATCGTCATGGGGAATAGCTTGAATACCCTTTTTGGGGATGACACTTCTACCACGCTGACGGAGAAAGGTGCTGCTTGGTTAGAAACACTATCAGGTATCATAACCACTTATGGAGATAGACAGGTAGAAATCGTTGGCTTGAACATTACCGGTGAATTTAGTCCGACTTATGATAAAGCCAATGTAATTGCCAAAGCGCTTTCTGAAACCTATAAAATCAAGGCGGAGCGCTTAAGTCTATCCGTTCAAGATGGTAATTTTAAGGAAGGCATACTGGTGAAAATGGTTCCGGACTACAAAAAATTCTACGACATGGTAAAGGACAGTGTGAAGGCTGCCCAGTAGGGAAACCCCAGATTTATTGAGGCGCTAGCTTTCCAGAAAACAGTTTTCACAACTAGTTCTGTGCTTGTCATACTTTTTGCGTGGAAATGGCGTTTAAGTTTTTGAAATCGCTAAAACCAACTATTCATGACAGGGGACAATATTTTTCAACTGTTTGCTTATTTGCTACCCGCCGTTGTAACCGGTGCTATTGCCTTTTACTTTTTTAGATTGCATACCCGCAACGAAGACGGTAGACGTCGTTTTTTACTCCATAAAGATTCCCAAAAAGATACTCTGCCCATTCGACTTCAAGCGTATGAGCGAATGGTATTGTTTTTAGAAAGGATAACCTTAAACAGCTTAGTGGTTAGGGTTGCTCCTGTTGGAACAGATAAAAATGCTTACGAAAACTTGCTCATCAAACAAATTGAGACCGAGTTTGAACACAATCTTTCCCAACAAATCTACATGAGTGATGAGTGTTGGAACATCATCAAAACTGCTAAAAATGCAACCATTCAAGCGATTCGTTCTTCTGGGATGAACGCAAGTGATTCCGCGGATAAACTAAGGGAGCATATTTTGAACCAAACCTTAGAGAAGCAATCCCCTTCTTCCACTGCCTTGTCTTACATCAAAAAAGAAGTGGGCGACCTTTGGTAGGTCATTCTTGAATGCCCGGGTCAATTGGACTCGTTTCATCGTTTTTGTTTTTGGCATAGAGATATCCTCTTTTCCACCAAAGGGTCATTCGTTCTTTGTTGAAAATCAAAGAATTGGTCGTTAACACCGTGGGCGTGTAGTAGAAGTTTATAATAGCATCCTTCTGATTAGCGACCAGCTTCCCAATACGAATATTCTGGTTTTCAATACGGTCGAGCATAAACTCTGACATGGTCGTAATCAATTCAAAAGAACTTCGTACCGGCATTCGATTTAAATAGTTGACTTCGGTACGCAAAACCACCACATCAATTTCGGTGGCACCTCGTCGCAAAGCTTCTTCAATGGGCACCAAACTTCCCAATCCGCCGTCTGCATATTCGCAACCGTTTCGTTTTACCAAACTCATAAAGGGCGTGTAGTTGGAAGAAATCCAAACCCAGTCACAGAATTCTTCGTAAGTACATTCATTCAAGGATTTGTACTCAACTTGATTCAAGGATAAATTGGATACGGTGACCACCACATCCATATCACTCTGCTTTAAGGTTTCGAATTCCTCTCGCGTTACGCTCTCTCGAATTAACATCCTTAGGTTTTCGCTTTCCCCAAAGGTTTTTCGCCCACGTAGAAAATTGCGCAAAACATTCCAATGATTGATGCCAATCACCTCTAGACCATGTTTTTTACGAACCACAAAAGGACAGATGTTGAAAATGCTCTTTTGATTGACCGAAGAGTATATTTCTTTGATTTTATCCAATTTGTTCAATGCCAGATGGCTAATCAGCAAACTCCCAGTTGAGGTACCCACAAAAAGGTCGTATTTGTATTTTGCTTCTTGAATCAGGAATTGTGCCACCCCACCTGCGAACGCGCCTTTACTACCCCCACCAGAAATGACCAAAGCTCTCATTTCGCAAGGGTTTTATCAATAAACTTTTGTTCTTCGGCATTAAGACTGGCATACAGCGCACGAATGCGTTCTTTCCCTTCATTTTCTTTAGCAAAGTCTTTTAGTAGTTTTCGACAACTCTTTTTAAAATACCAAACATGGTGCATGCTTCCCGAAATAAGGTTTTTCAAGGCCAAATTTGAAAAAGGCGCCAGATTATTTAAATACTGAAATGCCAAGAGGCGTTCTTCAAAATGGTGGTCAGCGTTCGTAAAAGATTCCAAGGTGCTATAAAAGGTTAACTTCTCCCCTTCTCTATATTCGGAAGTGGCCAAAGCCAGCGTATACCACAAAAGTCTCAAATTGGTATCCTCACTATTCATGTAACCCACGGTTTGGTCTAAAAAACGCTGTCTTTCCAAAGGAAAATCAACCCACAAACGATACAACGCTGCTTCACGTGTTTGATAGCTAAAATCCGTTAAAAACGATTCAAACAGTTGCTGTGTCGTATCGTTTACTTTGGTCGTAGCTTGTGCAAAAGCCTGACGCACGTCTGTTTTTTCATTAGCCATCACCTTGCTCCATATCGAATCTGAAACTTGGCTTCGGGTATCAAGAACCACCTGCTTTTTAAAAGGTTCTGAACGGGTTTCCAGCCATACACCATCCAAAAAACTTGTGGCAAGGGTGTTGTTATCTGTAAACTGAAAATAATCGGAAAGGTCTTCGTTTTCTCGTGCGAGAAGCTGTTTGGCTTGAGCCATTGGAAATTCCGATTGCCGCAACCAGGTATCTTCGAATCCATTCAATTTCATTCCTGATGCCTTTCGCATCTCCCACATGAATTCCTGAACGGTAACATTTTGATAGGCAAAGCGATTCAAATAATTCTGAATTCCTGTTTTAAAGGCGCTATCACCAACAATATCACGTAGTACAACCAAAGCCCAAGCTCCTTTTTCGTAGAACGTAAGACTTCCTGCTTGTGCATTGGTCAAGGCCTCTCCATTGCCTTCTTTGGACATACTATGCAATGATTTGGCCGTATCCCATAACTTCCAATAGAAATAATCCGGTCCAAACAGTTCTTTTTCAGCCAAATAGGCGTAGTATGTAGCAAAACCTTCATGCAACCAATGATGCTCACCACTTTGCTCTGTAACCAAATTCCCGAACCATTGATGCGCTAACTCATGGGCATTGACGTTGACGTAATTCTTATCTGCGAACGCCATGGAATCAATCACATAACGGTTTGAAAAGAAAGTTGCCGTGGTATTTTCCATCCCCGCGTAAAGAAAATCATGAACCGGTACTTGCTTGTAATCTTGCCAGGGATAGGGTATTCCGATTTCAGTTTCCAGAAAGTCAAAGATTCTTTTGGAAAAACGATAAGTAGGTTCCGCTTTGAGACTATCCTCAACTTTGTAAAATAGGGAAAAAGGTATTCCAGATGTTGAAGTATCCTTAAGAGCATCATATTTACCAATGGCAAAAGCCAACAGATAACTGCTCATGGGTTGAACCATATCAAAAGTCCAAGTTGTCAATCCATTAATTGGATTTTTATCTACAAGCTTTCCGTTCGCGATTATGGTGTAGGCGGAATCAAAAGTGATGCTCAAATCAAACTCAACCTTTTCGTTCATATCATCAAAACTGGGCACCCAATGGCTAGTATATTTGCCTTGACCTTGGGTCCAGATTTCTCCCCTATTCGAAAGATTTTCTTCCCAGTTCACAAAGTAGACAGTTTGCTTCGGTTGGCAATCATATTCAATGTAAATGGAATTACCCTTCGAAGGTTTCATTTTCTTTCGAATGATAAGCTTCCCCCTATTCAGAAATCAATTCAAGGTGAGGTGCAATACTTTTTTGAAGTTGAAAAAGCGTTGGATAGTTTCTATTTGGACGCTAAAAAGATGAATATTTCACAGGTTCTATTGAATGACAAGCCTGTTAAGTT
>JBCBPD010000090.1:0-15322 GCA_039820925.1 Bacteroidota bacterium | reverse complement strand
CTCTTGAATCTTGCCCAATAGCTGCATTGCTATATTTAATGTTTGTAGCTATCATCGTACTGTACTTTTAGTAGAGATATTGGAATGTGTTCTTTTACAGTACAAGTGATTATAAGAGTGGGTCACAACCAATGCAATAGAGCCCAAATACATCAACCATATACCGTATTCAACATGAAAGATTTCCGATAAGAGTCCCATAGCGAAAACGACCCAAGCTCCCCATAACACCTTCCTGATACCTTTATGATGGGTATGTTTAGCAGAATACCACACGGCAAGCAGACTTAACACCAAAAAAAGATAATCCAACAGTGACCAGAACCCATCTCCGTGATGATGGTGGTGTCCCACAGTGCTTTCCAAGACAGGTCTAGCTGCAAAGAATAATGGTGTAATGGCACAATGAATAGCACAAAGGCCACTAGCTGCCACCCCAAGCAAGTCAGAATAACTTAATTTTTCCAATTGACCCACACTATTTCTCATAATTTGGCAATCTTAATGCAACTGAGTCGCAAAAGTAAGGAAACAATTTGTTATTGCAATTAGGTTGCAATAAATTTACAGCATGGGTGTAATCAGAAAAACGAAATCGGTAAGTGCGTTGCTTGATGCTTTTTCACAGCAGGAAATTGCCCTATCCACATTGGAGCTCGTAGAAAGGTTCAAAGACCAAATGAACCGGTCCACGGTTTACCGAATTCTGGAACGATTGGAGAACGAAGGCGTTTTGCACTCCTTTTCAGGTCAGGACGGCATCACTTGGTACGCCTTATGCAATGATAAAGACTGTTCCAACACACCCAAATTTGACACTCACCCTCATTTCCAATGTCGAGATTGTGGTAAAACGGAATGTTTGCCTATTAGTGTTCCTATTCCCGAGGTTTCAGAACATAATGTGGAATCGGTTTCACTTTTGATGGTGGGACAGTGTTCGGATTGCGCTTCTTAATTTTAGCAACAGACTTCCAGGTTTACATCAAGAAGTTGTTTCAAAAATCAGCGTAATTCAATTTCATCAATAACATTTAAGGTATCTGGATTGATCACTTCCATTTTTACCTTAGAACCTTCCACGTGAAATAAACACAGGGCATTTTCTACACTAAAAGCTTTGGTATGTTCACTCCAGGGTAGCACTTCTTGTGCATAGTAGGGTGCGCCAGCTGCACCGTTATTGATTTGATAAATAGGTCTTGATATATCAAGTTTTGGATGAGGGTAGTTTTCTGGATAAATGGTGACTTCTTTGGTCAGTTTTAGCCGATTATAGTTATGCTCATCTCCAGTTAAAATCGCCAATACCTTCTTACTTTTATTGATGAGAATATCAAGGTATTCGTCACGACGCTCTAAAATTCCTTTTTCCAGAGGTTTTCCTGCCACATACGGCCTTTTCTCATTATTCCCGCTATACCACATATCATCACGACTATGGCCTCCATTTGGAAATGCCGGGGTATGTTGGGTTATGAAAATATGGTCAATTGTGGTGTCTTTTTCCAAGGAAACAATGGTCTCCTCAAGCCATTTTAATTGATTGTCCATAATGTAGCCATGCAATCCTCCTGAAGTGGCCGTATTTCGAGATAAACTCGGCGCATACCAATAGTCACTGTTCAACACAACTACTGCTACGTTGTCGTAGCGATAATGAAAAACGTTCTCAGCATACGATGGAAAATCCTTAGTATCGTAAGATGGGTCGTAGGTACTTCCATCTTCACTTTTTAGGCTAGAAACCGGATTAACAAAGGCGCTGGCAAAGGAGGCTTCGGCCGATTGGGTAGCAAAGGGAAACTTATCCACAAAACCGCGACTTCTTCCCGCTTCGTTCCGGAAAATATATCCCAGGGCTTCATGGTTTCCCATCCCAACTTGAAAAGGCATATAGTGCCAAAACGGCTCAACAGCTTTTTTCCAATTGGTGAACTGCACCTGTGTTTCTGCATCTGTTTCCAGATAACCATTGATAAGGTCTCCACTAAACTGCATGAAGGCAGCTTTGTTTGCATATGCCAACGCAGCAATCTTTTTCATGATGTAGGCGTTGGCCCCATAAATCTTTCGCTCTCCACCTCCTGTCGCATGTCGACTATCACTGGTGTAGGCAAAAACGAAGGGTTTGCGCGAGCCTGGTTTTGGAGCGGTTTGCAAATGATAATTCTGGGAAAACTCGCCGTAAACCACTTTATACTCGTATTTGGTATCAGGGAGTAGGCCTTCGATATCAATTTCATGATGTGTCCCTTTTTGACTCGGTAAAACCTTGCCATCTATATGGACCTCACAAGCGGCAGGAAGCGTTGTATTGAACCATACCGTTGCTCTCGAATCGCCTAATTTGTTGACAAAGGGACCCTCATATATGCTGGCTACTTCTTGAAAAGGGCCTTTGCCTTGCAACGAAACTTCTCCATCGTAGATAACCATTCCTTCGGCATTTGTTAAACGATACCCTATGCTGAGTCTTTGATTATTTTGCCAATCCACAAAATCATACGGGTATTTAAAATCATCTTTGATGTTAATGGAGGCCTTTCCATCTTCAAGTACTTTTTCAAATCGAAAAACGGGTAAAGGGTGAGGTGCTTTTCCGTAGGGAATAAGTCCATAAGTTATCTTTCCTTCAAAATCCCCAAAATCCATCATCACACCTTCTTCCGTTCCTTTTGGATTTCCGAACAGTTGTTTCAAACTGTATTTCGGGATAGCATTTTCTTTTGCATAAAAACGTTCTCCACCAATTTCCAAAAACAAGCCGCTTTCGTCTTTTTGAATATTGCTATAACTCTTGGGTACTTCGAGCTGCTGTCCAAAACTTAGAATTCCTGAGCAGAAGAAGAGTGTAAAAATCAACCTTCTCATGTTTTGTTGTTGTTATGGGTTAGGTATTTGAGTTTGTTCGGTCGTCGACATTTTGGAATGGCTTTAATAACGCACAGCATTCGCCTCTTCGATGCGGTAATAGCAGAGTTCGGGGTCGTCTTCATTTAAACGTAACACTCCCTCTACTGAAAGTAAATCGTCCATGTCGAACTTGGGAGCATCTTCAAAACGCAAATCCACAACCGTTTCTGGACCACCATTACCACAAAAAAAACAAGATGCCATAGGGTTTTTGGAAAGCAGAAAAACAGATTGCCTACTATCTAAAATGAGAAAATATCCTGTTAAAATCACCTTTTTGCCTTCGAGACCCTGCATGTCTTTGGAAAAACTGGCCTCTTGAAAACCTGGGAAGAGATTTTCCAAGGAAGGTGCTTCCCAAGAGATTCCCTGGGTTAGATCAGACCAGCTGAGCACCTTCTGTCCGTAGCTAAAGCCGCTAAACCAAATAAAAACAAAGACAAAAAATCCACGCACGATTTTTTAATTTACCAACCTACCCGAAGCTAGATTCAAAATATAATTACAATGGTCCACATCGTCTGCATTCAACTCTAAAATGCCCGTAACGGATACAATTTGGTCTGTTTTAAAAGACTGTTTTTCCCTAAAACTTACTTCTATGATGGTTTCCGGTCCGGCTGCGCCGCAAAAAAAGCAGGAGGCCATTGGGTTTTGGGATACCAAAAAAATCTCACCGCTCCCTGAAAGATCTAAGAAAAAACCGGTAATCGATATCTTTTTACCGCGATAGGTCTTTATTTTTTGACCGAATTTCGGTTTCAAAAAGTATACTTCATACTTCTCATTGTAGACCGACTCAAAATCGATATCTGCGAAATCTTTCCATGTCAATTTTACTTGCGCCATACCAGAAACGGCGACAAAAACCAAAAGGAAAAAACACACAACAGATTTACGCATCAGAAAGGGTTTTAGCGACATTTAATTTAAAGATAGAACTTGATGCCAACAAAGCAGCGATAAAGGTCAGAATTAACGTTAGTCCCAACAAGTAAAACTCAAAAACATCTGGACCTCTAAGTTCAAGACCATACCCATACACCTTCTTCAAATATTGGGAAACGCCCCAAAGGCCCAATCTTCCTAAAATCCACCCCAACACAAAACCTATCAAGGCCAAAAAGAGCCCTTCTCGCAAAGCCAAGCCCAACAATTGGCGCGTGCTTAATCCATAGGTTCTTAATAACGCCAACTCCTGTCGACGTTCACGAATAGTTTTTAACAAGCTGATGAATATACTCAACGCCGACACCAATAAAATAGCAAAAGCAATGCCATTAATGGTTTGCACCCCAGAACCCAAAAGCTTGGTCAAGCGTTGTACTTCATAACCAGGCAAAGCGGCCTGCATCCCAGTGTTTTCATTTATGAACCTAGGGAGTTGCACCATCCCCAAAGGACTTTTGAACTTCACCAACAAGGAAGTGATTTCTTTTTCCTCATCATGGGCGTGTTCTTCATCATGGTGATGAGCCTCATGGTCATGCCCTTCGTGGTCATGATCATCATGGACGTGTTCACCTTCCTCATGATGATGTCCCTCATGCGACGCTCCATTATGTTCTTCTGCATCATGTTCATGGTCATTATGGTTATGGCCCTCGTGATTATGGTCATGATGGTCATGTCCCTCGTGGTCATGGTCATCATGGTCGTGTCCCTCATGGTCATGGTCATCATGGTCGTGTTCCTCGTGATTATGGTCTTCTTCTCCATGGTCGTGATGATGTTCATCACTATGATCATGTGCTTCATCATGCGCATGTGCTCCATCTTCATGATGTTCCTCATCACCGTGGTCATGGGCCTCCCAAACACTTTCCAAATTAGAAATCAACAATTGATCTATTACAGTTCCGGTGGGCTGTAAGATTCCCGTAACCGTATAAGGATGGTCATCATGCGCTTCTCCTCCAGCTTCTGCGAGTCCATGGGAACCTACGAATGTGTCTCCAATTTTTAATCCTAACTGCTCCGCGGCTGAATTCCCAACCACCACTTCAAAGGATTTTTGAAATAGATTACCACTGGCCAGCTGGGCACTATACTGTTCCAAATACCCCAGCTCAGTTCCTAAAATTCGGTAGCCCTTAAAACTATCACCATAGGAAACCGGAATGCCTACCTCAACAAAAGGATGGTTTTGAATGGTCTTTGCTTCTGAAAGCGGAATGTTGCCGGTGGGCACATCAATATGCAGTACAGAGGACAAAACCAACTGTAGCGGACTCCCTTTCGCCCCTACCACCATATCAAAGGGGGCAATATTTTTATCCAACTGACCCGAAAGCTGTTCACTAAGCTGAAATACAAAGGTGACCAAGGAAACACTCAACCACAACAGCATCAAGCTTAGGGCTAAATTGAGCGGTTTGGATACCATATTCTTGAAAGCCAAATAACTCAATTTCATAGAACAACCTGATTTTGAAAATGGGACTTTACACGTTGGTCATGCGTAATAATGACCAAACTACTTTTACAGATTTCCGCTTCATCTTTCAACAATTGAACTACCTTGTCACAATTTTCATCATCTAAATTCGAAGTCGGTTCATCCGCGAAAACAATCTGCGGTTTATGGATTAATCCTAAAGCGATAGAAAGGCGTTGCTTCTGTCCCTGACTTAAGGCCGTCACTTTTTTGGATGCACTGTCAGCCAACCCCAATCGTTCGGAAAGCAGGTTTCTGCGTTGTTTGTCATCTGCGTTTTGGGGATAACTCTGCCGTAGTTTCATATTTTCTGAAACCGTGAGCGACTTTATAAAATGGTATTGCTGGAATACAATTCCCATATGCGCTCCCCGGAACGTATCCAGTTCTTTCCGGTTCAACGCGGTCAATTCTGTTTCGCCTATTGTTATTTTCCCTTGCGCCGGAGGTAAAAGCCCTGACAAAAGGTGTAGCAAGGTGGTTTTACCTACGCCTGACGGACCAATGATGAGTAGATGCTCTCCCTTGGGCAACTCCAAATCTGGGAAGGAAAGCGTTTTTCCATCCTCGTAAGCGTAAGCTAAATCGGTGGTTTTAACCATGAAAAAATTTTCACAAAAGTAAAAAGAAATACTAATGCAACTAAGTCGCATTTGCTAAAATTCTGTTACCTTTGCACTCGCTTTTGGCATAACTGTGGGCCTATTTAGCGACATAATCGAAAAGATTGGGATATATGGTTTACTTGGAACGACTCAATACAAAATCGGACCTTTTAGGAGCAGCAGCCAGTGCTTTGTGTTTTGTGCATTGCTTAGCGACCCCCTTTCTATTTATGGCTCACGCAACTGTGGCTTCAGAACATGATGCCGCACATCCCATCTGGTGGGGTGCTCTTGACCTTTTGTTTCTTTCCATAGCTTTTTTGGCCGTGTTTTGGTCAGCTCAAAAAACGTCCAAAACTTGGATGAAATATGCTTTATGGATTTGTTGGGGCGTTTTAGCCTTAGTTGTTTTAAACGAAAAAATGAAATGGTTTCCGCTGTTTGAAGCCGCCATTTATTTTCCCACACTAAGTCTAATATTCTTACACTTTTACAATCGACAGTATTGCCATTGCGAGGATGAAACCTGCTGCACGACAACTTCATGAATTAATATTTTGAGTTATGAGCAATTATGACCTTGAAAGTATTGGAGACAATCACATTGCCACCTCTGTGGATACCCCAATGCGAGATGATGCATTTGTTCGAACAGATGATGAAAAAGTAGAAACGATAAAGTTTCACTTTAAAAAAATAATGGAAGAACTAGGGCTGGATTTAACGGATGAAAGCCTTTCGGGTACGCCCTATCGTTTTGCCAAAATGTATGTGAAAGAATTGTTTTATGGTTTGAATCCAGCGAACAAACCAAAAATCTCAACCTTTCCCAATACATATGGTTACCATCAAATTTTGGTGGAACAAGACATCAATATCGATTCCTCATGCGAGCACCATTTTTTACCAATTGTGGGAAAAGCCCATGTGGGATATGTTCCAAAAGATAAGGTGGTCGGATTATCCAAAATCAACAGGTTGGTTGACTACTATGCCCATCGCCCGCAGGTACAAGAGCGTCTAAGCCTTCAAGTATTCGAAGACCTTAAAGACATTTTGGAAACCGAGGATGTTATTGTTATGGTGCATGCCAAGCATCTTTGTGTCTCCTCAAGAGGGATAAAAGACAAAGAAAGTTTTACCACAACAATGGAATATGGTGGTGTATTCAACGATGTAGAAAAGCGCACGGAGTTTTTCAATTTATTGAATAATCCTATCCTTTCTTAGGAGCTTCAGTACCGTTTAATTTGGGAAAGGGCTTCTTGGGAAGCCTGAACTGGTAACTTACAGGCCCCTTCTATGCAGATATACACGAACGTTTGCCCTTCATTGTAGCGGCCTTGCAGCAGTTCCAAATCGCCCTCTTTGGGAGAAGCCACCATAATCGTATTGGGCAAATAGTTCTTTTGAATGGATAGGGCGATAGAACGATAGTTATCCCCAACGATGGCCACTTCGTAAAAGTCGAGGTTTTGGTACAGCACACAGTGTAACCAATTCGCATAGCCTTGGGCACTTTCGGGAAAGTCATTTTGGACCTTCTCTACCATCTGCTTAGCCATTTCAGCATAACCCTCATCTGGAAAAAGCTTGTGCATTCGAATCAAGTTTTTGGCCATTACCGAATTGGAAGCAGAAATCACATTGTCTTGCGTTTCCATACTCCTTCGAATCAGCGATTCGTCTTGGTCGGAAGTATAGAAAAACATGTTTGATGCCTCATCCCAGAAATGCGCTTTGGTATGGGTCAACAGCTTTTTGGCTTGGGTTAACCATTTTTCATCAAAAGTGACTTCATAAAGCTTGATAAAAGCTTCTATCAACAAAGCGTAATCCTCTAAAAACCCATTTATACTGCTTTCACCGTTACTATGGGTTCGATATAGGGAAAAATCCTTTTTTATCATTTGCTGTTCCAAGAAAGCGGCATTTTTCAGGGCTATCTTCAGATAATCTTCATTTTGCAAATACCGATAGGCATCTACCAAACCGCTTAGCATCAAGCCATTCCAAGAGGTCAATATCTTATGGTCCAATCTGGGTTCGCTCCGTTGGGACCGATGGGATTTCAAAACGGCCAGAGCCTCTTCTATTGTAGCGTTCAAAGCATCCACAGAAATACCTTGTTTTTCGGCAATGGCCTCAGCAGTTTCTGTTTGGATGAGGACATATTTGTCATTTTCCCATTGGCCATAGGAATTGATATTGAAATAGTCTTTGAAAATCGAAAAATCATCCCCAAGTAGTTCTTTTAATTCTGAGGACTGCCACACATAATACGCTCCTTCCTCAAGTTCTCCCGTTTCGTTGGTACTATCGGCATCCAATGACGAATAAAAACCGCCACTCTCATCAAGTAACTCTTCCTGAACAAAAGCTATCGTCTTTTCCACAACTTTTTTATAGACCGGATTTTTGGTAACAGCATAGGCTTTGGCATATAAGCTGACCAGTTGGCCATTGTCGTATAACATCTTTTCGAAGTGGGGCACATGCCATTTCTCATCCACGGAATATCTGGAAAAACCACCTCCAACAGGGTCAAAAACCCCTCCTCGAGCTATTCGTGTCAAGGTGGTATCGACATGCTTCATAATCTCCACATCAGACCTAGCTGTAGCATAATGCAACAAAAAATCCAAATTGTTGGGCATCATGAATTTTGGAGCGCCAGTGTATCCACCGTTTTCAAGGTCAAAGTATTGAGACCAATCTTGCACTGCGGCATTTAACTCATCCAATCCAAAAAGAGTTTCAGGTTGGTTTTTTTCGATAAGGTTCACGGCCGTTATTCCTTTGGAAAGGTTAGCGGCATATTCCTCAACTCTGGGACGCTCCTCCTTAAAAAGTTTTAGCGATTGTTCCAAAGCCTTGAGCCAATCCTTTTTCGGAGAATAGGTCGTTCCCCAATACGGTTTCCCATCGGGTAACGCTATAATATTCAAAGGCCATCCGCCCCGTTGGGTCATCAATTGCAGGGCATCCATGTAAATTTGGTCCACATCAGGTCGCTCTTCCCGGTCAATTTTGATATTGATAAAGTTGTCATTCATCATTTGAGCAACCTCCATATCCTCAAAGCATTCATCTTCCATAACGTGACACCAATGACAAGAAGCATAACCTATACTAATCAATAAAGGTTTATCCTCTTCTTGGGCACGGGCCAAAACCTCAGGACTCCAAGCCTCCCAGTTCACTGGATTGTGCGCGTGCTGCAAGAGATATGGACTGGATTCATTGACAAGCGCATTGGTATATTCGTAAGTGGGTTGAGTGGGTTTGCCTTTGCAACCTAAGACCAGTACAACCAGTACTGCAATGGATTTTCGAAAAAGATTCATCATCATGGTATCACGTACTAAAATACTACATTCCTAAAGCTAAAAAGCGCTGTGGAAGTTTTGTTGTGTGAAATATAACATCTGTTGGATATGAAACGTTGAGATTGTAAGGGGCTAAGTCGTGGAAGTCGATTCCATGCGACATTTGTATTAGCTTTTACATCATACCCAATACGCCGCCAACCGAACAAGCGCTAATTTTGATAAAAAAACGGATATGAAACGGATAGGATTATTCTTTGTGGCGATAACATTCATTTTTTCTTGTGGTTCTGACTCAGGAAGCATTACCATAATACCATCAGATGACGATACCGTACAAGAAGACCCACAAGATGACAATCCTGATGATGGAAATGAAGGTCCCGCAAGTGAGTTCGACGATGGAATGATGCGGGGGCTATCGGCAATAGAAATCGTTTCTGAAATGAAAACGGGCTGGAATCTAGGGAACAGCCTGGACGTTGAAGGTCCAGACGAAACCTTCTGGGGTAATCCAGTTACGACGCGCAGCATGATTGATGAAGTTGCTGGTCGCGGATTCAATACCCTTCGTGTTCCCGTAACTTGGCAATACCATCAAGGCGGTGCACCTGACTTTCTTGTGGAAGAAAGCTGGTTGGACCGTGTGGAAGAAGTAGTCAATTATGGAAGAGCCAATGGCATGTATGTTATTGTGAATGTGCACCATGATGACCCTTGGATTATTCCTACCTACGAAAAAGGTGATGAAGTGAAGGATAGACTTTCCAAACTTTGGACGCAAATTGCGAACCGATTCAAAAACTACGGAGACTACCTCATTTTTGAGACCTTGAACGAACCCCGATACGAAGGAACAGCCGAAGAATGGACTGGCGGAACAGCCGAAGGTAGGGATATGGTAAATCAATACCACAAAACCAGTTTGGATGCCATTCGTACCACGGGCGGAAACAACAGTACGCGTCAAATCATGATTTCGACCTATGCTGCGAGTACCATCCCGTTTGTCATGGATGCTTTGGTGATTCCCAATAACGATGTAAACACCATCATCTCCTTACATTCCTATTTTCCTTTTCCGTTTACGCTTGAAGGTACAGATACTACTTGGGGAACCGACCAAGACAAAGCCGATTTGGAAGCAGAAATGGACCGAATCAAAGCGAAATTCGTGGATAATGGCAAAGCAGTCGTGCTAGGCGAATGGGCTTCGGGCAACCAAGATAATCTTGCAGATCGTATTGCACATGCCACTTTTTACGCAAATGCTGCTGCGGAAAGAGGTTTTGCCAGTGTATGGTGGGACAATGGAAACAATGGCATATCCAATGACGGCCTAGCGATCTTTAGCAGACAAACGCTCACTTGGCCTTTTGGAGACATTGCTGATATTATCGTGCAAGCCAATGACTAAGCTCTCTAATTTAAACCTACGAAGCTTAGAAAGTCATTGTTTTTGGCAACCAAAATATAGCGCTGCCCTTTTACGGTGATAAACGCCAAATCCTTTACATCGCCATCAATGAAAAGACCGGTTTCTTGTGGCCCAAGTACTTCAAAGTTTCCATTTTGGATGCCCTTTAGAAAAGTGCCATGCCCCGCATCCGCTCGAGGGGTCTCTACTTCGGAAGCATAGAGATTTCCGGCGAGAATAATGTCCTTGGTACCGTCTTGGTCAAAATCAGAAACCAAAATTTGGTTCACGGGTGCAATTTGCGCCTTAATGGGTAAATCTTGTCTTTTGAATTTTCCATCTTCATTTAAAAAGAGGGCACTTTTAAAGGAAGAAACCGTGTAATGGATACTGTTTTCCAATTTTTCTTCCTCATAGACGTCCACTAAAGTTGCCTTGGAAAACGCATCATAGTTTTTGAATTTCTTTTTAATAGAAGGCATCTGTTGAGACGAACACTCGCGTCCCCGCACCGGGTATTGCTCACCTTCGTTATAGTAACTCAAGACAATGTCGTTCGTTCGGTTTCCATCAAAATCGTTAAGAAAGACATCAAACGTGGCATTTTCTGCAGCCTTGTATTTGTAGTTATCGCCCAAATTTCCTGCAATAAGGTCAATGTCGCCATCATTGTCAATATCTTCTGCTTTTAGACTAAACCACCAACCCATAGTATCCTCCAAGCCTAGGGATTCGGTAACTTCTCGAAATCCCTTGCCCGATTCATTTTTAAAGACCCGAACGTTCATCCATTCCCCGGTGACAGCTAAATCTTGCCATCCATCTTGGTCATAATCCAGCCACTGCGCAGAAGTGACAAGTCCCATTTTTTGGAATTCCGAGCTCAGTTTTTGATTAGGATTGATGAATTTGGGATTACCCGGAGTACTTACATTCTCAAGAAGGTAACTGTTTGCCGGATATGGATAATTTCCAGGTATCAAACGTCCACCTACGAATAGGTCCAGGTCTCCATCTTTATCATAATCGCAAGCTTGAACCCGCCCCCCGCTATTGAACATTCGAGGTAGTCCATTAGTACTTTTGACAAAACTTCCATCACCTTGATTGATGTACAGTCGGTCTCGCAGCATTGGAGCATTGGGTCCAAATTCGTTGCCGCCACTCACCAAATACAGGTCGTTGTCTCCATCGTTGTCGGCATCGAAAATAAGGGACCCCATATCTTCGTGCATTCGGTCTTGCAATAGAATTTTGAACTTTTGTTGCTCAAAAGAACCGTCTTTTCGTTGATAAAATAAGCCGCCAGGATATTTGGAAGCCGCTCCAATATAAAAGTCGTCCAAACCATCTCCATTTAAATCGCCTACGGCCAACCCAGGTCCAAAACGGGAGGTTTTATGCGGTAAAAGAATTTCGTTTTTGAAGTCGTCAAAGGTGTTTTCCTTGTGCTTGTAAAGGGCAAGGGTACCTGGATTGCTGTCAAATATGTGTTGCACAACGGCTTGTTGCTTTTCGTTTTGGACCGCTTCAGCAATATCAAGAACAAGGTTGGCATTGACCGCCAAGGCTTCCATTTTTCGTCGCTTTTTATTGGGCCATATCACGATTAGGCTATCAATCAACTCATCCTGACCCAAACCAAAGTGTAATTTAGGTGCAACGGAGGATTGGAATCCGCGGCTTAAAGTAACTTCTTGTACTTGTTGTTTTTGATTGTGGAATAGATGCACCTTGGCGCCCATCCCAAATGCGTTATCGCCATCACCTTTCAAGGTGAGCGTAAAATGATTGTTGATTTCAGCGCTGCGATTGTCAAAAACGGAAACGGGACTATCAATGTTGTTCGTCACCAATTCCAAATCCCCGTCATTGTCCAAATCCACATAAACCGCGCCATTGCTAAACCCTTTATCTTCCAATCCCCATTCAGTATTGCTCTTGGAAAAGGTAAGGTCCCCGTTGTTTTTAAAAATGAAATTGTCAATCGGTTCCGAGGGAATTCGAAGGCTCTTGACTAATAGACTGTCCTTATTCTTTTTCTCTCCCCGAAGGCTTTCAAAATAGTCTTTGTTGTTGATTTCCCTTCGTGTTCCGTTGGATACGAACAAATCCTTGTAGCCGTCGTTATCAAAATCAGCCAATAGAGGTGCCCAACTCCAATCCGTAGATGAAATTCCTGCTAAACGGGAGATATCCTTAAACTTTGGAATTCCGTTTTGCTGAAATCCCGTGTTGATTTGCAGGGTATTTTGCATGTATTGGTATTGGAATCCCACGCGTTCGATATTGGCAAACAATTCGGGATTCATACTGGCCATATTGGCCTTTGACCTTCGGTTGGAAGCGGCATCCATATCCATTTGTATGATATCGAGCATCCCATCATTGTTGAAATCGGCGATATCAACACCCATCCCATAAAAAGAAGTATGTGCGGTGGCACTCTTGATTTCATTGGAAAAGGTGCCATCCTTCTGGTTGATATAAAGGCAGTCAGGCGTTCCAAAGTCATTGGAAACATATAAATCCGTCCAGCCATCTTCGTTTACATCAGCAGCGGTAACGCTGAGTGACAAACTGTACAATTTGACCCCAGAACTTTCCGTAGTCTTAGTGAAGTGACCTCCATCATTACGGTACAGGTTGTCCGTTTCCAAATCCGTAACGCGGTCCATCCGCATTTTATAGTGATAGCAATTGTATTCAAAAGGCGTGATAGGATAGTTGGCGACATACACATCGAGGTCACCGTCTTGGTCGAAATCAAAAAAGGTAGCGTCTACACTATTTCCTGCATCATTCAGACCAAATAGTTCGGCTTGCTCCTTAAAGGTATTGTCACCTTGATTGATAAAAAGCTGGTTTTCCTTGTTTCCGGATTGTCCTGCTACCAAACAATAAATATCCAAAAGGCCATCGCCATTCACATCAGCCATCGTCGTTCCAGTATACCAGCGCTTATCCCCTTTTAGACCAGCGTCCTGGGTGATATCTTGAAATTTCATATCACCCTGATTCAAATACAGGGTATTGTCTACCATATTTCCGGTAAAGAACAAATCCGTAAGGCCATCATTATTGATGTCCCCTGCGGAAACACCTCCCCCCATGTAGATGTACGGATAGGTGAAGTAATTCAAGGTATCGTTCTCCACTAGTTGATTCGTGAAGGTTATCCCTGTGGTTTCAGAAGATAGTTTTTGGAAAATCGCTTGTTCGGGTTTTTCCTGATTTTCAGTTGGGGAGGCTTTTTCTTGGCAACCTGAAGTTACAAGCAACCCAAATATGGCTAGGCCCCACAATTTTACTATCTGACACTTCATCCCTACTTCCATTATTGTAAAATACTAAAAAGGAAATGAGCGAAAATGAAAATTCTCGCTCATTCTAACTAAAATCAACTAACTCAAAGTTTAATATCCGGGGTTCTGGTCTCCCGGTCCGATTGCTGTATTACTGTCTATTTCATTTTGAGGTATAGGCATCACTCGATGCACACTCGGGTCATAATTTCGAACTACCCGCAATGACTCATCTGGATTGTTGAAATTGGCATCTGGGAAGATGGAAAGCTCTTGGTCATCCAAATTCCAACGCACCAAATCATCAAAACGTTGCTGTTCACCACATAACTCAATAAAGCGTTCATGCACGAGCGCATTGAAAATCTGGTCTGGGGTATTCACAGGGAACCCTCTCGCATCCATGGTAGCGGAACCGTATAAAGGCATACCCACCCGCTCACGGATTTGATTCAGCAAATCCACCGCAAGGGTAGTATTTCCCAAATTGAGTTCCACTTCGGCCCGCATCAAGACCACATCGGCATAGCGCATGATGCGAACGTTCACGCCACTATTTTCAGAAACATCTTGATTGTCATACAATTGAGAGAACTTGTACCAAACGGGACCACCCACGCAACCAGGGCAAGGAAATTGAAATACATCCCCCGGACCATAAGTATTGTTACCGTCAACCAGGATAGCAAGGTCCAATCGCGGGTCGTCATCTTCGAATTCAGCAATGACTTTTGAAGAGGGTCTGGCATTGGCCCAGCCTGTATAATCCTGAGAGTGAAAAGTCACTTCTGAAGTACCGATACCGGTTTGTGCCCAACGTTCTTGTTCAGTTCCGACTTCTCCGTTGTACCCTACTTCGAACATGGATTCATCGTTATGCTCCCCAGATTCACTGAAGTTATCACGGTAATTGTCCATGGGAAGCAAGCTATGATTCGTAACATTGCTAAAGGCCTCTTGCGCCTCCACATAGCGCTCACGATGTAGCAGGATTTTACCCAAAAGCGCATAAGCAGCCTCTCGGGTTACCCTGCCTGTTTCCGTAGTTCCTTTTGGAAAAGTGAGTTGGGTGGACAAACGTAAATCTTCTATCATTTGTTCATAAACCGCATCTGCCGTAGCACGTGGTTCATCCTCAAGGGCTGTAGCCAAATCCAGTTTTAAAGGCACCCCACCAAAGCGCTTTACTAGATGATAGTAGTATAAAGCTCTCAAAAAGTAGGCCTGCCCTAAGGCATCATCCACATCAGTGTCAGAAAAATCACTGGTTTCAGCATTCGTTCGCATGCGTTCTTCGTTCCCAATAACAAAAT
>JBCBPD010000089.1:0-15370 GCA_039820925.1 Bacteroidota bacterium | reverse complement strand
TTTTTTATTTCTTTTTACGTTCAATTTCCAGTTGGTGGATTTCCCGCCCCAGTTGTGCCAAAAAGGGAATCCCTATTTCATCGTATTCGTAAGCATCATCATTGAAAATGCCATCAGAATTGACCAAAATGGTGGCGGTTAGCAAAAAGTCCACATCGTTTTCAGTATCCTGTATGTATGCGCAATCCGTAAGGGTGCCATACGCGTAGCCTACCTTGTTGTAAATTTTGATGCTTTTGGGCATGGGCTCCGTGTTATCGCCGAACAGAAAAAACTTTACGTAGCTGTCGTAGTAAGTTTCTGTATCATACCCCTGCGCGCCAGGTAAGGTATGCATTGCGGTATGCAAAAAGTCGAGCTGGTCCTCGCTCAAACCAAAGCGCTCTTGTTCTTCAAATTGTTCTGGGAACATGATGCGCTTCAATACATTGTGCTGGGTTTCAATAGGGTAGTGGTTCTTTAAGCTGAAATCAAACGGCTCTTGAAACAACGAATCCCCTGCATAATAGCCGTTGCCTTTAAGAGTTCCCAAAATCCCCAAAGATTCGGGCGGCGTGTTATGGATTACCTCGCTCGTAGTCGTGGTACTATCATTAATGTAAATGACCAAAGGTTTCGTGGTCACTTCATCAGCGTTTGCGGTGGAAAGACGATGTGCAATTCGGATAGGCCCCGCGCCAGAAAGTGTAATTCTGCTATTCAAATCATCTTGACCTAAAAATTCAATCAACCGATTGTTGGCCGCATTATCCGATACCGCAAATATTTCCTTGATACATTGGGCAAAAGTGGTTTCCACAGAATCCCCTTCAATGTAAAACCGAGTATTTCGGTCCAGTGAATCCAACCCATTCAACTTTTCAAGGGCAGCCACGGCAGCTGGAAACTTAACGGTACTCGCAGGGTAAAAATACTGGCTGTCATTCACCTGAAAACTATAATCTGTAAAAACCACACTGTCGTTCGTGCGGTCTATTTGGGTATATAGAATTTGTACCTGATACTTGGCTAAGCTGTCCATAACCGTTGCGATTCTTTCATCTTTGGAAGACAAAGCAGACAGCAAAGGGTCTTTTTCTGAGGTTTCGGTGCATCCTATTGCTATCAATACGAGCAAAAGCATACCCATTCGAAATCGTAACATACGTTGAGGTTTGGTTTATTCGGAATAGATTTCTCCACGGTTGGGACGCAGAATCTCGCGTACATCTTTCATTTCAAATTCGGCCACGACCAAATAGGCTATGCTATGCATATCTGAAAAATGCTCAAACCCTGAAATATCATGTTTAAGCTCTTCAAGGGTTACGAACTCCGCTAAATGTTTTTGATAATGTTCTGCAGTTCTTGTCGCTTGGGGTCCTCTAAAATCCCAAATCAATTTAATTTTTCGGTCCAATACAGGTTTCATAGTTTCTCAATTCATTTCTGGCGGCAAGACGTTTCACACTGCCAGAAAGGTGAACAAAAGCTTGGTTTTTTAAAAATACCAAAAATAAAAGCGGTGGTAAAGTATATAAAAATCTGTTAACGAGTTCTTATGGAAGTTGCAGGGCATAGTGTATTTTTTATTTTTGCCCAATGTTTTCACTCCAACGAAAGTTTTTTTTCGGGTTTTTAGTATTGATTTCTGCACTTTTGGTTTCCTGTGATGGTCTTTTTGCAGACAAGGCTGAAAAAGAACCCTTGGCGCGAGTGGGTGATGTGTTTTTGTACAAGGAAGATGTTGCAGCACTTTTGGATGAGGGTCTTTCCGCATCCGATAGTGCAATTTTTGTAACCAATTATATTAATGACTGGGCTTCAAAGCAATTGTTGCTTTCCAAATCCAAAATCAACCTTCCCGAAGAAAAGATTTCCGCTTTTGATTTGTTGGTAGATGACTACAGGGCTGAACTGTATACGAGGGCTTATTTGGAAGCTTTGGTTTTCAATGCGCAAGACACCACCGTTACGGATGGACAACTAAGAGGATATTACGATCAAGAAAAAGAAAACTTTCGTTTAAGCGAAAAGTTGGTGCAATTACGTTTTGTGGGGCTCCCTGGACAGTATCTGGATAAGGATGAAGTAAATAAGCGTATGTCCAACTGGACTGAACAAGATAAACGGTATTTGGATTCCATTTCCATTCAGTTCCGTAAAATCCATTTCAATGATTCTGTATGGGTGAGTACCGCTAGAATTCGAGAAGAAATCCCCCCGCTTACAGCCTTGAATGAAGACGAGCATCTAAAAAAATCACAATTTTTTGAGTTAGGGGACTCCACTTCGGTATATTTGGGCAAGGTGACTGATGTTTTGGAGGTTAATGATGTAGCTCCTTTTGAATATGTAGCGCCAAGAATCCGGCAATTGATATTGAATCGCAGGCGATTGGATTACATCAGAAAGTTGAAAACCGAAATTATTGATGAAGCCACAAAAGAAAACGAATTTGAGGTATATGGGAAATAGAATGAAGTATGTTGTAATGACAATGGCCATGGTTTTGACGGTTTCCGTTCAGGGCCAGGATGAAGAGGATATGGCAATGGCCAATGATTCAACACAAAGTACTACGCGTGTAAAGTTGGATGGCGTTGCGGCGGTAATCGGAGATTATGTAATTCTGGAATCGGATATTGACAAAACCTTGATTGACCTAAAAAGTCAAGGCGCTTCCACTGCTGACATCACGCGATGCGGATTGCTAGGTAAGTTGATGGAAGACCGTTTATATGCGCACCAAGCCGTGCAGGATAGTTTGCTCGTGTCAGACGACCAAGTGAATTCACAAAGTGACCGTCAAATACAGCAATTGGTAGCACAAGTAGGGTCAATGGATAAGGTTTTGAAGTTTTACAAAAAACCAGATATCGAAAGTTTCCGAACTGAACTTTTTGAAATCAACAAACTTCGTATGCTTTCCGAGAAGATGCAGAGTAAAATTGTTGAGGAAATTGAAGTGACGCCAGAGGAAGTGCGACAATTCTTTAGACGCATCCCAGAAGACGAAAGACCGGTTTTCGGAGCAGAGTTGGAAATTGCACAAATTGTGAAACAACCCAAGGCGCCAAAAGAAGAAAAACTAAAGGTTATCAATCGCCTAAAGCAAATCAAACAAGACGTCGAGGAGAATGATGCCAGCTTTAACGTAAAAGCGATTTTATATTCTCAAGACCCAGGTTCGAAATCAAAAGGTGGTTTTTACAGCATGACGCGCGAAACGCCTTTTGTGAAGGAATTTAAAGATGTAGCGTTTAGTTTGCAGGAAGGAGAGATTTCTGAACCTTTTGAAACAGAGTTTGGTTACCACATCATTCTTATCGAAAAGATTCGTGGACAGGAAGTGGACCTACGTCACATATTGATTATCCCAGAAATTCCAGAAGCAACACTTTTAGCTGCAGCCCAGGAACTTGATACCATTCGCAAGCATGTAATGGAAGGTAAATACACTTTTGCGGAAGCGGCGGTTAACTTCTCGGATGAGAAAGAAACCAAATTCGATGGCGGACTACTTCGTAACCCTATTAACTTCGATTCACGGTTTGAATTGACCAAAATGGACCCTGTGCTATACAATCAAGTCCGAAATTTAAAAGACGAAGAGATTTCAAGACCAGTGAAAGAAGATGACCCGCGAGGCGGAGCACCAAAGTTCAAAATCATGAAAATCTCCAATCGGTATGATGAGCATAAAGCGGACTTTGCCAAGGACTATTTAAAAATTCAAGAACTGTCCCTTCGCGAAAAACAATTCAACGCCATCAAAGATTGGATGAACGAACATATTGACGATACCTACATTCACGTGAACGAAGAAAACAGAACATGTGATTTCGCCAACAACTGGGTAAAGGAATAAGCATGTCTGACGTTGCTGCAGTAGAAAATCTTGTACAAAAACATCAAGCGCTCAAATCCGAAATCGGTAAAGTCATTATCGGTCAGGAAAAGGTAATTGAGCAGATTTTATTATCGATTTACACAGGAGGACATTCCCTTTTGGTAGGTGTGCCTGGACTGGCCAAGACCTTGATGGTAAATACGATCGCCAAAACCTTGGGGCTTGATTTCAAACGAATTCAATTCACGCCCGATTTGATGCCAAGTGATATCTTGGGCAGTGAGGTGTTGGACCAAAGTCGCAACTTCAAATTTATCAAAGGCCCTGTTTTTGGGAACATCATCTTGGCAGATGAAATCAACCGTACGCCTCCAAAAACGCAAGCGGCACTCTTGGAAGCGATGCAGGAGAGAGCGGTGACCATAGCCGGAAAACAGTTCAAATTGGATGAACCTTACTTCGTTTTGGCTACACAGAACCCAATTGAACAGGAGGGAACTTATCCGCTACCAGAAGCGCAATTGGACCGTTTCATGTTTGCCATAGAATTGACTTATCCATCTCTTGAGGAAGAAATTCAGGTTGTAAAAGTTACCACCAACGATGAGACGGCTACCGTCAATACCTTATTTAACAGTGAAGAGATATTGGCGGTACAGCATTTAATTCGACGTATTCCCGTGCCAGATAATGTCGTGCGCTACGCAGTCGAATTGGTGACCAAAACCAGACCTGGTATTGATGGAAGCCTAGATTTCGTGAACAACTTTGTAGATTGGGGTGCTGGACCTCGCGCGTCCCAAAACTTGGTCTTAGGAGCCAAAGCGAATGCCGCCATTCATGGTAAGTTTTCGCCTGATATTGATGATGTTCAGGCTGTTGCCACGGGGATTTTGAGACATCGAATCCTGAAAAACTACAAAGCAGAAGCAGAAGGTATTACCGAGGATAAAATCATCCGAGAACTGCTGTAGACCCTATTTTCCACCATTATTTAGGGCCATTCTAATTCTTAAATCCTAGGTATTTTAGTAATTTTACGGAATTACATTAATCCTAAATACAATTCGATAATGGCATTTGACATTGAGATGATTAAGGGGGTTTATGCTACCATGGGCGAACGCGTGGACAAAGCACGTGAATTGGTAGGGAAACCACTCACTTTGGCCGAAAAAATTCTTTATTCCCATCTATGGGAAGGCACACCTTCCGAAACCTATACAAGAGGTAAGGACTATGTAGATTTTGCTCCTGACCGAGTAGCCTGTCAAGACGCTACAGCTCAAATGGCGCTGCTGCAATTTATGCATGCGGGTAAACCGAAGGTAGCTGTGCCTACAACGGTGCATTGTGACCACCTTATTCAAGCTAAAGTTGGTGCTGAGGCGGATTTGAAAAGAGCCAATGAAACCAGCAATGAGGTTTTTGATTTCTTGGAATCCGTATCCAATAAATATGGTATTGGTTTTTGGAAGCCGGGCGCAGGAATTATCCACCAAGTGGTCCTTGAAAACTATGCCTTTCCAGGCGGAATGATGATTGGAACCGATTCCCACACCGTGAATGCTGGTGGTTTAGGGATGGTGGCCATTGGGGTAGGAGGAGCAGATGCCGTAGACGTGATGGCTGGAATGGCTTGGGAATTGAAGTTTCCAAAATTGATTGGTGTCAAGCTGAAAGGAAAACTTTCTGGATGGACCGCTCCTAAAGATGTTATTTTGAAAGTGGCTGATATTCTTACTGTAAAAGGAGGAACTGGTGCCATCATAGAGTACTTTGGAGAAGGTGCCACATCCATGTCTTGTACCGGAAAAGGTACGATTTGTAATATGGGTGCCGAAGTAGGGGCAACTACATCAACCTTTGGGTATGATGAATCAATGGACCGTTATTTACGTGCCACGGGAAGAGCTGACGTTGCTGATGCAGCTTTGGAGGTGAAAGAGCACCTTACTGCAGATGCGGAAGTATATGCGAATCCTGAAAACTACTTTGACCAAGTCATTGAAATTGATTTGAATACATTGGAACCGCATTTGAACGGTCCCTTTACGCCAGACTTGGCGACGCCTATCTCTAAAATGAGCGAAGCGGCCAAAGAAAACGATTGGCCCTTGAATGTTGAGGTGGGATTAATCGGGTCTTGTACCAATTCATCTTACGAAGATATTTCCAGAGCGGCCTCTTTGGCCAAACAAGTTGCCGAGAAAAACTTGAAGACCAAGTCGAAGTTTACAATTACACCTGGTTCAGAGCAAGTGCGCTATACTATTGAAAGAGATGGTTTCATCAATACTTTCAACAATATTGGCGCGACGGTGTTTGCCAACGCTTGTGGACCTTGTATTGGTATGTGGGACCGCTATGGAGACAAAGCTTCGGATGGTCCTCGCAATACCATTGTTCACTCGTTTAATAGAAACTTTGCCAAAAGAGCCGATGGAAATCCAAACACTTTGGCGTTTGTAGGTTCTCCTGAATTGGTGACGGCAATTGCGATTTCAGGTCGATTGGATTTCAATCCGCAAACTGATAAGCTTATCAACGAAGATGGTGAAGAAGTGATGTTGGAAGAACCAAGAGGTTACGAATTGCCACCCGAAGGTTTTGCTGTGGAAGATGCCGGTTACGTTGCGCCTATGGAAGATGGAAGTGGTGTTCAGGTGGTTGTTTCTCCAACTTCAGAAAGACTTCAACTGCTTGAGCCTTTCGTACCTATCACCCCTGAAAGTTTGATGGGTGTTAAATTGTTGATTAAGGCATTTGGTAAATGTACTACAGACCACATCTCGATGGCTGGGCCTTGGTTGCGTTATCGTGGCCATTTGGATAACATTGCGAATAACACCTTAATTGGTGCAGTTAATGCCTATAACAAGCAGACGAATTTTGTCAAAAACCAACTCAATGGCGAGTATGGTGCGGTGCCTGATGCACAGCGTAACTATAAGAAAGAGGGTATCCGAACCATTGTTGTGGGGGACCATAACTACGGAGAAGGGTCATCAAGAGAACATGCGGCAATGCAGCCGAGACACTTAGGTGTAGCAGCGGTGTTGGTGAAGTCTTTTGCTCGAATTCATGAGACGAACCTCAAAAAGCAAGGTATGTTGGCCTTGACTTTTGCCAATGAAGCGGATTATGATTTGATTCAAGAGGATGATACCTTCAACTTTGTTGATATTGCAGATTTTGCTCCTGGAAAGCCCATCACTTTGGAAGTGGTGCATGCAGACGGTAGCAAGGATACCATTATAGCAAATCACACCTATAATGATTCTCAAATTGCATGGTTCAAGGAAGGTTCTGCCCTGAACATGATTAAAAAGGAAAACGCTTAACGATAGCAAAACAGAACACAAAACTCCTGGTTGACCATCAGGAGTTTTTTGATTTTGACCAAAACCAGATTATGAAAGTCAGTAAAAAGACCATCCTCAATATTGTATTGATTTTGTTCATCTTATCCTTTTTCGTAACACCGTTAGGATATTATGGCAAACTCTTTCTAAATAGACTTTTTGCTTTCGCGCCCACTCCCATAGCCCAAGAGCAGCGCAGTCAAATCACCGATTACGATTGGAAGCTTAAGGATGAAGAATGGAATTTTTTCAATTTCCAACGTAGTGAGGGAAAGGTAGTGTTCATCAATCTTTGGGCCTCCTGGAAATTACCTTGTGAAGCCGAGTTAAAAAGTATCCAAGAGTTCTACGACAAGTATCACGAATCTGTTGATTTTTACATCATTACCAACGAAAATAGACCTCCCGTAGAAGCATTTATGGAGGAGCATGACTTCTCATTTCCTGTGACATACTTGATTATTGGGGAAAAAATGCCCATCAACCCTGAAAATGTGCCTTCTTCCTATTTGATAGATAAATCCGGGGAAGTAGTCATTTACCAAGACGGCATAGCTGATTGGAGCAACAGAAAGGTTGATAAGGTTTTAAGCGAACTCTTAGAACAGTAGTTTGTGTCCCAAATAACGACCATTACGCTTCTAAGATACCAAGGTCTGCGGCAAAAACTATGGGCTTTTGGCATGATGCAGTTTGCACATCGTTATTTAAAAAATGTACATGGGCTGACATTTTACAAGCTTTGGGGCAGCGGAAAAGCCAACTTCAACCCTGCACCAGATTGGAGTGTTTACGCCCTATTGCAGGTCTGGGAATCGGAACAAGATGCTTTACAATTTTTTGAAACCTCTACGCTTATTCAAAAGTATCGTAAAAGAAGCGTAGAACTTTGGCGTCTCTTTCTAAGAAACCGAATTAGTCGTGGTGAATGGGCTGGTGGAAATCCGTTTCAAGTCAGTAAAGATTTGAATGAGGAGAATCCATTTGTCGTGGCGATAACCAGAGCTACCATCAAAACCAAGTTGTTGTATACTTTTTGGAAGTATGTGCCGGTTTCACAAGGCGGATTACATGATAATCCTGGGTTGTTGTATACCAAAGGATTTGGGGAGGTGCCGATTAAACATATGGCTACGTTCAGTGTGTGGTCCAGCCAAAAGGACTTGGATGCTTTTGCCTATCAAAACAAGCCGCATGCAGGTGCAATTCGAAAAACCAGGTCATTGAAGTGGTATAGTGAAGAGCTTTTCTCTCGCTTTCAACCTTTTCGCTCAGAGGGCAGCTGGGGTGGAAAGAATCCACTTCCAGAACTAGACCCAAACAAAAGCGAAGTATAGGAAGAATATAAATTGGGCGAGGTACAGATTCAAAGAGAAAATCCTGTCTCCATCGACTTTATTAACCCAAAGCAGTATTTGCATGATGAGCCCCAATACAAACCAGGTTATGTAGTTTTTTAAGGGTACCGTTCCTTCAAATTCCCAAAAGTCGAAGTTAGGCGCATTGATTTCCATTAAATAATCCAAAAGAACCATTAGAAGGGCACCTATAATCAGATTTACATATTTGTGAAAAGGAAGTTTCTGAGCGATGGCAAACGAAACAAACGCCAGCAAGGCCCAAAAGCAACCAATAAGCCACGGAACACCATACAATTGCGGGCCAAAATTCGCTCCATAGGCGTAAGTCCCAAAAAGCAACTGATAGTTTACACCCAACCACTCGGCGAACATCCCGATAGCGAAGAAAAGGGCAAACAAAATCCCCTTCTTAATAGAATCCATTGAAAACACCCAAACGAATAAAAATAGGGAAAGGGAAAGATTCATTGGGGTTTTGGTCAAAAACCAATCTTTATGCCCTATGGTAATTCCAATAATGGCTGAAACGTGAAAAAGCCATATCAAGAATATGGCCAAAGGACGTTTCATTTCATTCAGCTGTTTCATAAGGTCAATCGACTAGGTCACCCACAATCTTGGCAGACATCAAACAAAGGGGAATGCCGCCACCAGGATGCACTGAACCGCCACAAAAATAAAGGTTTCGAATCTTTCGATTGAAATTCGGATGCCGCAAAAAAGCCGCGTACTTTGAATTACTGGCAGCTCCATAAAGAGCCCCACGATATGAGCTTGTCGCAGATTCAATTCCAGCTGGGTCCAAGGTGAATTCGGTAACGATGTACGGTTCGATGTCTATACCCAAACAACGGTTGATTTTTTGAATGATGTGTTGACGCGCTTCCGTTTTAAGGGTTTCCCAATCTTGACCATATTGCCCAGGCGCATTTATCATCATAAACCAATTCTCTTGACCTTCAGGAGCATCATTCGGCTCTTCTTTGCTGCTGATATTAATGTATACCGTAGGGTCGTGGAATAAGGTCTTTTTCTCAAAAATATGGGCAAATTCGGTTGGGTAATCTTCGCTGAAGAAAATGTTGTGCAAATCCAATTCAGGAAACGCTTTGGATACGCCCCAATAAAAAATCAAGGCCGAGCTGGAACGTTCTTGCTGTAATACTTTTTCAGGTTGTTTTTCGGTTTTCAGCAGTTTGTTGTAGGTCGGAAACACATCCATATTCGAAACAACGAGATCGGCGGTAGTTGTACCTTGTTCAGTTATCACACCTTGCGCTTGGCCTTTTTGAACCAAAATCTTTTCTACACGTTCATTAAAGCGAAATCTTACCCCTACATCTTTTGCCAATTGAAAAAGGGCTTGTGTGATTTGGTTCATTCCCCCTTTGGGAAAAAACGTTCCAAAATGCATCTCCAAATGTGGAATCATGGACATTATTCCAGGAGTTTGATACGGAGAAGACCCATTATAAGTGGCATATCGATTGAAAAGCTGAACCAGTTTTGGATTCTTAAAATGTTTTGAGTTCGTCCGATTCAGTGAAGTGTTGACATCCAACTTAGCCAATTGAAGAATGGCTTTTACGGTATCCCTAGAAAGATAGGTACCCATCTTATGTAGTGACTTTTCCAAAAAAAGCGTGGCTGTCAAATCATATTTTTCTCTACTGTTTTGGAGATACTTTTGAAGGCTTGTTTGGGATTCGTTAAAAGCATCCGAAGCTTCTTCAATGAACGTGTCTTGGTCTGCACTTACCGTAAAGCGTGTACCATCCTCCCAAAAATAATTACAGACTGTTTTTTTTCGAATGTACTCAAAGTAGTCCCTAGGATTTTTTCCATGGAGCAGAAACAACTCATCCACAAATTGCGGCATAGTAAAAAGAGAAGGCCCTAAATCGAATCGAAAACCATCGGAAGTTTGGGTGTGGAGTTTACCACCGGGGTAGGCATTTGCTTCAACAACCGTTACCTCATATTGTTTATGTGCCAAGCGTATGGCTGTAGCCAGTCCACCAATTCCCGCGCCAACGATAATGGCTTTCGGCATGAATTACTTTTTGAAATATTTAAAGGGAACAAAGAGCATCCCGAAGCATTCACCATCTTCTTTGCCCAAATGCTTATGATGGATTTTATGGGCCCTACGCACACCACGCGCATACCAATTGTTGGCATTTCGGAACATTTTGAAGCGCTGATGGATAAAAATATCGTGAACCATGAAATATGTAATACCATAGGCTAAGATTCCAAAACCGATGGGCCATCCGTACCAAAAACCAGTATTGTCGCCAATCATGATGCATGACATGCTAACGACGGCATAGAAAATAAAGAAGGTGTCGTTTCGCTCAAACCAAGAATCGTGGTCTTTGCGATGGTGGTCTTTATGCAAACTCCACAAAAAGCCATGCATAACATATTTATGCGTGAACCATGCCATAAATTCCATGATGCAAAAGGTTCCTAAAAAAACCAGAACCCAAAGGGCTATTTTCATTTATACCAGTTGTAGTTTGTAATTTACGTAAGACTGTGCTAAAAGTCCGAATTTTTGGTAATTCGGCACACGAATTCTGGTATTTTTTATTTCCAGAGGCGGTGTGCTCTGGAGTTTTTGTAGCAGCTTGCTGTAGTATTTGTAAGCGGTATAGACCCCAAACTTTGCTTCTTGTGGTAGCCTAGTAATACCTTCCATTCCTTTGGCAAAGTCTGCTTTGATTTCATCCACAATTCGTTTTTTGGACGCTTCGTCAAGTTCTAGCAGATTGGTATCAGGAAAATAAGTGCGTTCCAGTTCTTCAAAATCTGCTTTTAAATCACGTAGGAAGTTTACTTTTTGGAAGGCGGACCCAAGGGCCATTGCGGAATCCTTGAGGGACTCATATTTCTCGGCATCTCCATTTACAAAAACACAAAGACACATCAACCCAACCACATCCGCGCTGCCATAAATGTATTCCTTGTATTCATCAATGGTGCTGTACTTCTTTTTAGACAGGTCCATGCGCATGCTCTTCATGAAAGCATCAACCAAATGTTTTGGGATGTTGTATTTATGGTAAGTATGTTGAAATGAATTCAGGATGGGATTCAAACTAATTTTTTGCTCCAAAGCCTGCTCTAGCTCTTGCTCAAAATTATCGAACAAGACGCGTTTGTCATAATCATGAAAGGTGTCTACGATTTCATCCGCAAAACGTACAAATCCATAGATATTGTAGATATCCCCTCTGATGGAGGTTGCCAACATTTTGGTTGCAAGTGCAAAGGAGGTACTGTACGATTCAGTTACAATTTTGCTGCACGAATAGGATACGTTGTCAAAAATGGATTTCATGATAGTAGTTTTTTGGAGATTAGGCCGGAAACTAATTTTCCGGATATCAGCGAGGGTGGCACACCTGGACCAGGTACGGTCAGTTGCCCTGAAAAGAAAAGGTTTTGAACTTTCTTGCTCTTCAGGTTGGGTCGTAAAAAGGCAGTTTGCCTTAGGGTATTGGCCATGCCATAGGCATTGCCTTTGTAGCTATTGTATTGCTCAACAAAATCGTTGACGCAGAAGCTTTCTTGGAATTGTATGGCATCTTTGACCGTTTGTCCCGTCCGTTTTTCAAAACGGTCCATAATTAGGTCAAAATACTGTGCTCGTAGTTCTGGAGTATCTTCCAATCCTGGGGCAATAGGCACCAGGAAAAAACCCGTTTCACATCCTTCTGGAGCCATGGTAGCATCCGTCACAGATGGGAAATTCACGTAAAACAACGGTTCGGAGGGCCACTGGGGTTCATCATAAATCTCCTCGGCATGCTTTTCGAAATCCGTATCGAAAAATAAATTGTGGTGCTCGATGCGGTCCAACTTTTTGGTGAATCCTACATAAAAGAGTAGGGAAGAAGGCGCATAGGTCTTTTTCTCCCAATAGGTTTCCGTGTATTGTCGATATTCAGGGTCCAATAAACTTTCGGAATGATGGTAATCCGCGCCGCTGATGACGTAATCGGATAAATACTCCTTTCCATTGGCTTGCAATCCTCTTACCGTTCCGTTTTCTACCAGAATTTTATCTACAGGTGCGTTGGTATGGAACATTACGCCGAGTTCTTCGCCCAAGGCTCGCATCGCTTTGATGATTTCGTACATGCCTCCGCGAGGATGCCAGGTACCCAATCCGAAATCAGCGAAATTCATAAAGTTGTAAAAACTTGGTGTTTTACTAGGTTTTGCACCCAAAAACAAAACTGGGAATTCAAGGGTAGAGACCAATTTTGGATTCTTGAACCGTTTGCGGACTTCGTGGCTAATGCTTTTGAAAAACTGGTCTACTCGCACCACGGTTTCTTTGGTTACCAATTCTAAAGGGGATAGTCCAGGTCTCAATACAACTTTATTAATGGCGATATCGTAGTTCTCTTGCGCTTTGTTGATGAACTTTCGCAAGTGAACACTACTTCCTGATTCGATGCGTTCAAACTCCTCGCAAATCTTATCCATTGTATCTCCAATGGTAATTACATCATCACTGAAGAAAATCTTGTACGCTGGACTCAATTTGTCCAATTGGTAGTAATCGGAAGTTTTCTTTCCAAAATCTCCGAAGAACTTATCGAAAATGTCTGGCATCCAATACCAACTTGGACCAATGTCGAAGGTATATCCGTCTTTGATGAATTGACGTGCTCTTCCACCAACGGTATCGTTTTTTTCAAAAACTTGGACGGCATATCCCGCTTTCGCCAAATAACAAGAGGCAGAAAGAGAGGAAAAACCGGAACCAACGATATTAACCTTCTTCATTAAAAATGAGTTATAACATGGAAATCAAGTGTTCAATAGAGTTGAACGCCTGAATATTTGAAGGAAGCGAATCCTGAGCAATATGTTGTATTTGATGTCCCAACACCCATAGTTTCGAATTCCCAGAAGCATTCAGGCTAACAGAGAACTTATCAAAATAGGTGCTGAGCTCGTCTTTTGTAGGTGAAACCGTGAAGTAGGAAACAAAATGCAAGTTGTCATAATACTTCAACAAATCTTGCAAGCTTTCGATAGGCATGGTTTGCCCCAAATAGATGGATTTGTATCCTCGTAAGGTGATTTCGTAGTTGAGATAAAGCAAGCCTATCTCATGAATTTCATTCTCAGGCAAGAACAACGCAAATACCTTGTTGGTTTTGGTAGGCTCAACCAGTTGAAGCTTTTCAGTATTGAGATATATTTTCTGCTTTATCAAATGGGTCATGAAGTGTTCATGGGACGGACTTATGGTATCCGTTTGCCACAATAAACCCAATTCATTCAACAAAGGAATGAAGACTTCATTAAAAATATCTCGGAAAGAGCGTTCTGCTAAAAGACTGTTATAGGTGTTGAGGAATAGTGTTTGGTCAAAATTCACCATTGCCAGCTTAAACGCATTGATGGCATGATTCTTTTCACTATTGCTTGCTACAATTTCACGAACGATAACGGGAATATGCGATTCATCAAGTTTCGCAATTTTCGAAATCTTGTATCCGTTATTGTAAAGAAGCGTAATGTTGAGGAGTTTTTGGAGACTAGCCAAACTATAGGAACGAATGTTAGTGCTGGTGCGTTCTGGGGTAAAAAGGTTATATCTTTTTTCCCAGATTCGGATGGTATGGGCCTTAATCCCCGAAAGGTTTTCCATATCCCGAATACTAAAAGATTTTTTTACATTGTTCATCTTTTTGGTGTATTCATTAAACAAATTTACGATTTAATTGGTGCCAACCTAATCTGAAATCTTAAAATTTGGTTATTTGTTTAAGATAATACTATTTCTGGCGTACAAAAATGGAAAGGACTATAAACAAAAAAACCGCAAAGAATTGCGGTTTTAAGTGCCCACGACTGGAGTCGAACCAGCACGTCCGTAAGGACACTACCCCCTCAAGGTAGCGTGTCTACCAATTCCACCACGTGGGCGTGGTGTGCGTATTGGGGTGCAAAAATAGCCAAAAATCATTATTGACCCTATGAACGAAGTATTATTTGACCGTTTCGCAAAGTAATTGTGGGTCAGAAATTGGATATCCCTGAATTCCGGGTACCACCGAAGGGCTTTGTACTGTACTTTTACCACCGTTAAACTTCAATTAAACAGCATTATGAAAACCTCGGTAACGGCTTCGTTGTATTTCTTTTTTTTCTTTTTAGGATTGTTTTTTATTACGGAACATGCAACGGCTCAAAACGATACCATCTTTTACGATAACCAATGGAAAAAGACGGACAAACAGATGGCCGCCTTTTGTCGAGTGGCTACTGAAGAAGCAGAAGGACGGTATTTGGTAAAGGACTATTATATCACAGGGGAGTTGCAAATGGAGGGAATCTCCCGTTATCCAGACCGAGATTATTGGGAAGGCAAAGTGATTTGGTACAACAAAGACGGAAGCCTTTTACAAATTGGAAACTTTGCACAAGGAAGGCTCGATGGTGATTTTGAAAGTTATATCGGTGGTGAAAAACTGGAAGCGGTTTATAAAAACGGACGTTTAGTGTCCGGTAAAACCAACTCACTATACCGCAATTATCGTTTCTACTCCGAGATGCGAAACGATACTTTAATAGAAATCTCTCATTTGGGGAGTTTGCAAGGTGCACGTAATGAGCGCTATACCACTATCGACGATTTTGGCACCTATCAAACCTTGCGAAGTATTTCATATGATGAAAATAATAAGGTTATTGCTGAAGCAGAATACCGCAATGGGGGCATCTATAATGGTGCAGAAATGAGCTTTTATGATTTTGACAAGAGTGGAAAAACCATTTCACAT
>JBCBPD010000088.1:0-15492 GCA_039820925.1 Bacteroidota bacterium | reverse complement strand
TTTGACCTGATAGCTCAGTTGGTAGAGCATCTCCCTTTTAAGGAGAGGGTCCTGGGTTCGAGCCCCAGTCAGGTCACTTTTAAAAGTCCATAATTTTTCAAAAAGTCTGTAAACCCAAAGTTTACCGACTTTTTTGTTTTTCTTCATTTCCCATCTATTCGTGAAATAGCTCTTACCAAAGGCAAGGGCCTTCAAATACCCGAAAAACCAGCTGGAAACTAGATTCCCATCCTGCTCTCCAAGGACTTCACAACAAGGCTGATTGCTTTCACAACACTGTTGAAAGTTGACTTTGTATTTCCCTTAGATTTAAGAAAAACAATAATAAATCATGAAAAACCTCATACCAACGTTGACCTTACTCTTTATCGCATCGTTAACGTCATGTTCAAATGAAGAAACAACCGCCAACAACAGTGCAAATGACCAAGCCATTTCCGAATTGGAACAAACGCCCCTAGCAGCAAATGATGTTGCGGATAATGTAGTCATTAGTGGAGGGACAAAGAATGCAGGAGCACCTCCAACGCCTAATGAGGCCATTTCTTTAGATGTTTCATCTTCTAGTACTACCGCTTTTTTGGGCGAAGGATTTGATATTGAACTAGCATCCGACGCCGCTGTGGTAGGAGCTTATCTTCAGTTTAAGTCCAATGATGGAGACGTTTCCGACAGCTATTACGATATCGATTTGAGCAGCAACGCCGCAGGCAAAGCCTCTAGAAAAAGCCTTGGCCTTTCCAGAAAACTGTTACAATCAACCTCAAGAGAACAAAATGATACCACTTTAGATGTGGATTTCAATACGAATATTGAACCCGGTACATTTTGTTATGTCGTTTGCGTATATGACGGTGAAGGAAACATTAGTGCACCATCTGAAGTTTGTGTAACGGTTGAAGCTTGGGGTGGTAATAGTAGTTTGGTAGCCAATTGGGAGCTCACCAAAGAAGAAAACATTACACCCGACGAAACTTTTGTTTTTGAGGTAGGCGAACCAGATTGTTACGAAACGACCTTTTCTTGTGATGGTGCGCAACAATCTGTGAGTTTTGAAGTATGTTCCACACAAGACTATGGAATTATGGAAATACGGTCTGATGGTACTTTTTCACTTGACTTTAAAGGTACTGAGCAAGATTATGATTTTAACGAGGTTTCCAGCACTTGTGAAGTAAACCTCGAAGAATTGGAATACCGAGTTCAAATCAACGGAAATTGGGCCTACGTAAATGATGAGAACCGATTGACCTTAGTGGGCTATAGCTTTGTTACCTTAGAATTCGGGGAAACTGAGGAGGAATTCTATTCTGGTGGTGATGGCGAATTGGTGTATGACGGATTGGCCGAAGTCAATGGTAATACACTTCTTATTACAGAACGATATGGTAGTTTTAGTGATGATGTAATAGACTCGAGCTACAATTATTACTTTGAAAAGTAAAATTTAATCCAATAAATAGATGAAAGGGCCTTTATCAATAAAGGTCCTTTTTTGTTTGTAACGGTTTGTAGAAATTCCCTAGCAAACCAAATAACAACATTGATTGTAGCTGATTTCTTATAATTCATCCCGGTTGGTATTTTCATAGCGCTGGTGTACCACCCTTTCTTAATTTGGATTAATGTCCGTCAACAATTTCGTGGATAAGTTTGATGGATATGAAAACCATCTGGGTCAAAAAGGGACAAATTCTACAAAGGCAAGGTGATTTAGACACCAAAGTTTATGTCGTCCGAAAAGGATTGTTGCGCTGTTATTCCATCGATGAGAAGGGAAAGGAGCATATTTTTCTTTTTGGGCCAGAAGGAACGGTGATAACGGACCACCTACCACCCCAAAGACCAGCTGAACTTTTCATTGATGCCCTAGAAGATTCCAAGGTCTTGGTTCGAGACAAAACCCTAGCCTTTGCCAAACGTAATACCCCAAGGGTTCTTAATCGTATGATTGCTCTTCAAAAACGCGTGGTGATGCTCATGAGCTCTTCCATAATTGAACGCTACAAATACTTCATTACCACCTACCCTCAAATTGCCGAGCGCATTCCGCAAAGAATGATTGCTTCCTATCTCGGTGTCACTCCTGAAGCCTTGAGCAAGGCAAAAAGTAAATATCTGCAGTCCAAGTAGTCCATTTCTTAATCCTGATTAATGCACAGGATTTTTTTCTGGATAAACTTTACAGGAGTAAGGACACTAACACATCAACCAACGAAAATGAAAAAACTACTCCTTGTATTCATACTGCTTGGTATGACAGATTTATGCTTCCTACAAGCACAAGAAGAAACAGCGAAAAAAGAGCCTCCAGCTTTCATGAATGATAGCGCTGATGAAGATTATCAGTATTTAAGAAATCCGGAAACGGCGGAGGAATACGAGAAAATGTTTGCCCAAAGCTTAAAATTCATCGGGCTAAATGCTGACAAAACCACCTATCTCTCCTTGGGTGGTTCCTACCGGCCTCGATTTGAAAGCACTACCAATGAAAACTATACCACGGAAGATGACGCATACTACTCCCATCGACTGAGTTTCCATACCAATTTAAATTTAGGAGAGCATTTTAGGGTTTTTGGAGAGCTCTTTCATGGGTTCACCAGTGGTGGTGAGGATAGGGCACTGGAAGATGATGAACTTGCTTTGCATCAAGCTTTTGTGGAAGTAAGCATTCCAAGCAAACAAAACGAATTTGTTTTTACGTTCGGCAGAAAACAGTTGACCTACGGTGCAGGAAGATTGCTTGACCGTCGGGATGGGCCCAATATCAGACGTAGTTTAGACCTAGTAAAGGCGGACTACCTCTTCAACCAGAATTCAGTAGAAGTGCTTTTTGGGAGAGAAGTAAATCCAGAATTTGATGTATTTGACAATGAATTTACCCTATTCGACAGCGATGCCAGCACTCCCAGTTTATGGGGCATTTATGCAGATTTTAAAGTGGGGAAAATTCTAGGTAAAACCGAACTCTACTATCTCGGATTCCACTCAGATTTTTCAGCCTTTAGTGATTTGAGTGGCGAAGAAACCCGCCACTCCATCGGAATACGACGCTACGGTACTATTGGAAAACGCATGGTTTTCAATACTGAGTTGGTATATCAATTTGGCGATTTGGGCGATGCCTCCATCAGCGCGTTCAACTTTGAATTCGACTACAAATACACCCTTATCAATACAGGTTGGACGCCCACTTTTGGGCTTAAGTTCGATTACTCCTCAGGTGACCGGGACCGAGGGGACAATAAGTTGCAAACCTACAGCCCCATATTCGTAAATCCTGCCTTGTATAGTCTTGCGGCGGTGAATACTCCCGTCAACTTGAATGGATTGCACCCAAATTTTAAAATCTATCCCTCAGAGAAGTTTTCCATTTACATGGATTACGCTTTTTTCTTTCGCTCCTCCAAAAACGATGGTTTATATACGCCACCGCGTTTTCAAATACGGGAAGCCACAGAAGGTTCCAGTGCTTATCTCGGAAGTGCCATTGGGATGAAGATTCTATATGAAATCAGTAGAAATATCGAGTTTGAATGGCGCTCTACCTATTTCATTCCTGGGGATTTTGTTAAAGAATCCGGTGAATCCGAATCCATCTTTTACACCGGACCCACATTGGAATTCAAATTTTGAACCAAAGAAACACTCAATTCAATATAAACCCAAAAAGAACCCATTATGAAAACTAGAAAAACACTTGAAACAATCGTGAAAGCCTTCTCCATTTTGTTTTGCGCCAGCACGTTCACCCTTAGTGCACAAGACGCCGTTTTGGAAGAAGCGGAAAAACTGAATACTGGAATGAACAAAGAGGTGTATCTTTATGTTACTGAGCCTATTGTAGCATTTGAAGAAGTAGCAAAGATACTGCCCGACCATATGGATTTTGTTCATAAAATTGAACGTCAAGGGACCATGATTATGGGCGGTCAGACTACCATTGAAGGTGCTGATAATGCAGGCGGATATGGAGCAATCATGATACGGGCCAATTCATTTGAAGAAGCCAGAAGAATTGCCGACCAAGACCCCATGCACAAGACAGGTGTGCGGAAGTACACGCTATACCGGTGGAATATCAACGAAGGTGAAATGAATGTCAGGCTAAAGCTTTCAGACGCTTCTTTCTCCATAGACTAATTCAGAAAAACAAAATCATCAGACTATGAAGTTTCAACCCATAGTATTGCTAATGCTAGTCGCGAGCATTACGGCTTGTAAGCAAGGAGATGCCAAAGATTTGGCACAAAACGAATCCGAGTCGGAAATGACGGCATCAGTGGAAATAGCTAGTGAAGCTAGACTCCCTGGAGCTTCTATCCTAGCGTTCGGACCCGAAAACGTACTTTTTATTGGAGACAGTAAAGGTGCTAAAATCCATGCGGTTCCTACGGAGGCTACTGAACTAAAAGACGCTGTTCCCTTTAACATGGAAGGTTTTGATAGAATCCTAGCAGAAAAGCTAGGCATCGACGCTAGGGATGTTATCATCAACGACATGAAAATTCACCCTGTCAGTCAAGAAGCCTACGTTTCTGTAAAACTGGGGCACCAACCCGATTCGGAATCCGTGATTGTCATTGCCAACCCAGTTACAGCAGATATTCGTCTTCTAGATATTCCTGAAAGTAGCACCAGTGTTACGATCAACAACCCTGCGTCAGAAGAACTTTCGTTTTGGAAAGAAACCCCAGCGAGTGCCTTGACCATTACAGATATTGATTATCATGAAGGATACCTCTATGTGGCCGGATTAACCAATAGTGAATTTGCTTCCACCCTTCGGAAAATTACCTATCCTTTTTCCGATGACCAAGCATCGGTGGACCGTATCGAAATCTACCATGCCGTTCATGCCCAAAATGAAACACGGGCACCCATTCGAACTATGGTATTCGATGAAATGGACGGAGAATCCACTCTTTTGGCCAGCTATACTTGTACACCTTTGGTGACGATTCCCACCGCTGAAATTCAAAGTGGAGCAGACATTAAAGGGAAAACCATTGCAGAGCTTGGTTACGGCAATGCCCCTATCGATATGCTCACCGTAATTACCCAAGGTATGGACGGTTCGTTGACGAAAAATCTCTTGGTAACCCATAAGAACCGTGGCGGTACGATGGTACCCTTTGATGCCGTAATAGCGGGTAACAAAGGTGGTGGAATGGAAGGCCAGCAAGCCATGTTTGCCTCTGGTTTGGAAGGGATTCAAGAAATCCCAACGGCTAATGTGATGCAAATTGATGTGCAGAATCAACAAATGCTGGGCGTGATTCGAAGAAACATAGAAACCGGTGATATTGATTTGGTTTCCGAATTGACAGGAATTTATCTAAGACTAAGTGATTTCATTTCAGAATATGATTTTCCAGATTACCGATATCCAGAATCCCAGGAACCTACCAAACAATACCACGATATGGCCAAGCAAATGGAAGGTTATCCTGATTTGGTTTCCGAAAAAATGGAGCGATGACAACGTCCAAGCTCCTCAAGTGAAGAAAGTAACATGAGGAAACTTACTTCACTGATTTTTTCAATTTTGGTGTTAACGGCTTGCACACAACATTCTACCCAACCCGTTGTGCAGGCCGTTTATCCTTCCTCTGAAACGGTTCCTGAAAACCTCCTTCGCATCTATGTGCAATTTTCACATCCTATGAAAACCATTGGCAATCTAGAAAAAATTAAGCTGATAGACGAACAAGGCCTTGAAGTAAAAAATGTTTTTTTCAATAACGCCTACGAACTTTGGAACCCAGGACAAACCCAATTAACACTGATTCTAGACCCCGCAAGGGTAAAGACAGGTCTGCAAGCCCATAATACCTACGGTCGAGCGCTAGAACCGTATCAAAATTACGTGCTACATATTGAAGGCCTTGAAAATGTAAAGCATCAACGCATGGAGAAACCATTCAAGAAGGTATTCCATGTTGAACCAGCAGACTTTCAAATTCCCGATATAGACCAATGGCAGATGACACTTCCTAAAGCGAATAATACAACCGCCTTCATGTTACGTTTCCCTCAAATGCTCGATTATAATTCTTTACACCAAAGAATCATTATCACTGATGCGAACCATATGCCAATTGCCGGAGAAGTATCTATCGGAAAACTCGAGAAGGAATGGCATTTTTCTCCTGAAGAACCTTGGCAGGCCAAAAAATATTTGCTCCATATCAATACGCGTTTGGAAGACCCTGCCGGCAATAATATAAATGGTTTGTTTGACCATAAGATTGGTACATTAAAGTACCCTCAAGAAGGTCTGATTGAAACCATTCCTTTTCAAATAACCAACTAAAGAAACCTTATGAAAAAAATATTGGCGTTTGGCGCAAGTAACAGTAAAAGCTCCATCAATAAACAATTCGCCACGTATGCCGCAAACCAACTGAAAGGCGTTGAAATAACAATCGCTGACCTAAACCATTACGAATCGCCTTTGTACTCTGTTGATGAGGAAAAGGCATGCGGCGTGCATGAAAATGCGATTCGCTTTTATGAACTGATACAGGAATCTGATGCCGTCATAATCTCCGTTGCGGAATACAATGGTTTGCATACATCAGCCTTCAAAAACCTTTGGGACTGGATGTCCAGAATCCCTATGGAAAAGCCTATGAACATTTGGGATAACAACCCCATGTTTTTATTATCAGCAAGTCCAAGTAGACGTCCTATGAACAACGTAATGAAGATTTCCAAGGAGCTTTTCCCTCATTTTGGAGCCCAAATAATTGCGGAGTTCTATCTTCCTTCATTCAACCACTTTTTCAAGGAAGGAGAAATTATAGATATAACGTCCCAAAACAAATTCAAGGAACAATTGAATCGCTTTCAACAACATCTTGATGCGATGTAATCCGAAAAAAGAAATGTATGGAAATAGGGATTGATAGTTTTGCCGCAACACCTAAAGGACATGGTGATAGTGTGATGGCCATAGAAGAGTTACTGGAACGAATCGTATTGGCAGACGAAGTAGGTTTGGATGCTTTCGGAATTGGAGAACACTATCGAAAAGAGTTTTTAGACTCCGCTCAGGCAGTACTGTTAGCCGCTGCGGCGGCAAAAACCAAAAAAATTCGATTGACCAGCGCGGTTACGGTATTAAGTACTTCCGATCCTGTTCGGGTATTTCAAAATTTTGCCACCATCGATTTGATTTCAAACGGTCGAGCGGAAATTGTAGCCGGACGTGGTTCTTTTGTGGATTCCTTCCCGCTCTTTGGATACAACCTGTATGACTACGATGCCATTTTTGCTGAAAAACTAGACCTTCTATTAAAAATCAGGGATAATGAAATGTTGACCTGGTCAGGTCGCTATCGCCCTCCGCTCAGGGAGCAAGCAATTTATCCTAGACCCAAACAAGAGAAGCTCCCCATTTGGTTGGGCGTTGGAGGTACCGCTTCCTCCTTTGCAAGGGCTGGTAAACTAGGATTGCCTTTAATGGTTGCGGCCATTGGTGGTAGACTTGGGCAATTTGCCCCATTAGTGGAAGTGTACCGCAAAACGGGTCAAAATTCAGGTTTTGCCCCAACTGAACTTCCTGTTGCACTGCATTCCTTTGGTTATGTTGCTCCATCTAGAGAAGAAGCTATCGACATCTTCTACCCGGGCTATGCGGAAGTGTTGGCTTCTATGAACAAAGAAAGGGGTTGGGTAGCCCCGACCCGAGAACAATTCGAGGCGCTCAGTGATGAAAATGGGGCCATTGTGATTGGAAGTCCGGAGGAAGTAGCGGAAAAAATCATTCGACATAGCGAGGCCTTAGGAGGCATCACGCGCTTTAATTTTCAGATGGATGTGGGCTTATCGCACGAACATTTGAAGCAGTCCATTGAACTCATTGGTAAAGAAGTCATCCCGTTGGTTAAGAATAAACTGAAGAAATAAGAATCCCTGTAAAAGGGGTATTTCAAGAAATAGTGCTTTTGTAATTTTACCGGGTTATCTTTCGTTATAAGATGGCTTAGTTATGACCCGTCACTCTTTTACCAAACATCATTTCCACGGATTTCAGTCGCATCAAAAGTCCATTTTTAAAATGGGTTATCGCATTGCGATGGGATTCGCCCTTTTCTTTATCGGAAAAAGCTTTGCTCAGGATACCCAAATCCAAGCATTTGGCTACGTGCCGAAAACTGTGCCTGATTCCTTGTACACCGCGTTGGATGAAGCTAAAAGTGACACCCAAAAAATTACCCTACTTTCTGATATTGCATCGAAATACCTCGCTTCTGGAAACGGAGATTCGGTTGTTCATTATGCGCAACTCTTGAAAAACGTACTTGATGCTACAAAAGAGACCGTCAAACCCACAGACCGTATCTTTCAAAGGCGAATAGATGGGGATGGGAAATACCTCAACGGTCTGTATGATAAGGCCTTGGAATCGTACCTGGGTGCTATCGCTTTGGATTCTACCCAAAAAGAAGACTCCAATTACCATGAAGCGATTTTAGGGGTCGGTCGAATTTATCTTGCCAAAGGTGAATTGGAAAAGGCTTTCTCCATTTTAGAGGAATGCACTGCATATCAAACGGTTTCTGCTCGTGCCCATTATTTATTGGGTATCATTCACTTTGAGAAGAAAGCTTATGACCAGTGTCGTGACAGTTTTACCAAAGCGCAAGGCCTCTTAAAAAAAGCACCCAACCCTAAGCTACAGCACCGGATTGAGCTCAATTTGGGACAGCTGGAACGCGCTTTGGGCAACTCTGATGCGGCTTTCGGCTATTATGAAAAAGTAATCAATGCCAGTTTACAAGACCAATATTATGATGTATACACCGAGGCTGTGGTGCAATACGGAAGGTTGGCCACCGAACTCAGTTACTTTGACCAAGCCGAAATGACCTTGAGCATGGCGTACACGAATGCCATTCAATGGAATCGACTTGAACTCCAGAAAAAAATCATCAACAGTCTTCGAAAGACTTACGAAAAGAAGGGAGACTACCAAAACGCGTACAACTTGATGACGCAGTACCTGGCCGTTTCAAATCGCATCGAACGAGAACAGAATTCTGAACTAGTACAAGAGTTGGAGGTAAAATACCAGACCCTTCGAAAAGAAAATCAAATCTTGGCTTTGAAGGAGGCACAACTGGAAAAGGAAAATGAAATTGACCGGCAAACCACCATCAAAAAGGCTTTCTTATATGGGTTTTTAGTGATTTTGGTTCCGATTTTGGCCCTTTTGTACGTCTACTATCAAAAACTACAGACCCAAAGTCAACTCAACCTAAGACAAAAAGAACTCAGTGCGCAAAAGATGAGTAGCCTCATCAAGGAAAATGAACTGGAAGTAGCGAAATCGTCTTTGAACGCCCAACAAGAAGAACGGCGTAGAATCGCGAAACAACTACATGATAGCATAGGAAGTAATCTCGCGGGCATCAAGCTTCAGCTGGCCAATTTGAAGGAAACGGATACGAAACAAAACAGCGTCCTCGAACAAATTGACCAAACCTATGAACTTGTTCGTGACATTTCGCATGACTTGATTCCCAAACGATTCAAACAAGATGCATTTACAAGCTTGGTGCAAGGCTATTTGAAAACCATCGAAGAAGCATCCCCTGTTCAAATCAGTTTTTCAGCCTACCCTGAAGATGCCGTAAATAGTGTAAAGGAGACGCTAAAAGTTGAAATCTATAGTATTCTTCAAGAGTTGGTGACCAATACCCTAAAACATGCCCAAGCTTCGGCGGTTGAAGTACACTTGAATCTGCATGATAACATTTTCCAATTGCTTTATGAAGATGATGGAATAGGCTTTGACCAAAAGAAAACCGTAAAGGGTATCGGACTGGAAAATGTAAAAGAACGGTTAGGACAACTCAGCGGAAATGTCAATATCGATAGTGTTTTGAACCGTGGCACTGCCATAACCATAGAAATACCTGTACAAGACCATGCAGCATAAATCAAAAATCATCATTGTAGACGACCATAAAATGTTTTTGGATGGCCTACGGAGCATTCTTGAACCACAACCCCATCTCGAAATAGCGATGACGGCAAAAAACGGTCTAAACGTAGAAAAATATCTAAACATCAACGCTGAAGAAGGGATTTCCTTGGTGGTTATGGATTTAAACATGCCCGAATACGATGGCGCGGAATTGAATCGGTTCATCAAGAAGAGCCATCCCCAAATCAAGACCTTGGTGGTAAGCATGCTGCACGATGTGCAAACCGTTCGCACCTTGACTCAGGATAATGTAGACGGTTATCTTCCCAAAAATGCTCCGAAAGAAGAATTACTTAAAGCCATTGAAACCATTCTTTCAGGGGAAAAGTATTTCGCGCAAACCATAAAAGATGCTTATCTCAAAGGCATGACCATGCAGGATGCTGCACCGGAACAAAGCTTGTCCAAAAGAGAAAAAGAAGTGCTGCGACTCATCGCCATGGAACAAACTACCCAAGAAATAGCGGACCAACTTTTCTTGAGCAAGCATACCATTGAAAGTTACCGCAAAAACCTCATCTCCAAACTTGGGGTTCGCAATTTGGCAGGTCTAACCAAATATGCCATAAAACTGGGGCTTATCGACTAGGCATCCCTGTTTTCAGGGAGGGTATTTTCACTTCTTTCAGGGTTGAGTCCCCTGTGCCAGCGAAGTAGTTTTACATCATAATTAAAAACCTAAGATTATGATTTATGGAATTACCCTGGTATTGCTAAGCATCATTGCTGTACCGTCTTTAGTCCTCTCCAAAAAACCGAATGCTAAAGAACTTTTGGAAAAAATTGAACCCTATCAAGGATGGATTGGCCTTGTTTTCTGTATTTGGGGCGTGTGGGGACTCATTACAGGCATCCTTAATTTGGGATGGTTGACCAAAGCACCCATTTGGTGGATTACCCTTATGTCTGGAAGTTTTGTAGAAGCGGTTTTGGGCTTTATGCTAGGGTTTGGTTTGATGAACAAACTGTTTTTGGGTAAAAATCCAGAGGCACTTGAAAAAGCTGCCCAACTGCGTGAAAAAATCGCACCCAAACAAGGAAAAATCGGAATCCTCGGCATCATCGTAGGGATTTGGATGATTGTCGCTTCGTTTTTATTCACCATTGCCTAAATCAGATATCATGAAAAAAATAGCATTCACCCTTCTGCTGTTATTCGTGGCCATTATGGGTCAAGCGCAACAACTTGAAAACTTTACCAACACAGTTACAGTTTACGGTCATGCGGTTGTTCCCCGCGAAACCAGAGGATATCGCATTAAGGCGACCTTAAGTATGGACCAATTGTACTATGCGGAACCCAACTGCGCAACTTTGGATGAGCTCAAAGCAAAATATTTCAAAGCATTAAAAGAAAAGGGATTTGACCCTGCGAAATTCAAGGAATCAAAATCAGAGTTCTTGTTGATGGGGTACCAGAAAGATGGCACTATTCTGGATTACGAAACCACTTCAAAAGCGGAGTTGGAGCTGCTATCCAGCGTGAAAATGTCAGGAGTAACCTTGAGTTACCAATTCAAATCGGTCTTCGACGCAAAAAAACGTAAAACCTTGTTAGCCGAAATTATGGAAAATGCCAAGGCAAATGCAGAATTGATTTGCGAGGGCATGGGGAAAAAGCCCGGTAAAATCTTATCCGTAAGTGGTGACAGCCCCAAAGAAGCCACTTGGGTTTCGTACGCGGGGAGTTCATACGATGAATATTGGAGTCTCACCGTGATTTACAAAATGGAATAGCCTTCATCGTTAGGTTAGTTAGTTGGTTATCGGCCTGTTACCTTATTGGGTAATAGGTCGATTTTTTATGTGTCATTTTGTTTAAACGGTACAAAACAAACTTTAACAATACGAACTGTAACGAAAAGCGAAAAAAAGGTTCCTTAGGCTGTATTCAAAAACCGAAAAATGCCGAAGAACTTTTTCAACCTTGCTCTTTTTCTGCTATGCGTTTCGGTAAACTTCGCTCAGAAAAACATGGGAGACTATGCAGGAGAATGGATAGGAACCACCCATACCACCTCCGCTTTTGATTTCACCCTTACCATCACTAAAAATGATGAGAGATTAGCCACGTTTTCCTTATCCAATGACCAAGACATTCTTAGCAAAACCATTCCTTTCAACCCTGAAACGCTTTCAATTGAGTTGACCGAAAAGATGGGTTTTTCGGGAAAGGTTAATGCCGATGACAAATCCATTTCTGGGTTCATGCGTTTGAACCAAGACTTGTATCCCGTTCAACTCAAAAAGAATGGAAACAGGTATCAAGGTTCATGGAAGCTTTCGGTTCTGCATCATCTACAACCACAAACCATTCGTTTGACCATTCAAAAAGTGAATGCGGACGAAGAAGAGTATGCTGCTTACCCTATGTTTGGGACCTTTTGGTGCATGGACTTCAAGAAAAAGCAGGAAGCGATTTCGTTTTACGACTATAAAACAGGTCTTGATTTTTCAGGGATATTGAAACCATCAACCATTGAGTTGAAAGCTAGTTTTGGAAACTATCCCATCACCACGATTTCTTTCAAAAGATGGGAAGCGCAGAAGGAAAGGAAAATCGCGGACAATCATTCGCTCAATGATGGGTGGAAAACAGCATCCAAACCCTTATCCTTTTCCCAATTGGAAAACGATGTAGCACAAGGCGTTTTAGAAGGCACGGAAGGAATAATCATAGCCAAAGAAGGAGAAATCGTGTATGAAACCTACTTTGCTGGATATCATTCTGAAACGCCTCACGACATGCGTTCCGCAGGAAAAAGTATTGGTTCTGCCATCATAGGTCTTGCGGTAGACGATGGCATTATCGAAAATACAGATATGAAGCTCTACGACCATCTACCCCAAGCTTTTCAGTATACCAAGGATGAAGAAAAATCCAAAATCACACTACAACAATTGTTGACGATGTCATCAGGAATTGGGGTTGGCGAAGGACAATATCAGGATTCCGACAACTGGCTCAAAACGGTTTTGGAATCTCCCTTGAAGCAGTCCCCTGGCACTCGCACGAATTACAAGTCTGCTGACCCTTTTTTGACTGGTGTTTACTTGAATGAAAGATTACAAATACCTCTAGAGTTGTATATCCAAGAAAACCTCTTTACGCCCTTGGGCATCAACAATTACATTTTGAATACGGATGATGAGGGCATACCATATTTTGGTGGAGGATTGTACTTGACTTTACGTGATATGCTAAAGTTTGGACAAGTCTATCTCAACAAAGGCACCTGGAACGGAAAACGAATTTTGTCTGAAGCATGGGTGAATGCCTCTTTCAAAAAGCATACACAATTGGAAAACGTAACCGATAAAAATGCATACGGTTACTTTTGGTGGCATCAAACGTATGAAGTGAACGGTAAATCCGTAGCTTCGGTTGAGGCCCGCGGCAACGGAGGGCAATACATTTTTGTTCTTCCTGAATTGGAAATAGTCGTAGCCATCACCTCTGGAAATTACAGAAAAGGACAGTTGCTCAGACAACCGGAAAAGATTTTGGAATCCTACATTCTTCCCAAATTGATGGAGTAGTAAATCAATTTTTAAAACAAAAAAACACCGACGAGCGGTGTTTTTTGCTTTTCTGGTATTATCTGCGATTTAATACAAATCCAAATAGTTGACATAGTCCAAATTCAGATTTAGCTTCTGTAAATAGGATTGATATGTTTTGTCATTTACCAATTCCATCGCCTTGAAAACGGTTTTGCCTTCCATGGAAATGATAGACATTTCGACCATTTCATCCGATTTGGTGCAGATTATTTTTTCTTGCACCTTATCATAATCATAAATGGGACGAATCCAAAGGGTACCACTTTGAAACTTTCCACCTTCAAAGCCTGCAGAATGGATTTCATTTCCTTCAGTGTCGAAACGTTTTACTTCACCATCCAATGAATCGTTTCGCAGTGCAAAATCATATTTCAACTTGTCACTGTCAGGGTGGTAGATTTGTACCCTATCGTTGGTTGAGGCGTCATACTTTCGGAAAACATTTCCTGTAGGCAAGTACTCTAATGTGCTTACCAAAACACCTTTGGAAAATACCTCTTCCGTGCGGCCTTTGTATTTTTTGAGAATCTGTTTGCCCTCGTAAGGAGCGTCGTTCTTGAAAATCATCGTGGAAACCACTTCTCCATTCTTGCCATAATAGGTGGCCTCTCCTTCTCTTTTCCCATTGACGTAGTTAATGAAGTGTGTCACGTTGGCACTGGAATCGTAGAAGGTGAACTTGCCATTTTTTTCACCATTGGCATACATTCCTTCTTCCTCAACAAACTGGTCGTATCTAAATTTTTCATATTTCCCTTCAAGGGTACCATTGACATAGGTCACTTTTTCACGGGTTTTGTAATCATAGAAAGTACCTTCAAAAGGTTTCTTGTTTTTGTACTCCAACTTCGATAGCAAATCACCATCTCGTGAATAGATTTTAGCTTCGCTATTTACATCAATATCTTCGATTAGCATTACGGTCTTGGCATTCCCCGTAAGGTATTTTTCTTCATAGCGCAGCAGGCGTTCCAGCGTTCCATCAGACCATTTTTCATGTCGTGATAGAGAATCCGACGCATAAAAATATTCAAAGAATGCTCCATCTTGGGCAACATAATCATAGGTGCTGACCAAATCTCCCTGAAAGTCATAGAAGCTGCCACTGACTTCTTTATAGCGTTGATAATCAATATCGGAACGCTTTTTACCATTGCTGTGGTATTTTACCTTTTTTACGTAGTTATAACCACTGGCATCATAAAAGGTCTCCTCCTTGTAGGGCTTTTGGGTTTCATAATCGTAATTGATAAACGTCTCCATGGTTTTAGCACCGTTCTTATACTCATAAATGGTATTTAATCGGCCCTGACCGTCTTTATAGAACTGTTTGCCGTCCAAAGGAGAATAGTAATTGTCTGCTTCCAAGGTCATGCGCCCCAGTTCTTTCCCGTCTTGGTCATAAAAAATCTCAAGAGCTTCGGTTCTGTCTTTAAAAATGTTTTTGGAATCCTTGTAGTACAGAATTTCCTTTACCACTTTTCCTTCTTTGTATTTGCGCATAAGGTCGACCCCATATTCGGTTCCTACCCAAGGTGTGTACTCTTTGTATACTAGAGAGTCATTCACTTTTCCTGAAGCGTCATAGTACAATACGCGCTCTTTCCTCCCTTTCACCCCATACTTCACATAGGAAAACAGACGGTCGTCCCGAAACTCCTTCTCCCACTCCATTTCTCCCCCTTTGTAGGCTTGAATGCGATTGAACTCTACCTGTTTACTTGTGTAAAATCCTGGTTTTTGAATGTAATTTCTACCTTCCAGCGGAGCGAGATAACCGTTCTTCCAGAAATAGGTTACGCTATCCAGCGGTTTTCCAGAAACGTCATAGAAAACGCTTTTATACTTGGGTTTGGTCTTAAATGCTACCCGTAAGACTTCAGATTTATCATAATACGAAGCGTTCAAATACTTTCCGTTTTCGTAAT
>JBCBPD010000087.1:0-15527 GCA_039820925.1 Bacteroidota bacterium | reverse complement strand
GGTTTAGAAAGTATTTAAATATTTTGGACACGAATTACACAAATTATCACGGATTCTGTTATAGGACCACTCTTTTGTAAACCAAACTGTCTTCTCCAAAGTTCACCAATAAACCTAACTTTAGTTTGGAAACGGCTAGGTAGTTCAATGTTTGTTTCACATGACTTGTGGTTAGTTTTTCTACAGCTTTAAGCTCAATGATAATTTTATCTTCTATTACGAAATCAGCATAGTAATAGGGCTTTAATCGCTGATTTTTGTAGAAAACAGGATATTTCATTTCCTTTTGGAAAGGGACACCACTATCTTTTAATTCATATTCTAATGCTTCGGCATAAACCGCTTCGCTAAATCCTTTGCCTAATTCGTTATGGACATCCATACATAAACCGATGATGTAGTAGGATTCGTGTTTGTACAATAAACTCATATAAGATTTGGGAAATTTGTGTCATTCGTGTCAAACTTAATTTGAGGTTGTACTAAGCGCGTTTCGGAACTCGTTTTCTTCATCACTTTCAATACCTAAAGCATCATAGATGTATTGAAATGTGGAAAGTAATTCCGGTTTTCCATCGATTAAAGCCACGTCATGTTCAAAGTGTGCGCTAGGTTTTCCGTCCGCTGTCAGAATGGTCCAACCATCTTTTAACTGTTTGATGCGACGGGTTCCAATATTTATCATAGGTTCAATAGCCACTACCATTCCATCGACGAATTTTTTGCCTCTACCGCGCTTCCCGTAGTTGGGCATTTGTGGGTCTTCATGTAAATCGGTACCTAAACCATGTCCCACAAGCTCCCTAACCACACCATATCCTGCTTTTTCGCAATAGTTTTGGATGGCATATCCTACATCGCCCACGCGATTTCCTGCTTTAAATTCTCGAATACCAACGTAAAGGGAAGCTTTGGTGACCTCTAAAAGTTTGAGCGTCTCAGGCGCAACTTCACCTACAGCAAAGGTATAGGCGTGGTCGCCATAATAGCCATTTTTGACCGCTCCACAGTCTACAGAAATGATATCACCGTCTTTGAGTTCGTCATTATTGGGAATTCCATGAACCACTTGCGCATTTGGACTCCAGTTCAAGGTGTTGGGAAAATCATACATTCCTAAAAAACCAGGTTTGGCACCCTGCTCTCGAATGAACTCTTCGGCCATTTTATCCAAGCGCAAAGGATTGGCTCCAGGTTTGATTTCGCTGGCTAACATGCCCAACGTTTTGGATACGACCAAAGCACTCTCCCGCATCAATGCAATCTCCTCAGCTGTTTTGATTTTAATCATGTCAGCAAAGATACAAGGAAATTACAAGTGGTTTCAGTGCTATACCAAGGGTTTTTGGGTCATGCTTTGCGGCTGTTCCACGCCCATAAGCTTGAGAATGGTAGGTGCGATATCCCCCAATACCCCATCAGCGATTTCCTTAATGTCTTCGTCGACTAAAATTAAAGGGACGGGATTGGTGGTATGTGCCGTATTCGGACTTCCGTTCGAGTTGACCATAGTGTCGCAATTACCGTGGTCAGCGATTACAATGGTGCTATATCCTTTGGATGAGGCCGCAGAAATCACTTTTTCAGCACAACCGTCTACCGTTTCGCAAGCTTTGATGGCCGCTTCCATTACCCCAGTGTGCCCAACCATATCGGGATTGGCAAAATTCAAGCAAACAAAGTCTACTTCTCCTTTTTCCAATTCGGGTACAATAGCATCCCGAATCTCGAAAGCACTCATTTCGGGTTTTAAATCGTACGTAGCCACTTTTGGTGATGGACATAGAATACGCTCTTCCTCTTCAAATGGTTCTTCACGCCCCCCATTGAAAAAGAAGGTAACGTGGGGGTATTTTTCGGTTTCCGCAATTCGAATTTGTTTTTTTCCAGCTTTGGCAAGCGTTTGGCCAAGTGTCTCTTTGATGTTCTCTTTATCGTAAACTACATGAATTCCTTTAAAGGAATCGTCATAGTTGGTCATGGTAACGTAATACAGGGGAAGCTTTTTCATGCCTTGCTCTGAAAAATCCTCTTGACTCAATACTTGCGTGAGTTCCCGTCCACGATCGGTTCTAAAGTTGAAGAAAACCACTACATCATCCGGTTGAATCGTGGCAAGTGGTTTATCTGAAGCGTCTTTTGCAATGAGCGGCTTTATAAATTCATCTGTGACGTCGTTGGCATAGCTTTTTTGGATACCTTCCACGACATCTGAAACCAATTCTCCCTCACCCTGCACCAAAGCGTCATAGGCGAGTTTTACTCTTTCCCATCGTTTGTCGCGGTCCATGGCATAATATCTTCCCACTACAGAAGCCACCGAAGTACTTTTTCCTTCACAGAATTGAACTACCTCTTTAATGAAACCAGCACCACTTTTAGGGTCAACATCACGTCCATCGGTAAAGGCATGTACAAAACCTTTCACCTCAGGGTCGAACTCATTTAAGGTGGTAATCAAAGCTTTTAAGTGGTCAATATGACTATGAACCCCACCATCACTTACCAAACCTAAAAAGTGTACGTTCTTGCCTTCTTTTTTTGCGTATTCGAAGGCTGATTTTAAAACAGGCTCGTTTTTCAAGGTGTTTTCCGCGACTGCTTTATTGATTTTGGCGAGGTCTTGATAGACGATTCTACCGGCGCCAAGATTCATGTGGCCTACTTCACTGTTCCCCATTTGACCTTCGGGAAGGCCTACGTGCATGCCATCAGTTAAGAGGTTCGCATTAGGGTATTGCTTGTAAAGATTGTCAATGAAGGGGGTATTGGCTTGGGCTATGGCGGAAACTTTTGGGTCTGGGGATTTACCCCAACCGTCCAAAATCATCAGCACGACTTTTTTATTCATGGTTTGGTAATTTCTTTTCAAAAATAGGATGAATTCGCTGGATGCACCAGTAAATCAAGGGGTTTTGTCATTATAGATTTCGTAAAAATCAATCTCATTCTTGCGAATATTGTTAAAGTTGCGTTATATAAGTGTTAATCCTGTAACAAAATGATTCTTTGGAAGTCTATAGAGGTGTAACTTAATTCCAAGTAAATCAATTCATCATGAGAAAAACATTAATTCTATCAATCGCAGCTTGCTTCGCTTTTGCGGGAGCCATCGCTAATGAAACCGAGGTTTCGTCAAACACCCCTGACTCTGTAACACTAGAGGCTACTTCTGTTTATGAACTTAGTTCTTTTTGTAAAGCCGTTATTCGAGGTGATATCGAAACGGTAAAAAAACTTATTGACTTAGGAGAAGACGTAAACCAAAAATCTTTAGGGAAGACTCCTGTACATTTCGCGGCACGCTACAATCGGGTAGAAGTATTGGAACTGTTGCTTTCCAACGGTGCCAATGTCCGAACGCTTTGTGACAAAGGTCGCTCCGCTATGGATTATGCCAAATTATCCGGAGCAAAAGAAGTCATGGATGTTATAGAGTCTGCTATGATTCAATAGAAAAGGAGTTTATTCATCCGTAAGCATTAAAAAGCCCCTTCCTAGGAAGGGGCTTTGCTCATTTACTATAATAGTGTTCCTGTAAAAGAGGTAGTGTTCTAACTAAAAATCAAATCCAGTGAATGCCCTATACATAAAAGCATATACAGCCATAGTCAATAAAACCGCGCAGAAAATGGCATAGGCCTTCAAAAATACCACTAGGTAATTCGGTCTGCAATTGTTGAACGCTTCATCATAAAGCGACTTAAAGTGTAATAATGTTCCCATCTGTTCTCGAATTTAAGCACAAACGAGTTAAGAGGAAATAAGGTAAGATGTTTGGGTTGATGTAAAGGTACGCAAAAGTTGGCGATGACCTTTTTTAATCGACAAAGGCCCTCTTTCTATCGACTGGAATACTTTTCGATAGCATCTCGAATCCTTTCGATACGATTTTCGGGGTCTGGATGCGTGCTTTGAAACTCTGGAACGCGATTTGGACCGGCAGCGGCTTTCAAAATTTTCATCACTTCAATCATTTCGTAAGGGTCATACCCCGATTGTATCATCAGCAGTACGCCGAGTTCATCACTTTCCAGCTCATCGCCCCTGCCGTTTTTAAGTAAAGTGTTTTTGCCAATACCACTAACTAGGCCACCCATGTCTCCACCAACACTGGCCCCCATAGTCAAGGTTTCCCAAAAACTACTCTCCGCGATACGCTCCGCGGAATGCCTTCCGATAACATGGCCAATCTCATGCCCCATTACACCGGCAAGTTGTGCTTCATTCAATTGTGAGAAAAGCGCGTAGGTGATAAAACACTGTCCCCCTGGTAAGGCAAAGGCATTGATGGTTCTATCATCTGCCAATAAATGGAAATCATATTCATACGGGGTTTCCCGTGCAATGCTATTTCGTACCAGTTTTTGTCCTATGGCATCGACAAAGGATTGAAGTCTTTCATCTGGATAAAGCCCGCCATACTGTTGTGCCACATCAGGAGCACTTTGCAGTCCGATGGCAATTTCTTGCTCGGCAGACATATTGATATTTTGAATGCGACCGGTATAGGGATTTTCTTCCTTATTGCTGCAACGTTGAATGAATGCAAACGCGACAATGGCCAATCCAATTAAGATTCGAATTTTCCAGCTACCTCTTCTCATGATTTTGGATTTTCAAACGAAAAAAAGGTACAAAAAATGAATTACAGTAAATCTGGGTTGATGTCCAAAATGTTTTCGCGGACGTAAGAACGAAGAAAACCAGCGGTAAAATGTTCGGTGCCCAAAAAGGTTTCGTCTTGCAAAATCCGCAAAATATTCTTTTTGCGGAACGCGGCTAGCATTGGTATTGAAATAGGAGCATAGCTATAATGCCAAGGCTCATATTTGAAACCCCTTCGTTTGGGTTCATTAGTATAGACCAAATAGAATCCAAACTGCTCACAATGTTCGTCCATCCAATTTTTTAAACCGGCGAAAGGACCGCCTTCTTCGTATTTGTTGGTCACTAACAAGCTTCCTTCCACCTTGGCAAATCCATCGATGATGTCTATTTCAGTTCCCCAATGGTGTCTGCTGGTGCCCGGTATGGTGGAATACTCAATGATTTTATCAATGGCGTCCAAGGGTTCCATACCCTCGTCTTCGGTGTAGCGCATGTATTTGCGCTCCCAAATGGCTTGTTGACGGTAAAAACTACGATATCCCGAAGCGATTTGAATATCATATCCGTCGCTGTAGGCCGCCGCTTTCATCTCCTTAAAAGCATTCGCGGCTTCTTCCAAAAGATTAATGTCTTTTCCGCCAAATAGCTCGATATCTTCTTTACCCATAAGTTCCAAAATGGAATAATCGTCTTGATAGGGCAATTCAAAATTCAAAGGCAAGGAAAGGGCTGCTGCGGTACCTAAACCCTTTTTTACAAAGTCTCTTCGTTGCATAAATTGGAAGTGTATTCTCCTACAGGGAGTAAGTTACTAAGTATTTTCTTAGAAGATTTCCAAAAATGGGACCAAGTTTAATTGGTGAGATAGAGATATCCCTGAAATTTCTCACCCGTACCCTTGTCATGAAAGATGTAGTAGTAAATTCCAACAGCTAACCCGGAATCCCCATTGATGGCACCACCACGATTCGACCTACCATCAAATTCATTATTATATCCTTCTTTTTCATAGACCTTGATACCATAGCGGTCAAAAATGGTCAAATTGTTATTGGGAGCATTTTCAATGCCGTCGATAACTAAAAAGTCGTTAACGCCATCGTTGTTCGGCGTTATGAAATAGTTATCCAATTCCAGGGCAGAAAACGGCTCAAGAATTTCTGGAGCGCTCCCTAAAGTGAGAATCTCGTAATCGTCGGGAACAAAAACATCTGAGGTTAAAATTCCAGAATCCAAATCGCCACTTACCAAAGTAGCTCCCAAGTTTACCCATTGTTGTAGTGCTCGGTTCCAACCCACCAAAACAAGTCTTTCGGTGCTGTCGCTAATATTTGCAATGGCACTAAAGCTATTCCAATTCAGGGTCAACTCAATAGGAAGTTCTCCGATTACTTTCCAAAACTCAGTAGTGTTAACCTGAACTTCTGGGTCTGCAAGATTATCTGTAGAAAAGGTTTCAGCAAAAGTTCGGGGGAAATTGGGGTTTTCACTAAAATATGCTCCTTGAGTTATTATATCATCTAAGGCTGTTTCAATGGAAATGGCCTTGTTTTGATTTCCATCGCCTGTAGGCAAACGCGTGCTATTCCCATTCAGAACTGCTGCATACCCATTGATATGGGAAGTGTCATCTGCGCTAGTGGCAAAAGCATTTTGGTAAAACAGTAGATAGGTGTCGGAATTTGCTTTTGAGGTAATGATATCACCTGAAATAAAATTGACATTATTGCGAACACCTACCCAAGTTTGTAGAAACAAACCATTTTGCGTGAAAACTTCCATGTCGCTAAAGACTGGATGGGAATTTCCTGAAATAGTTAACTGGGTATCACTGTAAAAACCAACCAAGCCTTGATTGTCATCAAAGCTGCCATCGTCCGTGAGGTCCAAATGAAAACCCACATTGGCGTTTTCATGTACTCTCAGGTCGCCGAAGTTGTGAAAAGCCCTTTGCCCAAGGAGTGAAAAACTGCTTAGTAGAACTGTACCCAGCAAAAAGGCAGTATTTCTGAAATATTTTGTAGTACCGTTTTTCATGCAATGGTTTACTTAGAAATCCAAGATGGAAAACATGAACTCTGAGTTGTATCGGCTTCTATCCGTTCCACCGTTATCGTTATCCCCAATAATTACCTCGAAACTGGTAGCAGTTTGATTGCGATAGGTAATCCCTGGGTCATCATTTCCTCCTCCCTCAAGACTAGGTAGACTTAGTTGAATGATATAGTCTGCGTCTGACACCAGACCAACCGGTAAATCTACTCTATAATTTCCGTTACCAGCCAACTGGGTAATGGATACTCCCGGGGTTGCTTTAGCAATACTTCCGTCTGCTGAAATTTTTCCGAAAGCTTTGATTGGGCTTTCGTAAAATGCCCCTCCGTTAGACCCAACAGAAATGCTATTGTTGATTTCGGTACCTACGGTGTTGGCGGTTTGGGTCAGTCCAACCTCATTTTCATATGAAATAATACCCGTACCTGAATCTTGATTAAGGTTGGTAGTAGTGTTGTCATCTCCGTCGGCAAGGCCTACGGGAACGTCAGTAAGGTCGTTGAAACTTCCGCTGAAGTCATCTGAGGCATCAGTGTCGTAGCCGCTAAGGTCAATAGCAGTAGCATCAGGGTCTCCTGTTAGGGTAATCACACCACTGGTAAACCGTAAATCTTGAATGACATTACTGACATCACAAAAGTTAATCCAGGCAGTTCCGTCGTAATAATGGACGCATTGCGTATCGGTATTGTAGACCAAGGCGCCAGTCAACGGTTGAATACCCATCATCTGTGCTTGAGACAGACGAGTGAGCACAAGGGCTTTGTCAGCACCTTCCATTTCCAAGATGGAATTGGGATGGATGCTATTGGGGTTGTCACCGATTTTAACTTGAGCTACCAGAAGACAGGGTAACATCAACGTAAAAACAAATAGGATTTTGCGCATAACTAATTCCTTCAAAGAGGTTGGTGTGGTTTAAAAGTACTACGACCGCCTAGCTTTTAAAGGGAATTGTTGTGAATAGGATTCACAGTGTTGTGAAAACCACTATTCAATTACAAGCGTTTAAGAATCAAAGGGTTAATCTTTTGAAAAGTTTGACTTTTCCTACACTAACGGTCCAAAAAAATAAATCCTTGATAATTCAACTGTAAATCATCAAGAGTAACAAGATAGTAATAAATGCCTTCAGGCAGCCCAATTTCAGGCTTTAAAACCAAACTTCCGGTGTTGGACATTCCGTTGAATTCGTTGGTATAGTTAGTTCTTTCAAACACTTTTTGCCCGAATTTATTGAAAATCATCAGACTGTTGTTTGGGGATTCTTCCATACCATCAATCACCAAAAAATCATTGGTACCGTCTCCATTTGGACTTAAGAAATAGTTGCCCAAAGTTGGATTTTCAACCGCGAAGGTATCCGTTGGCAATGGAATGGTTCCAATGGTAATGGCCTCGTAATCATTGGGCACAAAAGGTAGTGAGGTAACAAATCCTCTTTGCAAGGTCCCCGTTCGGACTGAATTCCCGATGATGGTCCATTGATTGGCGCTTTTGCTCCAACCCACCACTATGATGGACTCATCTCGCGCATTTGGAATGGTGAAGAGATTGCTTCTTTCGTTCCAGCTCAAGGTGACCCGCATTTCCGCATCGCTGCGCAGCACCCAGAATTCTCGGTCGGATACGGTGCCAATGTTTCTGACTTTTTGTTCGATATCAAATGCTGCCAAAATAGATAACGGCATAGATGGATTCTCAAAAAAATACCCACAAATGGCTAAATCTGCGACATCGGTAGCCTCCATAATCAAGGGGCGCAATTGCTCTGAATCACCTACGGGAAAGGAGAAATTCGTCCGGTTGGCTGCGGCAGCATACCCTGTGACTTTGGCCGCGTCTGTTTCTCCCGTAAAAAAGGCATCTTGAACAAAATTCAGGTATATGGAATCGTCGTTCAAATCACTTTCTATATCGCCTTGAACGAAATTGGCATTGTTCTTTACATTCAAAGTGTTTTGTAGAAACAAACCGCCTGGCAAGAAAAACTCCACATCCAAAAATGTAGGGGATACAGTACCCTGAACGGTCAAGGGCTGATTTCCGTAAAAACCTACCAGTCCAAAGTCGTTTTCAAAAACTTCATTGTTGATGAGGTTGGCATGGAAGCCAATCTGACCATCTTGATGGATTTGAATATTGCCCTGATTGAAAAGTGCATTTTGTGCACAAACCGCTAGGGGTAGAAAAAATGCTATGCCAAAGTATTTCAGCATGTTTTATGGATTAACGACGGTATAGTGCCAGATAGCATCTATTTGATTGAAACCGGTACCGGTAATTTCATAAATCTGAACGGAAAACTCTCCAGCCATTTGGTCGGTCAGTTGAATTAAAACTGGATTACCTGGTGCATTTTCTTGAACGGTTAATTGAATTATTGATGTTGCTTGAACCGCTGGGTCGGTAACGGTGTAAGCCCCTGTTGTACCATTATTCGGCGTTGCCGCAACTATTGCCGATAACGCAACGGTGTTTTGTACTAAAGCCCAATCAGTTCCATTCCATTCTAGAAGCTGTCCTGCTGCGGTTCCGTTCGCTAATTTGGCTGGAGTAACCGCATCGTCTACGAGTTCATCCGTGTTTACCGAGTCATCATCCATTTTTGCGTTGGTGATAGCATCATTAACGATTTCAGCGGTATCGACGGCATCATCGGCCATTTTGATATTGGTAATGCCATTGTCGGCTACTTCAATATTTACATTCTCCAATAAAGCATTTGTAGGAGTCCCACCAATTGCTATGGTTCCGGCTAACGAACCTAGCGTTCCATCACCAGTAAACTCAGTAACATTTACCTCCAACGATCCATCCGCCGCTTGGTCGAGTCCCGTACCGGCTACGTTTGCTGCAATTTTATCTCGTGTCACGGCGTCGTCTACGATTTCATCCGTATTTACGGCGTCATCGTCCAGTTTTGCGTTGGTAATGGCATCATTTACGATTTCATTGGTATCAACCGCATTATCTGCCATTTTGATATTGGTGATGGCATCGTCGGCCACTTCAATATTTACGTTTTCAAATAAGGCATTCGCGGGCGTTCCCGCTATGTCAATTGTTCCAGCTAATGACGCAAGGGTACCATCCCCCGCAAAGCCGGTAACATCTACTTCCAAAGAACCGTCCGCAGCTTGATTCAGACCTGTACCAGCAATATTCCCATCGATTTTATCGCGAGTTACGGCATCATCGACCAATTCATCCGTATCAATGGCATTATTGGTCATTTTAGCATTGGTGATGCTGTTGTCTGCCACATCGACGCCTACATTTTCAAACAATGCATTGATGGGCGTTCCGGTAAAGGCTATCGTTCCTGCTGGGGAGCTTAGCGTACCGTCGCCGTTGACCGAACCTACATCCACTTGTAACGAACCGTCAGCTGCTTGAAGCAGTCCGGTTCCTGCCACATTAGGAGCTATTTTATCTCGCGTAACAGCATCATCCTGAATTTTCACTGTGCTCACGGCATCATTCGCCAATTTGATGTTCGTCACTGCATCATCCACAATTTCATTGGTGTCCACAGCATCGTCGGCCATTTCAACATTTGTGATGGCATCCGTAGCCACTTCAATATTAACGTCTTCAAAAAGGGCATTGACCGGTGTTCCGGTTATGGCAATCGTACCCGCTAAGGAGCCCAGTGTTCCATCCCCATTAAGGGCGGCGACATCAATTTCTAGCGAACCGTCTGCGGCTTGGTTGAGGCCGGTGCCTGCGATATTCGCATCGATTTTATCTCTAGTAACGGCGTCATCATCGATTTTTATGGTCGTTACGCTAGCGTTCGCCAAATCATCAGTAGTGACGTCATTGTCCAAAATTTTATCTGTGGTAATGGCATCATCATTGATTTTGGCATTCGTTACGGCCAAATCATCCAATTCATTGGTGCCAATTCCGTTGGTATTCACATCCAAAACGAAGGGGTCACCATCCGTTCCTGCTCCAGTACGAATCAAGGTGGCATCTGCCGCATTGGTCACTTCGTTTCCGATAACGCCATCCAGCTCGGTTACCGACAAGGCACTCTCATCCAAAAGTTCCCAATTCGTACCATTCCAACGTAGCAATTGCCCAGGAACCGTTCCGTTAACCAATTTGTCCAAGGTCACTGAATCGTCTGCCAATTGATTGGTAGTGATGGAACGTTGCTGAATATGCAAGTCTCCGTTTACCGTAGAAGGAACTATACTTTCTATTCCATTGATTTTCCCTACTTCAAAGTTGAAATTGCTCGTGGCAGGGTCTTCCGTAATGATTATGGTTGGATTGGCATTGACAATCGCTTCCGCGCTAAAGGTCTGCTCGTCGGGTTGGTCACACGGATTAATCCAATTGATGCCATCGTAGAAATGGATGCATTGTGTTTCGGTGTTGTAGACCAATGCCCCGCGTAATGGGGTCATGCTTTCCATTTGGGCCGTGGTCACTCTGGTAATCACCAAAGCGCGTGAGGTACTTTCCAACTCCAAAACCGAAAACACATCCAGGCTTTGGGGATTTTCCCCTATCTTGATTTGAGCCCAAGTAAGGGGGCAAACCAGACATAGAAACAATACACAAAGAAGGCGATTTTTCAATGTAGTGTTATTTGAGGTTATTGTTGTGCTGCGCAAAACTAAACGGTTCAAGGGATTATTCTAGTTTTTACCGTTAAAATGCATGCTACACGGGCTGAACGTAAGCTGTTTTTTGAAGAGCTTTCCCACCGAATTAACAAAAGTTTAGAACGGAATTATTTTTTATCTGAAGGGCAAATTCTTTATTTAGGAAGATTAAACCACCATATGCGCGCACTTTTTACTTTGATATTGACCCTGGTGCTTACGGTACCACTACAAGCTCAGGAAACTAGAAAACTTCTTAGGGGTAAGGTGTTGTATAGAGGAAGTAATGTGCCCAATGAGAATGTAATCAATGCGACTACCGAAACCGCTACCATTACTACTGAGAATGGGGAGTTCGCGATTATGGTCAAAGAAGGGGACCAACTGGTTTTCACCGCGGTAAACTACCAATTGGAAGTGGTAACCATAACTCCTGAGATTTTACGAAACAACCGCTTGGTGGTAGAGGTAAAAGAAAAGGTCACGGAGCTTGATGAGGTGGTGGTCAGTCCAGAAAACCAACAAAAATTCCTTCAGGTAAAAAACGAGTCTTTTAAATCTTTTGAATACGAAATCGACCGTGGCACGGAAGTTGAAAATATTGCTGAAGCACAATCAGTGAGAGGAATGCGAGATGGCTTGAATTTCGTAAACATCTTCAAGGCCATGTTCAAATCCAAACAAGCGGACGGCTCGGAAACCACGCCCTTAAAAATCAGCGATGTACTTCGTCAAGTGTACGATGACGAATTTTTTGTTGTGGATTTGAAGTTACCGCAGGATAATATTGATGCCTTTCTGCTGTATTGTGATGATAAGATTCCGTCACAAACCCTTCTGAAAAAGGAAAATGAATTTCAACTTATTGATTTTCTCGTTTCGCAAAGCAAAAATTATTTGGCCTCCCTTGAAGAATAGCCTCTTCATATTTCTATTCGCATTCGCGCTTTTTTCTGTTCAAGCACAAGATGCATCTTCCAAAATGTTACAGGGTGAAGTAGATGGTTCTGGGAAGGATGTGGTTGGCGTAGTGGTTCAAAATATTACGAAGCAAGAAGCAGTTATTACTGATATTGATGGCAGATTTGCCGTCAAAGTAAGTCTTGGAGATACCCTCGTGTTTTCAGCAGTGCAATTCAAACGCAAGCAATTGGTCATCTCTGAAAACCTGTACAGCTCTAGTTATGTTATCGTGAGTTTGGAAGAATTTGTAAACGAACTAAAGGAAGTAGTCGTACGTCCCTACAACTTATCGGGAAATTTGGACCAAGATTTAGGCGGATTGACCCTAGAGAAAGATGTAAGTGCTGAAGCACTCAACTTACCCAATGCTGGAGTTAGAATCAAAACGCAAAGTGAACGGAAATTGCAACAAGCCGCTGGAGGTAAGTTTAATGTGGGTATGATATTGAGTCCGCCACTTGACCCTATCATCAATGCCATTACCGGGCGTACAAAAATGCTGAAAAACCGGGTTAAAGTGGACAACACCTATGCCCGTACCCAACGCGTGCAAAACTTTTACGCTGATTCTCTATTTGAAGCTACGTTGAAGATTCCCAAAGGGAAAATAGATGACTTTATGTATTACTGTGAAGTAGATGATGGTTTTCAAAAAGCAGTGGATTCCAAAGACAAATTGCGCATTCTCGACTTTATGATTGCTAAAAGCAGGGCCTACCGCGAAGACAATAATTTGGACTAAATCAAATGCTATGCGCTATTCTTTGATTTTTATGGTGTTTTGTTTTCTTCAGACGGGTAGTGTTTTGGGCCAAGATTCGAAATTGTTACAAGGAAAAGTGGTCGCTAAAGGAAAAGATGTCGTTGGGGTGGCCGTTCAAAATACAAGTGCTGAAACCGGAACAATTACCACTACAGACGGAAGCTTTTCCATTAGGGTGCAACAAAACGATACCTTGGTATTTTCCGCTGTACAGTTCACCCAAAAATCCTTTGTAGTAACCAAAGAAATCTTCGCAGCAGAATTCATTCAGGTTTCGTTGGAAGAGTTTGTCAATGCTTTGGATGAGGTGGTGGTTCGGCCTTACAATCTTTCTGGAAACCTAGATACGGATTTAGGTGGATTAACCCTGTCTAAAGATGTAACTGCTGAGGCTTTGCAATTGCCCAATGCGGAGGTAAAAATCCTTTCCCAAAGCGAAAACAAGCTCAATGATGCGGACAATGGTAAATTTGTGTACATCGTTCCGATGGGGATTGGTATCAATGTGAATAAACTGCTCAATCGTATTAGCGGGAGAACCAAACAGATGAAAGATAGAATTGCGTTAGACCAATCATATGCCGCAATTCAAAAGGTAGAAGAAAAATACATGGATTCGGTTTTTGTGTACCAATTGAAAATTCCCAAGGAAAAGTTGTTCGATTTTTTCCATTATTGCCAAATGAATGAAACCTTTGAGGCCGTTCAAGGCAATCCAAATGAATTGGTCATGTGGGAGTTTTTGGTGGTGCAGAGCAAATCCTATCGAAAAATCAATAGTTTGGAAGATGAATAATAGCAATTGGATACCTACTATGGCAAAAGCAAAAACGAGGATTGGGTGGTGTTTCGGCCTTTTCATCCTGATAGCTGTAAGTTCTGGATTCTCGGAAGCGCACAAATTTTATATGAGCGTTACCAATTTTAAATATGTAGAAGAGGAAAAAGCGTTTCAAATCACCAGCCGAATTTTCATTGATGATTTGGATGACGTTTTGGCGGAACGGTATGGCATGGAGATGTACCTAGATACGCCTGACGAAAAAGAGATATCCGATAAATACATCAAGAAGTATTTTCAAACCAAATTTTCAGTGGAATTGAATGGCGAAGTCGTGGATTGCAACTTTTTGGGCAAACGATATGAAAACGACGTAGCCATTTGTTATTTGGAAGTCTCCGATGTGGATTTAAAAGAAATTCAGAAGCTGTCTGTTACCAATGAAGTTTTGACGGATTTATTTGATGAACAACAGAATATTGTGCACATAAAATGGGGAAAATCCAAGAAAAGTTTTGTCCTGACCAAATACAATAATAAAGGTATGTTAAACTTCTAATGCTTTCTTAAGAATCGGTTAAAAAAAAGTTATTTTTCGCGCGTTAAAATCAAGAACATAATGATGAACAAGAAGTACTATTTCGTTTCATTTTTCTTCCTATTTGCTGTTGCTTTTTCATTTGGACAGGAAGGTGAAACTGAAGAGGAGCCTAGAAAGCCTGGGCACTACAATCAAAGCAAGTTCAAACAGTTGTATGAGGAGTTCTCCACTCCAAATACATATCGTTCCGCTTCAGGAGCTCCTGGACCAGATTACTACCAGCAGCAGGCAGACTACGTGATGGACATTCGCTTAGATGATAAGAATGCAAAAATTTACGGTGAAGAAACCATCACCTACCACAACAATTCCCCGGATAAATTGGAATTTCTTTGGGTACAGTTGGACCAAAACGTAAGAGCTAGGGATTCCAAGTCACCTTTACGTAATGGGGATGCCGTCAATTTTGCTTATTCGGCCAGCCGTTTTAATAAAACGTATAATGAAGAAAAGTTTGATGGTGGATTTAATGTGGAAAGTGTAAAGGATGCTGCGGGCAAACCACTTTCGCACACCATAAACCAGACCATGATGCGAATCAATCTTCCTCAAGCTTTAAAAAGTGGCGAGAAAGTTTCTTTCAGCATCAAATGGTGGTACAACATTCCAGACCATACGGTAAACCGTGCACGTTCTGGATACGAGTATTTTGAAAAAGATGGCAACCGAGCCTATGTGATTGCACAGTTCTTCCCACGGATGGCTGTTTACAATGATGTAGAAGGATGGCAGAACCACCAATTCTGGGGTAGCGGAGAATTCGCTTTGCCTTTCGGGAATTATGATGTGAGCATTACTGTGCCTGCTGACCACGTTTTGGATGCTACCGGAGTACTTCAAAACAGAGATGAGGTGTTCTCCAAAGAAATGATGAAGCGCTATAAAGCAGCGAAAAAATCATACGATAAACCTGTAATCATTGTAACTCAAGAGGAAGCAGAAGCTGCTGAGAAAGGTTTTTCAGATAAAACCAAGACTTGGAAGTTCAAAGCGACCAACGTAAGGGATTATGGTTTTGCTACTTCAAGAAAGTTTATTTGGGACATGCAAGCTGTTAAAGTAGGTAGCAAAGATGTGATGGCAGTGTCCATGTATCCTAAAGAAGGAAATCCACTTTGGGAAGACTACTCT